>JAEZUI010000077.1 GCA_023421115.1 Bacillota bacterium | reverse complement strand
TGTCCTCAGGTGTTGTTTCACTGTAGTCTGGTACTGTTGGTAAATCATTTGCTGGAGTTACTTCTATTGTTATTGTACTTATTGCTGTTCCACCGTTTCCGTCACTTACTTCTACTGTAAATTCATCCGTCCCAGTATAGTCTTGGTTTGGTGTGTATGTCCATGCTCCATCAGCTTTTACTTCTACTGTTCCATTAGCTGGATCTATTTTCTTTGCATATGTTAGTGTATCTCCATCTGCATCTGTTCCTACCACTTTTCCTGATACATCTGTACCTTTTTCTGTGATTTCATTGTAGTCGGGCACTGTTGGTATGTTATTATTTCCTTCTAAGCGTGGAAGATTTCCTTTAAATAGTGAATTATGTGCCTCTATGTGAGACCCATCAGGACCATCACTTAATGAATTGACAATAAAATTTCCTTCGATATTGCCATATCCTTTTGAAACCCAATCTGCTTTTGGTGCTAATACTGAACCCTTAATTGTTAAATTTTTATTCCATAATGAAGTTGCCTCATAGAAGTTCCACAAAAAGTACTGTCCATTTTCAGTGGTAGCAGCCACTCCTTTATAAAAAATAGAATAGTTACCAAAGCCAATATTATTACCTTTAATATTTATTAAAGCCGTAGAGCCTTCTGGTACTATAATGTTAATTTGATAAATGGTGTCTAAGGATAGACCACTTCCTTCTAAATTATTGCCATCAATTAAAAAAACATTACAATCGGAGTTTGTACCTTCAAGTATCAATTGGCCATATTTAACCTGGGAAATTCCATTAATTTCGCATTTAGACCATGTTTGAGACGCGTTTTCAAAAAATACTCTTGCTGCTGCAAAATCAATAATATCCGCTCTAATAGGGTTATTAACTCTGTTTGGATGATCCATACCATAATTGATTATGTTGCTCTTAGTGGAGATTACAGTATTTCCGTTCAAGTTTTGTGAACTTGTAATGTTTACATTACCTCCAACAACTAAATCCGCACGTGTGGAAGACCTTTCAAGCTTACTGCCTACTGCGTAGTCAGAGTAAGTAGCGTTCCCTCCAACAGCAACTCTGCCTTCTGAATCGACCTGACTTTGTGTGTGGTTACCGAGAATAAAAAGATTAAAATCATTTGCTATACCAAAATTAGTGCTTTGATCATATGATCCTAAATAATCTGCTGCTTGAACTGATAGAAAAAGATTGCTAATAAAAACGTTAACTATAATCAGCATAGTTAAAAAGATAGATAAGTATTTTTTTGTCACGATCTTTATTCCCCTTTAAAATAAAATTATCTATATAATCTCATTATCCAGATATAAGTATATGTCTATTCAAAAGAAGTGATTATTTGAGAACTTATTAGGATATGAGTTGCCTTAATTAAAATTTTACCATAATAATATAAAATATGCCATCAATTTTGCTTTTTTTGCCACTAATCTTTTTCATTTAATTTATTCCACAATTCCAACAATACAAACAACAAAATTCAACTTTAGGTGATTCCAAAAAAATAACTGGTTAATGGGCATATCAAAAAAGCTTCATTATCGGGTTGGAGCTATGTATATTGACTAATGAATGTTTTTGAAACACCTTACATATTTTATAGAATTATAATACTATAAGACCATTATCTAGACATACTCCTAAATCTAACTTTCTTCGTACTCCTTTAAAATCAATTTCCAAAAGAGTTTGGTCTGTTTTACATTCAAGAACGGCAACAATAACTCCTTCTCCAAAATGTTTATGTTCAATTATCAATCCCTCTCCCACTTCATTGATTGCAGCATTACGAATAAGTATTTCAACTTCTTTTACAAAAATCGATTTTGCAGATTTCGCACCGGGACACAAGAGATAGATATATTCCTTTGCTCTAGTCATACCTACGTAGAACAGCCTTCGTTCTTCCTCTAAAATAGAATAATCATTATTCTGCTTTGCCGTTTCAACAACATTCATGCCCGGAATTTCGTCCTCCTTAAGGTCTACCAAAAAAACAACATCATACTCAAGTCCCTTAGAAGAATGTATTGTAGTAATAGTAATCCGTTCTTTATAATTCATATTTCCAGTACTCTCAAACATCATTTTCAAGTCTTCCACACGTTTCAAAAAATCTTGAATTGTCAAACATTCTTCAGCAATTGATTCTAAAATACCATACAGTCTACATAAATAATCAAAAGATAGTCCGGTATTTTCACAATAACTCTTTACATAATCGAAATAATTAAAGCTACTCTTTATATAGTTCAAAGCTTGTACAGGTCTTACATTTATCAATATAGCAAAATCTTTTTTAAGGTCTTCAAACCTATTTCTTTGAAACGGCTTTACTTCTTCACTTTCTAAAATTCTATCAATAATATGCTTCTCACAATTACCCTTTAAAGCACATTCCAACATCGCTTTAGATATATAACGATTCATTTTGTAATATATTCTAGAGAAAGATTCATCATCTCGGGTATCTATTGCAAACTTAAAAAAAGCAATTACGTCTTGTACAACCCAGTGACTAAAGTATGACAGTTTGTTTTGTTTTACCTTAAAGGATATACCCTTACGATCTAATTTATCTGCAATTACAATAGAAGACAAATTATTTCGATATAGTATTGCTATACTTAAACCTTCTTTTAGATGCATTTCAAGTTTTTCTATTAAGTAGTTAAGCTGCATATTGTTATCTTGCACATGCACTATGAATGGATCGTACTTTTTATCGTTATCTGTAGTGTGTTTTTTATCAAATCTGTGATTGTTCACTCTGATAAGCATACTGCTTATATCAACGATATTCTTTGTTGAGCGATAATTATTCTCAAGATATAATACATTACACCCTTTAAAATGCCGTGCTATTTGCAGAATGTATTTAGGTTCGGCTCCTCTAAAGCCATATATGGACTGATCATCATCTGCAACAATAAAAATATTATTGTTCTGTGGATTTACAAGTAGTTTTAATATCTCAAACTGTATTTTAGATAGATCTTGCCCCTCATCCACCTGTATAAAAGAATATCTGCTTCTATAGTGAAGCAGTATATCGGGACATTTTAATAAAATATTGTAAGCATAGGTCAACATATCGTCAAAATCAATATAAAGATTGGTCCTTTTATACTCCTCATATGCTTTATAAATAAGCGAAAAGCTTTTTATGCCCGACTCAAATTTTTCAATATCCTTTATCATTTTATTCTTTACAAATCCAATTTCATTAATTAGATTCTCTAATTCATCATCATTAATTTTAGCATTATTTATCTGTAGATAAAGCCCCCTAATTACCTTTCTTTTATTCTCCTCAACCTTTTCTTCCCCTTCAATCAGTTTAAACTTCTTCCCCTGCCTATTCTCATAATCCCGTAGAATTCGCCTGCAAAAACTGTGCAAGGTTGCAAAATGAACTCTTTTAGAAATATCTTCTCCATAAATCCTTTTAAACCGATGTTCCATTTCCGCACGTGCTGCTTTGTTAAAAGTTAGCGTCAGAATATTCTCTGGCCCTACTCCACAATCTAAAATAAGGTGCGCAATTCTTGCTGTGATTACAGTTGTCTTACCGCTCCCGGGTCCCGCCAAAACGAGGGCTGGACCATTCAAATGATTGACCGCCAGCAACTGCTGATTATTTAGCTTTATACTGAATTTATCTCTTAATCCACCAACGCTCATTTAAACCTTTCACCTTTTCCCTATCTACATGTTTCGCAAAAAACCAGCTGTATAGCGGAAATAACCTCTAAGGCCATTTCAAAATACAATAATAAAGTCACAACCCCATTAAATCTAACCTTTTTGAATCACCCTTTGGCCAGTTATCTTTTTGGAATCACCTAATTACTTGATATATAAAAACCTATCTCTTTAACCTTTCTAAGTCTTCCAGTTCCGCCATTTCTTTCTTTACAACAAAAGTGTTTAGAATAAAAAGCTCTGTTCCTTCATCATAATCAACCTTTATTATGTCGTAAGATTTCTTGTACATATCCATAGCAGTTTTGTAGTCTTTAAGCCCCCTATAGGCCCTCCCGAAGTTCAGATATATTTCTGCTAGCTCATCATTGGTGCAATGAACTTCACCTCTTACAGCTCTTAATAAAATACTGTCCAATATGTACTTACCCTCAAAATACTTCCATTCGTGTATCAGCGCTTCTGCCTTATATAACTCCAACTTGACCCTGTATTTTTCGTAGTGCTCTGGAATAATCTTTAAAGCTCTATCTACAGCTTCAATTGTTTCAAGTGCCCTATTAGACCTTACTAACATCTCAGCCATATTATACCAGTTTATAAAATTTCTATCGTATATTCCCATACCCTCTTTAAGTATATTAATGCTGTCCTTATAATAGCTGTAATACGCATCTTCTGCTGGCACAAGCCCTTCATCAACCCATCTTAAGATTAATGGAGGCACACTAATCTCCCTTTGGTCCTCCTCTTTCCTTGTCAAAACAATTTCGGGCTTTCTTTCATTTTCAGCTCCGGAAACATTAACGATATCCATTTCGTTATATTTTATACTACTTACTTTATTAGGTTTATCTTTAAATGAAATTATGTTCAAGTTATATCCGACCTCAAAACCCAAATTCCAGCCTAATAAAAGTTCAGAAACATTATCATCATTTATATCAATAAACTGTGCCCAATCAAGACCCAAAACATTCACCACATTTTTTTCATGCCAAATCTCACGCCATTCATTATTCTCTTTTTTTAATACAATAGCCCCCGAACTGCTACCTAATTCATAACCTTTATAGGTAATAAGAATTTCATCTTGTCCGTCATCTTCAATATCTGCAAACTGTACTGCATCTGCACCGTTTGGATGAATGGGATATAAAAAT
Source organism: Bacillota bacterium (assembly GCA_023421115.1). Classification (GTDB taxonomy): domain Bacteria; phylum Bacillota; class Clostridia; order Acetivibrionales; family Acetivibrionaceae; genus Acetivibrio. Next base: position 41,751 of record JAEZUI010000077.1, on the reverse strand, counting down.
TTCGTACTTTCGGGCAAGAAACTTTTTGCGATGGACTTAAAATCAGCATTATCTTCAGTTACTGCCTGTGTGTACTTTGGTGGTTTAATTAAGCTTCTTGTTGGTGGCAGCGAATTACAACCTGTTGCTATACATATAATTAACACATTTATTATTACACTAAGACACTTCAATTTCATATAAATTCTCCATTTCTAGACTTTTCCTAAGCGTCACTGTAGCTAACTCTTACATACATTAATTCTACATTACTGAATATTTTAAAAGGTTACAGAATATTAAAATTCAACCTATGGGCAACGGCAAAAAAACATCAACCCTTGTCCCTTCACCAAATATGCTTCTTATTTCCATTCTACCATTATGCAACCTTACTATTTCATCACATATGGCAAGTCCTAGTCCATTACCTGAAAATGAAGTACTCACCTTATAGAACTTTTCTTTTACCTTATGCAAATCGTCTTCCGGTATACCTATCCCGGTATCCTCAACACCAATCACTATTTCTTCCTCTTTAGATCTTCCTGAAATTTTAATTTGTCCACCCTCCTGGGTATACTTAAGTGAATTGTCTAGGATGTTTATCATTACCTGCTTTAATCTGTTTCTGTCAGCCTTAATTAAGGCCAAGTCATCCTCAACCTCCAACTCAAGCATAATCCCTTGTCTATGCGCTCTTGGATTCATCTGATTTCTTATTTCACAAAGAAACTCCCCAATATCTAACGCATCAATTCCTAAAGAGGTATTCTTTGATGCAAGCTTGGAAAAATCAAGCAGCTCATTTACAAGAAGAGCCAGTCTGTCTGTTTCGTTTTCAATAATTTCAAGACCTTCCCTGAATTCATCCACATTGCTAAAGTCACTTGAATTTAATGTTGAAGCCCACCCCTTAATGGATGTAAGAGGGGTACGAAGCTCATGAGAAATAGAAGCAATAAAATCATCCTTGAGCTTTTGATGATTTGATATCTCCTCAGCCATATGATTGAGTGTAACTGCCAACTTACCTACTTCATCATCATATCTTTTAGGAACACGTACCTCTAGTCTTCCCAGCGCTATTTCTTCTGCAGCATTTGTTATTTCTTTAACCGGTTTTATTATGGTTCCTGAAAGAAAAAAACTAACCGCCAGTACAAGCAATACAACTACAATTCCTATTACTATAAAAAACAAAACCATCTTCAATATTATACTGTCTATTTCCGTAAGCGTTGAAGTCAACCTGACAACGCCAATAATTTCATCCTTCACAATTATAGGTTGCGATATGGAAAATACACGCTCCTTTGTTAAAGAAACCTCACCTATCCACCTTGTCTTCTTCTTGCTTTTTATCGCATTCTGTACATCGGGGTGATTTACTTTAGTACCTACTGACCAACTTTCTTCAGAGTCTGCAAGAATTTTCCCTTCGACATCAATGATTTGAACCTGAGCATAAGTATTTACAAAAATGTTATCAAGCAGCTTTTTAGCATTTTGTTCTAGACTTTCCACATCAGTATAATTACTATATGAATTTGCTGCGAACTCCGCTTGCTCATTTAGAATTGTTTCTACATCTCCGTAATAATATTGCCTTAACAAAAACACAAGAATACAACTAAAAATAGTAACGGTTAACAAAATAATAATAAGATGACTTCCAACCAATCTGCCCTTAATACTTTTCAATCTAGTCACCCTTTCTCCACAGATAGCCTCGTCCCCATACCGTCTCTATGAATTTAGGTTTTGATGGGTTGTCCTCTATTTTTTCTCTTAAACGTCTTATATGAACATCTACAGTCTTCGGATCACCAACAAAATCTTCACCCCAAACAAGGTTTAATATTTCATCTCTATTCAATGCCTTATTTATATTATTCATAAAAACCTTCATCAAACAAAATTCTCTTGGAGTAAATTCCAGTAATACATTGTCCTTATATATGCTTTGCGCCTCTAAATCAACTCTGAAGGGTCCAATACAGACATCTTCTTTTTGTATGTTTTTGTTTATACGCCTTAGTATTGCCTTAATTCTAGCTATAAGCTCCATAGGATTAAAAGGTTTGATTATGTAATCGTCAGCACCCAACTCAAGACCTCTTACCTTATCAAGGTCTTGTCCTAATGCAGTAAGCATTATCACCGATATTTCTGGATAAGAACAGGATATCTCCTTACAAATCTGAAAGCCGTCCATATCTGGAAGCTTTATATCCAATAAAACCAAATCAGGCTTTTCAAGTTTAACAAGTCTTAAAGCCTCATATCCTCTTTCAGCTTCTAAAACTTCAAAATCATTTCTCTTAAGATTTGTAACAATAAAACTTCTTATAGACCTTTCATCTTCTACTACTAATATTCTAGCCCCCATATAAATACTCCCTTTCCCCCATGCAAGAAGATGTTTCAAGCCAACATTTATAGTCCAAACTTAATAACATCAAATTATTCAAATCAAAATGTTTCTATATAATTATTTTTCAAAATCACATTTTATAGTTTAATTATACCAAAAATACAAGTATAATAATTAATCTTGATGCAAATAAAAAATTATTAATTCATCAGACATTATTTTTGGATACAAGTATAATATCATAAAAGTGGAAAAACAAGTTTTAATGTTGTTTTTTTGATATAACCTAATTTATTATAATAATATTGGAGGATATTTTAATGCGAAGAAGTAATTATCTTTGGGGAATTTTAATGATTGTATTTGGTGGCCTGCTGCTATCGGAAAATTTATTTAACTTTAACATCTTTTCACCAATGCTTTTTTTACCAATGCTTTTGCTTTGCTTAGGTCTGTCTTTTGAAGCAGGTTACTTTATAAACAGAAAATCTCCGGGATTACTTGTTCCCGGTGGTATACTTACAACTATAGGATTGATGTATTTCTTTGAAGTGATAACAAATTGGCAGTTTGCAGATTTGACCTGGCCTATATATGTGCTATCTGTTGCCATAGGCCTTTTCCAGCTCTATCTCTTCAGTGGAAGACCAAAAGGACTTCTTATACCCATTTTTATATTATTAGCAGTTGCACTCTCCTTCTTATCTATGAATGTTTTAAGTGTTTTTAGCTCGTGGTACGACTTTAAACTTGTTATATCATTGATTCTGATTGGCCTAGGGATTTATGTTGTAACTAGAAAAAGTACTGTTCATAAAGAATGGAAGTAATCTTCGTGGACACTTAATAGTACTTTATTAGAAATAAGCATAATAAAAAGCCGTTGGATTTGTTTTTTAAATCCACGGCGTTTTATGTGAAAAGTTACAGATATTTATTCTTTCTATAAAACCATAAAGAATCAAGCCTTTGGATAAGGTGATATCTAAAAAAATGGTCAATTTCCACTTTAAAAAACTTAATTTAGCCCCTTTTGAACAATGTTGATGTTACGAATTCAGAATCATGATCCGCTTAATCATTTCAAAACACCACAATAATTTGAACATTTTATATTGGCCAATTCATTGTTAATTGGAAACAATGGAAAAAATAACGAAAATATCGGCAAAAATATAGACGGTAATTATGAAGAACACAGTTCTAATAATGTTTTTCCTGATTATGAAACTTGTGATGAAATGCCAAAATATGAGGACTGGTTTTAAAGAATAGATTCTTATAACCTTAAGTTTGTAGTGCTGTTTTTTGTTTTGTGCAGGAGGTTCAATACCTAAGGACAATATTATTTTGGGATTTTTATCTAAAATTAAAGCGAATGGATATTATTTTGGATAATTTTTTGCTTTTAGTTGTGAAAAACAGAATTTTATATGATCTTATGAAAAAAGCAAATACCTATCTATTCGAATCATAACCAGTATAAATATGCTGATAGTGATTATTGTAGAAGGCGAAGTCTGTGAAACCCTACACAGTCTAAGGAGGAAATGGACTCCTGCTTAACAAGTTCCTGTTAACCTTTAAAAGGCTATTTTCATATTACAAAGAAAAAGTTATAATAAAATAAGATATTATTATTTTTTAGTTAATTAAAGGGGGATATATGCTAAAAGAAACCAGTGTTAATATATACGTTTCAGGCGTTATTATGAAACGATTATTGCTTATTGCCTCAGTTATTGTTTTTATAATTGTTGGGGTTGCCTGCGACAATGCACAGTACAGCAGTAAAGTTGCACAAACTGACCAGTTTGGTGATAATATGCCATATGAGTATACAAAGCCGCAACTCAATGTAAATACTAAAAAGACTTTTTACACAAAAACAGGCTATGACCTGAAAAAACTTGAAGGTTTTAGAACAAAGCTTGATTATCACAAGGCAATAGAAGTTTTTTGCGAGCCGAGTCTTACCTTTAATGCAATCGATGCAGATATAGATTATGATAAGGGAAGATTTGTCATAAAGCCTAAACGTACTGAAATAATGGATATCTTTAACGGTGAAAAAGTGCTGTTTTCCAAATCGGGCGAATGGGGATTAAGTGATGAGTATTTCATTGTCCAGAAACTTGATCCCAAATCGGGGAAGCCACTCCCAAAACCTCTTGTAACCCGCTTTACAGTAAAGAAGACTATCAGTAAGCCTGTAGTATCTTTTTCAGTTGACAATCAGGGTGTAGGACATTTTTCATGGGAGCCTATTGAAAATGCCACAAAGTACTATATTGTTAAAATAGAGAAAGGCGATACGTGGCTGAAAATTATCGGTTCAACAGCAAAGACTGAGTGGTCAACAGTAGAACAGGATGAATTTCATTTAAAAGCTCTCGAACGCGGCGACGAAATAGTAACACAAAACAGAGAATTTAAGATCTTTCATTATTCAGATGATGATTTGATTTCCTATGGTATGTTAAAGGAAGGACAAGAGATTAAGGATAATATGTTTGGGATTGTTGCCGCAAATGACGATGACACCTCGGCCTTTTATACAATTAACGGAAGTTCACTTGAAAACCGACTTCCGTATTCAGTTGCATACCATGCTGTTGGAGAAATGAAGGCAAACGTGGGTGACATTAGAACATTTGATGATATTCCTACACATTTGCCGGTTACAATGGCAGACAGTTCAACCGCACTTCGTACAATTGTTTTAGATATAAGCAATATCAAAATAGGAGAAAAATCTCTTTTTGACAAAGATGATAATGGCAAAATAAGCTTTAATAAAAAAGTATCAACCTGTATTGTACCTTACACTATTAAAGATACGATGTTTAAAGGTGAGTATCGGCTTGACAGTTTTGATATCAAGAATTACCAGAGCGAAGCACAGCGAATAGCAGAAAGAAATAAACTGGAGGAGTATAAGACTGGAGAATTGACTGTCTATACTTACAGTACTAAAACCAAGGATCTGAGTAATATTGAGATCAGCCGGACTGAACCGGATGTTCCATATAAAATTAATGCCACAAACCCTCTTACAAAATATCTGGCCGCAAATATGATTGCAGGTAATCAGTATATTGATGTCAGTAATCAGCTCGATGAATCAAATGGAATTAGCATATATGATGCTGCAGGTGAAGCTATGGCACAGAACCCATACATATTAGGCGTTAAAGGATTAAACTATATTGAGGATCTTAAAATTCTTGAAGTTGAATACAAAGTCACTTCGAGTGAAGAGCGTACTAAATTGCAAAAGTTAGTTTCGGAGGAGGTATACCGTGTTATTGCTAGTATCATTTCGGGTAGTATGACTGATGAAGCGAAAGTAAAAGCCATCAACGATTATATTATAAATACGGCCGAATACGATTATGATGCTTTAAATTCAAAAGACACATTTCTGGTTGATAAAGAATTATTCAAAAACGCCTGGAATGTTGCAGGTATATTCCTTGACAAAAAAGCCGTATGTGCAGGTTATGCGTACGCATTTAAAGCTTTGGCAGACGAAGCAGGTCTTGAGGCAGTATATGTTGGTGGATTAGTAGGTGGTGAGGGACATGCATGGAATAAGGTTAAAATAAACGGTAAGTGGAAGCTCATAGATGTTACATGGAATGATAGTAAAAGCAAGCCAAATGAATATTATCTTATAACTGACGAGGAAGCGGGTAAGAAAAGAAATCAAGTGCAGGAGAAGGATTTTGTAATTGATATTCTTGTGGATGACTATGAAACTAAATAATTTCGCGTATTATTTTTCGTGGTTTATGTTTGAAAAATATGAATAATATTTATTGCGCAAGAATTATATTCTCATATTATGAAAATTTAATTTTGCGCCCTTTTGAACAATGTTTATGTTGATGTTATCTAATAAAATATGATACACTAATATTATACAAATGTGCAAAATATGAAGTAATCAATATTATATAGGCTATTTCAGAAATTAACCTATACAATATTTAAGTTACAAAACCCATTAAATCAGATTTTTTGAAATTGCGATTGAGCAGTTATTATTTTGAATTAATATTATCAAGTATCATATCTCATTGTAGTATATTATTGTTAACTTTTCACAAACATGGAACCATTATTCATTCCATACGTCTAATCAATTTATCTAAGACTAAGATTAACCTTAGGTTATTTATTAATAAAAAACAGTAAAGGGGAGAAAATTTATGTTTAAGAAAGTAATGCTCCTAGTAGTAGTTGTAGCCATGCTAGCCTCTCTTATGACCTCCGGTTTTGCATCGGGCATTGAGGCTTATCCTAAGAACGGATTTCGTTTAGTCGCTCAAAACTCCGATTCTACAGGAATTGCAACCGACACCGAATTTCTTCTTGAAACAGAAGCTAGTTATTCTCTAGAAGAAATCCGTAATGCTTTTTCTATTGATGGAGAGCCAGCACCAAACATCTACGAATTAGACACAAACTTCTACAGCATCAAACTGGCAAGACCTCTCATGGAAAACGGTCTCTATACTTTTAGAATCAATATGGATAAAGAGACTACCTGGGTGTTTCAAACACAATCAAACTTTAAAATAACCGGATCACTTCCGGGAGAGAAATCTATAAATGTACCTGTAAACAGTGGAATAGAAATTAACTTTAGTCACGAAAACTTTAGTGACATTCAAGAACATTTCGAAATTACTCCTGCTGTTAGAGGTAAGTTTGAAATTCACAAAAAAACAGCTGTATTCGTTCCTGATAGACTTGAATATGAGACAGTATATACCGTTAGAATAAAAAAAGGTATAAAAATTCAAGGTACTAATAGAGAAATAGATGAAGATTATGTTTTCACCTTTGAAACAGCAAGCCGTGCTGTAAATGGTACTCCCTTACCGGATCAAATTATCACCTCCATTAGTGTAAACAGATATCTTTATGATTTTTCACCCAACGAAAACCCTGAAGTTTTAGTTAATTATTCACTTTACAACAATAATGGCAGAACGTTTACACCTCCTGTTATGAATGCTCAAATCGGCATTTATGCTTTCAATGATTTTGATTCCTTTTTCACTGCCGTTGAAGAAAAAAACTCTACACCTTACTGGGCAACCAGCTATAGTAAAAAGTTCACTCCCGTTGATACGCTGCAAAAAGTCCTTGATTTTGAACAGGTTTTAAATGAAGACACCTCCAAACGGTATGGATATACATACTTAAAGGTTCCTCAAGCTTTACCGGAAGGTTATTATGTTCTTGACGGAAACTGGAAGGATACTAAATTCCAAACCTTCTTGCAAATAACAAACACAGGAATGTACATATCGGAAAGCAATACCAAAACCCTTGTATGGCTCAATGACCTATCCTCTCAAAGCCCTATAGATGGTGCAAGTATAAGTTACAAAGGCTTTGATGACGTATATTATTCCGGGGACGATGGTGTAGCCAATTTTGACAGTTTAAGTACACCTGTGAACAATAACAATAACTACTATTATAATTATTATTCTTATAACCGGTATAATCGATACATGATTGTGACAACTAAAGAAGGTAAATCTTCCGTCTTAGACTGCAGCAGCTATTCCCGTTATAGTGAAAATAAATACTGGAGCTATTTCTATACTGATAGGGGTATGTATAAGTCAGATGACACCATTAATTTGTGGGGCTTTATCAAAAACCGTTATGATAATGAACAAATTGATTATTTGACTGTTGAACTATACCAAAATTATTATTACAGAAATTCAACTCCTATAATTAAACAAAATTTAGATGTAAACAACTCCTTCTTTGAGGGCTCAATTAAACTACCTGAGCTTCCCGAGGGCTATTACTATATTACTCTTAAATATGGAGACAGAGTAATTATCAACCAATATGTACAGATAGAAAACTACACCAAACCTTCTTACAAACTAGAGATCACTAAAGATAAGAACGCTATATTTGTCGACGAAGAGGCTAATTTCAACATAAAAGCAGCTTTTTTTGAAGGCACAGGGGTCTCTAATGTAAATATTACTTACGATGTAAATAACTATCAATTAGGCGGAAACATACCTAGCACAACAAATAAAGCTGACTTAAAAGGAAATCTAGGTATAAAATATTCCCCTACTGCAAGTTCTAATGTTCAAGGTATACGCTCAGCCACAATCTATGCACGTGCAACCCTTCCTGAAAGCGGTCAAATTCAGGCTTCAGATAGTTTGCGTGTATTTGTTAATGACATAGATATTCAATCCAATGCAAAAATTAAAGATGGAAAAGCGAGCGTCTCGGCTAAGGTTAATAGAATTGTTCTTGACCGCCTCAATGACGGAACTGCAAAACACAGCTACGATTATCTTGGAGCTCCTGTAGGTAATCAAAAAATACACGGTACTATATATAAAAATACATGGATAAAAACCGAAAACGGAACCTATTATGACTATATAAATAAAACTACCTACAAGAGATATTCCTACAATTTAAAAAGAGAAACTTTAAATACTTTTTCAATGATCACTTCTTCCGACGGAATCGCATCCTATAGTTTTGATGCTCCTAATATTCCAGACAGTTACTATTCTGTAGAAATAGGAAGTATCGATGGCAACGGAAGAAGTATGTCCTACACTCTGTATTGTGGCGAGGTTTATGACTACTCACGTTATAATAACCCAACCTATACCCTTGAAGGAAATAAGAGTTCCTATAAATTAGGCGAAAATGTTGATGTGAGCTTCAAATACGGAGGCGAACCTCTTCCTGAAGGAAAATATTTATACTATAAATCACAAAACGGAACCTATGACTACGGTACAGATAATACATCCTCCTATTCCTTCAATTTCAGCGAAAAGGATATCCCCAATACAACAGTATATGGTGTTTACTTCAATGGCAAAACATATGTGTCTCGGTCCTATATTGCCTCATATGATATACAGGAAAAGAACCTCACAATTGAAGCCTCAACAGATAAGGATTTCTATAAGCCGGGAGATAATGTTACTATAAACCTTGATGTTAAAGATTTGAACGGAAATCCTGTGAAATCAACAATAAATATAAGTGTTGTTGACGAAGCCTTCTTCTATCTACTCGATCAGAATATTGATCTTTTAGGTGTATTATACACTCATGTAAATTCTGGTGTATATTTCGAAGGAAAGTCCCACTCTTTAGATCTAGGTCAATATTATGACAGGGACAACGCAGTTCCTGTAAGTGCCGACGCTGGCGCCGGTGGCGGTAAATCTTCCTCTGAACCTAGTGTCAGAGAAGATTTCAAGGATACAGCCCAATTTGTTACAATTCAAACCGATAAAAACGGCAGAGGCCAAGCTACCTTCAAACTCCCTGATAATATAACCTCATGGAGAGTGACTCTTTCTGCTATATCAGAAGATTTACATGCCGGAAGCGACAAAGTAAATATGATTGTTACCCTTCCATTTTTCATTAATTACAGCTTTAATACGACTTACTTAGAAGGTGACCAGCCGATTTTAGGTGTAAACGCTTACGGTAACGGTTTAGAGGAAAATGACGATATTACTTTTGAGGTAACCGGTTCGGACGAATCAAGTCCAAAGCTAACTGTGACAGGCAAGGCTTTTGAAAGAATCAACATACCTCTTTGGACTTTGAAGGAAGGTAAACAAGATATAACCATAAAGGCATACTCTGACAAAGGATACTCCGATGCCATAAAACATGGTTTTAACGTAGTAAAATCTTATTATCAAATTGAAAAAGCAATATTTTATGATTTAGATCAGGATATGAATATCTCAGGCGGAAAATCCGGTTATACCAACGTAATATTCCAAGATAAGAGTACCGGTATGTACCTAAGTGACCTTTTCAACCTTAGGTACTCTTATGGCAACAGAATTGACCAAATTATATCCAATTATACTGCTGCAAATTTGATAGCAAAATATTTCAAGGATTTCAACACCGGCAGTGAACTGCAAAAACCATCACTTAGTGAATACCAAAAGCCTGACGGAGGTCTTTCGCTATTACCCTATTCCGAAAGTGACCTTGAACTCACAGCCAAGCTTACTCCTTTAGCAAAGAGTATGGTAAATTCAAAACTTCTGAAAGACTACTACTATAAAAACCTCGAAAGTAAAAATGCTTCAGATAAAGTTAAAGCTCTATACGGACTTTCAGTTTTAAAAGAGCCTGTATTATTAGAGCTTGAAAAAATTTCACAAATAGATAATTTAAGTGTGAAAGACTTAAGTTATATTGCATTAACTTACTGTGAACTTGGAGATATTTCAACAGCAGAGCAAATATACAAAGACAGAATTTACTCCTATGTAGAGAAGTTTGAGCCATATTACAGAGTTAATGTTGAGGGAGACAAGGATAATATTCTCGAAGTCACCGCATTATGTGCGTATCTCGCTGCAAGAGTTCAAGCACCTGAAAGTGCTGGGTTATATGGTTATTGCCAGAAGAATTATACGAGAGATATCCTTATAGGTATTGAAAGACTTATGTTTATGTCAAATGCGCTGGAAAAACAAGAACCTTCTGAAGGTAAAATTACATACTCTTTAGCTGGCGAAAGCAAAACTGTATCGGTGGCAAACGGTTCCTCCCACTATATTTCGCTTTTACCTTTCCAAATGGCTGATTTTAATGTCACAAAGGTTGAAGGCACTGTGTCTGCTGTATCTATTTTCAAGGAAGATATGCTTGAAATAAATGCATTAGATGAAGACATTTCAGTAAGAAGAACTTATTTATTCACAAATGGTACTCCTCTATCCTCAAACACTTTAAAACAAGGAGATGTTATTAAAGTAAGGCTCGATTGGGATATTAACAACGTGGCCTTTGATGGTACCTACCAGATAACCGACTATCTGCCTTCAGGATTAAAACCATACAACTCATATTGGAATAGCGAAGGTCAAAAGATGAGCTTTTATGTATATAGCGGTTCAGCCTGGAATAATTACATTGAATACTATGCAAGGGTAATCAGTCCCGGGACATATACTGCTCAAGGCCCTGTTATTCAAGGTATAAACTCTAGAGACAGTATTAATACCGGTAAAACAGAGATAGTAAAAATTGAGGCAACTGATCCTATACTGACACCGATTGAAGAATTGCCAAATTCTACACCGACTCCAATAGAAGACATTTTGTACGGTGATGTAGACGGTAACGATATGGTGAATTCAATCGACTTTGCACTAATAAGAATGTATTTACTTGGACTTAAATCTCAATTGCCAATGCCTGATAAATATGGCGATTTGAATGGCGATGGATATGTAAACGCTCTTGATTTAGCACTAATGAGACAGTACTTGCTTGGATACATCAAGAAGTTCCCTGTTGAAAACATGAAGTAACCTAAGCAAAATAGAAAGCTGGCTGCAAAGTCCCTATACTTATGCAGCCGGCTTTTTTTGTGCTTCCTTCGAAGGTAATAAAGTATTTTGAATTTTTTTAATAAATTAGAGGATTTTACTTATCCATATAGAATATAACCATTAAAATACATACAACTCATAACGTTCGTTTATTAAAACTGGAATTTTACATAAATCGTTTGATAATTTAAACTTTTAAGTAAAAGTACAAAGCAGCTCAGTCCACATAACCTTTTAACTTATATAAAATAAAAATGCTTTAAAAATAATACCATAGATATAGATAACGTACACTAACTAAATGTTAAATTTATATAGCACTTAAACGTTATCTAATTTAGATGAAAAACTTCCTTTAAAATTTAGTTTTAGAGTTTTTCATCTATAAATAATAGGTATAACATAATATTGCATTATAATTCATATTATTGAACTACACAACAATACATTTCAATATTATGAACACTTTAATCTATATTTACTTTATTTTTTCTTGAATGCAGCAATAAGCATAAAGTACAATATGTACAAGAAGAGGGGGAATTATAATGTTACGAAAAAAAAAGAAGCAACCTGCATATATTCCTGTAGTACCCGGAGACACAGTTTTTGCTCCTGCTGCTAGAGATGTATACAGGAAGGCAAGAGTTATTGATTCAAAGTTTAAAGATGAACACACAGTTTTCAGGATAGAGTTTGAGTCTACCGGAACAACTCACTTTATATCGGCAGAATTATGCTATAGAGTTCTCAACGGAATAATTGTACCTCTAGAGAAGCCAACAAATAGAAAACAAAAATTTTGCATTTGGTTAGTTAGAAAATTTGGATTAATTGAGGTTTAATTCAGTCCTACATTCAAAACCATCTTTTTCAAAAACAATACTACGCAAAATCAATGCAAATATCATCAAAATTTCAAAGAAAAAACGGCACACCCCAAAGCCCTAGGATGTGCCCTTATTTGTACTATGCAAATATAACTTCTACCTTGTGCTCCTTGTTATCGGTAAACAATGGAATAAGATTGCCTTCAATACCTTTACCGTCAATAGAAATCTTTACGTTTCCATCAGCACTTCGGTAAAATCCTTCCGGCTTCTTTATTGTAATATCATAAACTGACTTACCTGTATTAACACTATATGAAGTAACTTTCTGATCTTCTCTTATTACCGGGTCAAGTATCAAACCTTTTGTTGTGTATTCAACTCCAAAAGCACTCATCAAGGTCAAGGTGAGCCATGTGGATGTTCCACTTAACATAGGGCCGATGTTTTCCCCATTATCGCTGTTGTTGTACTGGGTACAGAACCTTGGATTTCCCGCTTTTTCAAAGGGGTTTGCCATAGTTCTGAAGGGAGCAACCAAATCTACCATCCAGTATCCCATATTTGCAAGTCTCGCAGCAAGTTCCTTGTTTTTAACTGTCTTAGCAGCTTTAAACATAGCAGCTGTAGCCATCATTGTAGCATGCTTGAATACTCCGCCATTTTCCCTGTCGCCTGGGAAATAATGTCCTGTAGCTGTATCGTTTGCCACTTTACCAAGATCTGTAGGTGTAACAAGCTTAATGCCGTATGGGGTTTTTAAATACTTATCTATAACATCCAGCATAATAGACATCTGCTCTTCACTTGCACAGTCAGCAAGAATTGCCCAACTGAAGGAGTTCAAGAAGTATGAGCCATCAATTTCAGGGTCTGCAGACAAATTATCTCCTTTAGCTCCAAGGTAAGTAAACTTACCGTCTTTAAACTTATTAAATAATACCCTCGCAAAGAAATCTTCCTTCCATGCGCATTGTTGAATATTTTCAAACAAACTAGAAGACATAGCTTCAAGCTGTGCTTTGTACTCTGCATCACCTTTTTCGCTTGAAAGCTGAATCATTTCATCTATTGCAACTTTCAATAAAAATGCGTTCATGACGCTTTCAGAATAGTCGCTTTCGAAAGGTTGGTCTGGATTTCCGCTTTTTGCAATTTGCTCTTTGTAAAGCTTTTCTTTAGTAATACCATCTATAAAGTCATTATCAAGCTTCAGGCAGTCATTCCAGTCGGCATTATCAAGAAGAGGCATACCATGCTTTCCAACTGAAATTTTAGCTGAATATTTTAAAAGAGCCTTAATTGTTTCATAAACAGGTCTTTTAGACACAGGCTTTGTTCCTGCAACTTCAACTTCTTCATCTAAGAATTTGATATCTCCGGTCAAGCTGATATAGCGGTATACTGCCTGCACAAACCAAAGTGCATCATCAGACCATTTACCCGCTTCCTTACCTACCCAGAAGAAGTTATGGTAAGCATAGCCAAATTCAAATATCATTGAGCACCATTCTTTAAGAAGCTGTTTTACAAAGTCACCCTCTCCCATGCTCGCAAAGTAGTACATTGAAGCATATATATCTTGTATTTCTCTAAAACCTAATTCTCTGTATCCTTTTTGGGTCTGACAGAAGGATCTTGACACAAAAGTCTGATAGAGCACCTGGAAAGGAAGGTTTTTATTGAAATAAGTATTAAATTCTTCATCTTCAGTATTAAGCTGCATGAAGCTTGAGTACTTTTCCGAGAACTTAACAACCTGTTCTAAGGCCTTTGTAACTTCTCCCGATTTTGAGAATTTTTCAACAAGGTTTGAAACCTCTTTTTTAAATACTTCTTCATTAAACGAAGGATTAACCTTATTTGATGAAAGTCCTGTGAAATTGTCAAATACAACAGTCTTCCTTGCTCCTAATTTAACTTCTGCTCCTAATGCGAAGAAACCGGGTCCTTTGCGATAGAAATAGTTACTGAGTTTGCTGATATTCTCAGGATTTTCTAAAGTACCGTTCCCGACGAATTCATTATAGTTTGCACAGAATTCTTTAGGAAACTCCACAATGTCACCATTTCTGACCATCATAGTGTGGAATCTCATATCTTCTCTCCATGGTTCGGGATAATAGTCCGGTGTGATAGCAACTATTGAACCGTCATCTTTTCTCAATATGGAGGACTGCATTATAACGTTGGTATAAAGTACGTCTTCAAATACTGCGTGAGTTGCAGGAGTTCCGAACATACCTGTATATATCAATTTGATGTCTCTTTCTTTGTCTGTAAGGTTGGTAACCTCAATCTGCTGAACTTCGGTTGCTAAAGGCAAGCCTTCAACCTGAGGGAGTATAAATATGGTTCTCTTTATGGAAAGACCGCATTTTGTCTTGTATTCAATAACTGTATTATTCTGTGAATGGGTACAAGTTGCAGCTTCGATATTGCTGTCATTAGGGTCTGCTGAATAGAATATCTTTTTAAAACCTTCAACAAGGTAGAACTGACGGTTTGCAGGGAAGCCCCCTTCTTCCTGTCTCATATCCCAACGGGTAGCAAGTACCTGGGTCGCAGCATGGGATCTGAACGCTCCCCTTCCAAGTCTGTCAACAACACTTTTAGGAGTTGTTTGAAGAGCATGGTCAAAACCTGTCCTGTTTCCCATTAGAAGGTTTACATAGAAGTGAGGCCCTGGAGCTGGAGTTTGTAGGTCAATAACATGCTCTCCATTTTTGTTTAATTGTCCTGCCCATTTGGCTACATTTGAAAGGGCCTGTTCAATCTCCTGTTTAATTTCAGCCGGCACTTCAACTTTTTGAGTTTCTCCGTTGCTGCTCTTGTATACTGCAACACTTCCGCTGCTTTCCACTTCAAGCACTACCGAAGCACCATTTACTGCTTGAGTAAGAAGGTATTGTGATATATCTCTGTTTTTTAAGAGTTGCAATACAGCAGGTACTTTGAATGGCATACCGGCTACTCCGATTACACTCTTAAAAGTTGTATCCGCAAACATCGCATCTACTTTTATGTTTTCGTTTAAGTTCTTAAAGCTACTTCTTAATAACGATTCGGGAGTTAACTTAACTTCCCTTGCGACTAATTTTTTAAACATGTGAAACCTCCTTAATATTAACCTTATAAGAGCAAAACCGCATAAGCGGCTTTAGTGTTTGTAGGAAATTAGTAAAAGCCCTCAAGCACGGTACAAATTAATAGTACGGCGATTTTGGAACCTGAATAAGGGAGTACCTATTGTTTTAGTGTCAAACGACTCCATTACGTGACCTTCGCATAGAAGCTGTAGCCTCAGCTTGATAATTTTCGCACGCGTCTATGTGACATCCTGTCACGAGACGCTAAAAATGCCATCCGTGGCATTTTTGCTTCAAATTATCAAGCTTTCGGCAACAGCTTCTAATGCTCAGGTCAAGTAATTGCGTCATTTGACACTAAAACAAGTTTTCACTTAAATTAGGTTTGTTTTTTGCTGATTTATTGTTATAACTTCCTAATTTAGAATTTTACATATTATAGGGGTTGTATAAATCCCTATAATATGTAAAGTTAACCTTGTAGTATATTTTCGTATATTGAGCTTTTTGCTCGCTTAATTCTTTAGGTAATTAACCCATTATAACTTCTACTTTATGTTCTTTACCGTCATTGAAAACTGGAAGGATATTTCCGCTAATTTCTGCTCCATCAACAGTAACTTTCTTCACACCTGATGATACATGGTTAGGGTTCTTAACATCTATAACATACGTTGATCCTCTGTAAAGCCTTGAAATTGTATACCCATTCCAGTCTTTCGGAATACATGGATCAATCATTAAGCCTTCAAATTCAGGCTTGATACCTAGAATCCATTGTGAAATTGCAACAAAGTTCCATGCAGCTGTTCCAGTTAACCATGAGTTCTTAGCTTCTCCCATACGTCTTGCATCTTTTCCCCCTATCATCTGTGCATAAACATAAGGTTCAGTCTTGTGGATTTCACTGATTTCTTCTGTGTAAGCAGGAGCGATCTTTGAATAGTATTCAAACGCCATATCTCCTCTTCCAACAACAGTTTCAGCACAAACTATCCATGCGTTGTTGTGGCAGAATATACCTGCATTTTCTTTATATCCGGCAGGGTATGTTGAAATTTCGCCATACTCTATATAATACTTAGTGAAGGCAGGATTATTGAGTACTATTCCATATGGAGTATCAAGATATTTTTTAACGGAATCCATTGCTTTTATTGCCTTTCCATCTTCAAGACCTATACCTGCCATTACGCAGAAGCCCTGTGATTCGATGAATATCTTACCTTCTTCATTTTCCTTGCTTCCTACTTTTCTTCCGAAGTCATCATATGCTCTTATAAACCATTCTCCATCATATCCGTACTTAAGAATGGTTTCTTTCATGTCCTCAATCTGCTTTTTAGCTTTATTAGCTTCATCGTTAAAGCCCATGTATTCACATAGCTTTACATAGTCAGCACCAGTGTATACAAACATACCGGCAATCATAACTGATTCTGCAACCTTACCGTCTTTACTTGTAGTAGTCTGGAAGGATTCATCAGGAGTACTAGAGAAGCAGTTTAGATTGAGACAGTCATTCCAGTCTGCTCTTCCTATCAATGGCAATCCATGAGGTCCGAGGTTATTTGTTACATGGTTGAAGGAACGCTTTAGATGCTCAAAGAAAGATGTTGCCTTGCTCATGTCATTGTCATAAGGTACTTGTTCGTTCAGTATATCAAAATCACCAGTCTCCTTAATATAAGCAGCCGCAGCAATAATCAACCATAATGGATCATCGTTAAAGTCTCCTCCGATTTCATTATTACCTTTTTTAGTAAGTGGCTGATACTGGTGATATGCGCCGCCATCTTCAAGCTGCGTAGCAGCGATATCTAAAAGTCTTTCTCTTCCTCTTTCAGGAATTTGGTGTACAAATCCCAATAAGTCTTGGTTTGAATCTCTAAAACCCATACCTCTTCCTATACCAGATTCAAAATAGGATGCACTTCTCGACATATTGAAGGTAACCATACACTGATACTGATTCCAGATGTTTACCATACGGTCAAGTTTTTCGTCATGACTCTTAATTGTATATTGTGAAAGCAAAGAATCCCAATACTCTTTAAGTTGGTTAAATGCCTTGTCCACATCTGCTGCGGTTTTGAATTGATCAATCATTTCTTTAGCTTTCTTCTTATTGATAACGCCTTTTGATTCCCATTTCTCTTCTTCTTTGTTCTCAACATAACCTAATATGAATACGAGTTCTTTTTGTTCTCCCGCTTTTAATTCGATATCTAAAGAGTGGGATGCTACAGGTGACCAACCATCTGCAACAGAATTGTTGGATTTACCGGCAACTACTGCCTTAGGCGCATCAAATCCGTTGTAAAGTCCAATAAAGCTATCTCTATCACTGTCAAATCCAGTAATAGGCGCATTTACGGAATAAAACGCATAGTGATTTCTACGCTCTTTGTACTCTGTCTTATGGTATATAACTGAGCCTTCAACTTCAACTTCACCTGTACTGAAGTTTCTTTGGAAGTTTGTCATGTCTTCTTGAGCATTCCACAAACACCATTCTTGGAAGGAGAAGAGAGTTATCTTCTTTGTAGCATTTCCTTCATTCTTTATTACTACCTTTTGAACTTCGCCATTGTAATTTTGTGGTACAAAGAAAGTTACTTCAGTGTTGATATCGTTTCTCTTACCTGTAATTTTGGTGTATCCAAGACCGTGTCTGCACTCATAGTTGTCAAGCTCCTTCTTAACCGGTGCCCATCCTGGTGACCAGAAATCACCATTGTCATGTATGTAGAAATAACGTCCACCCATATCTATCGGCACATTATTGTACCTATATCTAGTCAAACGTCTTAGCTTTGCATCTCTATAGAAAGTATATCCTCCTGCTGTATTTGAGATAAGTGAGAAGAATTCCTGTGTCCCAAGATAGTTTATCCATGGGTATGGAGTGGTTGGAGATGTTATTACATACTCCTTGTTTAAGTCATCAAAAAAACCGAATTTCATTTTGTTGCCTCCTTGTTTTATAATAGTATTTTATAATTATCTTGACCTTTTTATTGCACATGTATCCCTGTCAACAAATTTTGCGGGATAAGTAAAGTTGCTAAAAGTCTTTGTACCTTGCTCTATGTTGTTTATAAGCGCTTCTGTCACCTGGGTGACCATATTGTAAACCGGTACATTTATCGTTGATAGTGCAGGTTTAATATGTGAAGCCATAGGTACGTCATCAAATCCTATAACCGATATATCCTCCGGCACTCTTATACCCTCATCCATGAATACTTCCATAGCAGCTATGGCCATATCGTCATTACACGCAAACAATGCAGTGGGAATTCTCTTAGAATAGATAAGCTTCTTTACCTCACCGTAGGTATTCTTCTTCAAGAACTCACCCTTTAGTATAAATTCAGGGTTTATCTCTATACCGTTTTCTCTGAGAGTATATTCGTAAGCTCTGTAACGCTCTTTTCCGGAATATGTGCCCATTCGACCTGTAATAATTCCTATATCTTTGTGTCCTAACTTAATTAAGTGATTTAATGCCTCAACCGTTCCTTCAAAATCGGAAGAATTGACAACAATCAATCTGGAATTATTCAGCTTATTCTTTTCTATTTCCCCAACATCATAATCTACAATTCCTATTGGATAACCCATTTTAGTTATTTTCTTGATGGTATCTAAGTCTTTTTCATTTCCAACTAAGATTCCACCGCTTATCCTTTTTTGCATAAAGGACTGGCTGATTTTAGAATAATCTTTGTAGGAATATATAGTATGTACCAAAACATAGTAACCGATTGTGTTTGCCGCATCAACTACTGTATTGATAAATGTGGAATAGTAGGTACTTTGGTAAATTTTGCTCGGCCCATCGTTTTCAGATACACTTATTACGAATAATCCTATAGTGTTGTTGGATTTGCCTGCAAGTATTCGTGCGGACGTATTAGGTTCATAGTTATATTCTTCAATAATTTTCAGAACC
Source organism: Bacillota bacterium (assembly GCA_023421115.1). Taxonomy (GTDB): domain Bacteria; phylum Bacillota; class Clostridia; order Acetivibrionales; family Acetivibrionaceae; genus Acetivibrio. Next base: position 22,120 of record JAEZUI010000077.1, on the reverse strand, counting down.
TTATCCCGGGTTTTCTCAGGAACATTAGGATAGTTGTTTATGACTCTAGATACCGTACTCCTAGACACTCCAGCTAACCGAGCTATATCCTCACTCTTCATATCCACCCCCATGAACGCGCGTTTACTATAACATTATACATGGGTTTTTTTTATTATTCAAGGGGGCAATTTTCTTATTTTTTTGGAATGTACATTTAAAATTTTTATACAATATGGTTTCTATTATAATGATGGTTAAAGCCATATATTGAACTTTTTATATAATAATGATATCATGTTAATGTCAATAATTCTTTATAGTTAATAATTTATACCATATTTATTTTTCTATTTAATAACAGTAAATTCAGTGTTATAGTTTAAACAAGTTCCTTTCTCTAATTGATTAATGAATAGCTTAGGGGGATAATAATGAGTATTAATTTTCATTTACCTAGTTTTGCGGAAAATTTTGAACTAAATATACTTCTTTATGAAGCAATGCAAAAGAAGCCTGAATTTTTCCACGATGATATAAAAATAGCCTCAGTTTATGGTACCTTTCCATCATCATTGTGGAATGGTGGTCGCACCTTCAAAGGAAGCATAGATCGTAATTCTATGAAAGAAGTACTTAAACAATTCAACCAGCGTGGTATACCATGTCGTTTTACTTTCAGTAATCCTCACATAAAAGAAGAACACCTAAATGATTTCTACTGCAATATGTGTCTTAAAATGGGGGATAATGGATTGAATGAAGTTATAGTAGTTTCTCCTGTATTAGAAGCCTATATAAGAAAGAATTATCCAAAATATAAAATAGTAAGCTCAACCTGCAAACAAATTGAAAATCCAGAGGCTTTAAAAGAAGAACTAGAAAAGGATTACAAGCTTGTGGTATTAGACTATAATTGGAATAATAGATTTGAAAACCTTGAAAAAGTACCCTTTAAAGAACGCTGTGAACTCCTTATAAATCCCTGCTGTACACCAAATTGTACACGTAGAAAAGAACATTATGATTATATTGGAAACTATCATATTGCTCTTTCCGAGCATTTAAAAAAACATCCAAACAAACCTTTTGAATACGAACCTTTCTATTGCGACAAAATAACTCCATACTTCTACGAAACAACTAAACACAGCACACACATCACTCCAAAAGACTTATATGAAAAGTATGTACCTATGGGCTTCAACAATTTCAAAATAGAAGGACGTTCTCTTCCCTATTTCAGTGTGCTAGAAAGTTATATTTATTACATGGTTAAACCTGAATACAAGGATGAAGCACGTTTGTTCATGTTACTGAGCAAACTGCAAATTGCAAAAAGCTAAGGATGTGATAACATGAAAATTATTGGCATTAACGAAAGCCAGTGAAATGGGCATAACTCTATTTACAATTCAAACTTAAAATTTAATACATGGTAATTTAATTACACTTTGGAGGCCTATATGATGCGATTCAAATCATTTATATTAATTACTGTTTATCTATTTATCTGTATTTTCAATACTCACTTTACCTTTGCACAAATGTACCATGATAGCAACCAGTTTCCCAACGAATATATAATAAAATTCAAAGAAGGCTCCGATTTTTCAAATATTATTATGCCATCAAACATAAACTCAGAAAAAATCCACTCAAATATGAAGTATCTGAAAGCTTATGATAAAATAAGCTGTGATTACATAGAAAATGAACTAATAAATGATCCCCGGGTTGAATATATTCAGCAAAATCATGCACTTCATATTATGTCAGTTGTAAATGATTTATACCACGACCAGCAATGGGGACTTGTAAATTCCGGACAATCCTATTCTAAAAAAGGTTTTGAAGGTATAGATATTAATTTCAGAAAGTTTATTGAAAACTTCGAATTTGACAGCAGTAAAGAAATCATTGTTGGCCTTATAGATACTGCTGTAGATATAACTCATGAAGACTTAAAAGAAAATATTTTTATAAACGAAAAAGAAATTATTGGAAATGGTATTGACGACGATTCAAATGGTTTTACAGATGATATAAACGGCTGGGATTTTCTAAATAATGACAATACCGTATGGGATTTAGCTTCTAGTGATGTACACGGTACTCATCTTGCTGGAATAATTGGTGCAGAATTTAATGAACTAGGAATATGTGGAGTTTTTCCTAAAATAAAAATTCTTCCAATAAAAATAATGGATCATCTACAGGGAGCTGACACAGTTTCTGCAATAAAAGCTATTGAATATGCTAAAAAAATGGGCGTAAAAATATTAAATTGCAGTTGGGGTAGTACTGTTTTCGATCAGGCGTTATTTGATTGCATGGAGGATTCAGATATGCTATTTGTCTGTGCTGCTGGAAATATAGTTAAATATTCAAAAATAACACCAATGTATCCTGCATGTTTTCCACTTGATAATATCATATCAGTTGCATCTATAGACAATTGCGGGATTTTGTCCGATTTTACCCACATTGGCGAAAATATTACATTAGCAGCACCGGGAGAAAACATTTTTTCAACTCTCCCAAATAATAAATATGGTTTCAAGAGCGGAACATCAATGGCGACAGCTTTTGTTACAGGTGTCGCAGGTGCGATATATTCACATAATTCAGATCAAAATATTCTAAGTATAGTAGATAAAATTAAAAACGGAGTTTTTCAACTAAAGGGTTTAGAAAACAAGGTCAACACATCAGGAATTGTAGATATATATTCCTCCGTTTATTCAGAAGTATATTCAAGGCCTTTTCAAAGTGAAATAAATATCACCGAGAGCAGTCAACATTATATTCTTCAATGGGATACGGATTTAGATGCCCTTTCATATGAATTGGAAATTGATAGGGATAGAGTATCAAGTGTATCCCAAACTGTATATAAGGTAGATAAGCTTGAAAGTAATAATATCCATATTTTCAGAGTAAGATCAATTTATTCAGAAGATGACAATATTGAAATTAGCAGATGGAGCAAGGCAAAGATAGTTGGTCAAGTAGATAAAACAGAAGTAACGGATCAGCCTACTTTCACTCCTACACCCACAATATTACACACGCCAACTCCAATAGCACCTAAGCCTACGATACCTAGACAAACGCCAGAAGTACAGAATAGAGATTCAATAGGAAATTCCTCAAGCAGATCAAATTCAGGACAGACAGATAACTTTTCGAAGGATGTATCCATACCAACTGCAACACCAAGCATAAAACCGGAGAATTCACAAGCACCTTTAGTAGTAGAAGAAGCTTTAGATAAAGAAATAAAAATTGAAATTCCAGAAGCTATATATAAAGAAATTGAAACACACTGGGCGAAAAATGCTCTATTGGAGTTACTCAAAAAAGGTATTATAACAGGTTATGAGGACAATACCATAAAACCCGACAAAAAAATCACCCGGGCAGAAATGGCAGTATTACTGCTGAGAGCAAAAGGTATTGTACCTCAATTAGAGGCTGAACTTGACTTTGTAGATGTAACAGAAGTTCCTAAATGGGCTACAGGATATATAAAGGACGCTGTCAGTCTTGAAATAATTACTGGCTACCCAGATCACACAGTGAGAGCAAATGAAGAGATTAGCAGGGCTGAAGCTATTGTTATGCTAATGAAATCCTTTAATGTGGAACCCTCAACAGATAATCTCAAATATTTTGAAGATTATGACCATATACCGAATTGGGCTCGGGGATACCTGGCTATGGCTTATGACAATAAGATTATTATGGGCTATCAGGACAATACAATAAGAGCGAGTAATAAAATAACCAGAGCTGAACTTATAACTATGCTGGTAAAATGCTTAGAGAAATATAGTGAGTAACCCGTCATCTATTATATTAGGATATGTTTTTAATTCACCGCCAAAAATATTCTTAAAACCTTATGAAAGTTTATATAATTCAACTGTAGTAAAATGAAAGACATTGGGTATCAGTTGTTCTCCATCAAGAAATCACTTTATGACAATAATAGCTTCTTTCACGCTAATTACTGGAATACACGTAACAAAACCATTATCTATTTCAATTTTATATCCAACCGCATTTCTGTTTGAACGTGGTTTAACTTCATCATAAACTGATTTATCACTATTTATCTTCTCTAAATAAGGTCCAAATGGCATATTCTCATAGTAAATTTTATCATGTAAAGCTATAATTAAAAGTTTTGCGGATTCGGGGTCATTCTGTCTTATATCTAGCAAATTTTTATTTGAAGAGTCATATAAACCATTAAAATTATTACAGCCTGAATCGCTGATCAAAGCCATTATAGCCGAAGAAATCTTTTTTGAATTAACTTCATCTAAGTGTCTTTTGTTGTATACACCATCACCAAAGCCTGGGCCAAAACCACTTTGAGAAAACATATGAGCGGAAATCGAACCTATAAAGACTAAAATACTAATTACCTTAACAACTTCTTTTAGCCATTTGTGTTTAACATAGATCAAGCAAAACGTGGTCGGAGCTTTTATCGAAACTTTCCAGAACGACATTTGTGTTTAACATAGATCAAGCAAAACCCTAGCATATTTGCATAAAAAACACCTTGAAATACTTAATCTAAGATATAATATGTTTTTTTATACATAAGGTGCCGGAAAAATTCCACAAACAATAATTTGATTGTAGTCTTTGGAGCTTCTACAATGAGTATTCCTGCTCAAACTGTGCCTAATAAGATTATAGTTATGTGTCAACCGACGTAATGTAAGCAATCTTCTTTATTCATAACTTTAAAAAATCTTGTTTAAAAATTATTATAGAAGGTATATATATAATACAATCATTAAATGATTGGTAAACAAGTTACCAGGAAGGGAATGAGTCCAATGAACTAGGACAAAACCATATTAGGTAATAGAAAGTAAGAGGGATTAGTCGTTGAGCAAAATTAAATACCAATTAAATCATGTAAATTAAAAGGTTAGATATGAATTATCATATCTAACCTTTTAATTTTCTATTATTTTATCTATGAATGTTTAATGATCAACTAATATAAGCACCTACTGAATTTTTTCACTTGTCTACGTCCTCTGTTAAATTAGAATTTGCAAAGCTCATGCCCACGCTTACATTTTCGGATTATCCAATATCCTTTTTCCTTTTAGTCCTCACAAGAATTACTATTCCTATCAAAACGGCTCCACATAAAATTAGAATTATCAAATAATTTGTTCCTGTGCTGCTATCATTATGCGTCTGGTTTGTGTTGTCAGCAATTGTTGCTGTTGTCGACTCACTAGTCGATTCGGTATCGTCTTTTGTATCTGTTTTGGTCAGTTTTTCCTTCTCTTTTTCTTCAAACTTGCCGTTATTTAAATATTCCTGCATTCGCCTTGACATATCATCGGTACTTTTAATTTTTAAAGTCTTTGTGTCCAGACTTGTTACATCCCACATATAGAGCGGGTTGTTTTTATCATAATATCCACAAAGATACGTTGCACCAATTTTCGGAGAACTGTTAAATGCAAAACTCTTATATGTAAGCTCGCTATCTTGTGTAAATTCTCCCTTTATATTTTTTTGTTGAATTACAGTAATGCTATCACCGTCAACGTTTTTCACCTTGCCGAAATATACCTGTGTAGAATCTTCAAAAACCAAGTCTTCTGGTACAGAACCTGCATAGCACACTGTTGAAATCAATACAAAGATAAGCATACCAACTATAATGTACAAAAACTTTTTCACTAGCACACCCTCATTTCATTTTTAATATATAAGTTTTAACCGCCCCACTAAATTCCTCATTCTCCACAACAAATTGAAATTTATCGGTCTGTTTGCTCTGTCATCAATCCCCATCGGAAACCAAATTTATCAATAAATACAACCATGCAAGAACTATATGTCGTGCTCTGCATCTGATAAATTGTCTCGCTGTCTTCCTGTAAAACTTCATATGCCTGTTTTACTTCATCCTTTGTATCGAATGTGACTGTCAGTGAAAGAGCCGTACTTTTTACCAAATTAACATCCATATTGTCGCACATCATAATCCTTTGGTCACCAATAAAAAGCTCTGCATGGTATATGTTATTTTCTTGTCCTGATGTTAATTTTTTATTCCAATCACACTTATTGGCATCAGAATATCGTAATAAACAACCCAACTTTGCTTTAAAAGCCTTTTGATACAGTGCAATTGCTTCTTCACAACATCCTGCAAAATTAAAATTCGGTGTTATTATAGCCATTCTACCACCCTTTCATTTTATCATTGCAATCTTCACTACCATTATTTCTAAAAATCCGATACAGATTTTTTGACTTTAAGTACGTGTCATATAAATAATACAAGCTAAAAATCATGGTCATGTTGCTTAATAGTACATTTTTTCTATCTCAGGATATTGTGCCAATAATTTTTTGTTTGCTATTTCCATTTGCTTATAGTATTTAGAATAAGAACTACTCAATTCTTTTAACGCAGGAATGAATATATCATTATATCCACTTGTGCTATTAAACTCTTTAGTTAGCTCCATGATTTTGTATGCTTGAGAACTTTTATATTCGTCAGATTGTTTATATGCCAAATACCGCTCTAACATTTCCTTATTATTTGATAGAAAATCATCAGGGTTTTCTATGCTTTTTTTTGTGCTTTCTATCATTTCTGTGATTTGATCCGCACCAATGTGCTTCGTTCCTTCGATTAAGTACTTCTGCAAATCTTCTGGCAAGTTGAGTGACGGTACATTATCCAAGAAAGATATTATTTTTTCATAGGCTGATTGCTGTTTAACCGTCTTGATTGGTTCATTTAAGAATCGAGCAAAATGTAGACAAATAAATCTACCATAATATCCTGGAAATGCTTCTAAAAGCTTTTCGCTAATTGTTTTACTGTTGTCAATTGTTTGCAACTCTGCACTAGCCTCAGAATAACTTTGACCATTGCTCAATTTGTCAAGAATTAATTTCTTTGCCTTTTCGCTCTGCAAGCTTAATTCTTTTCGTACAGATATTGCTTGCAAAGTACTTCCTGATTCATCAGAAAGTACCGCTTTAATTTCTTCTGTGCTTATTCCAAGTTTTCGAAGGACAGAAATCTTATTTAGTCGTTCAATATCATTTTTATTGTAATTTCTATAACCATTTTCTAAAACATTAGGTGAAATCAAGCCTTGCAAAGTATAATATTCTATTGCCTTTTTGGTTAAGTTTGTGATTTTGCTAACTTCATTTATTAACATATTCATCACCTCAATAAAAGCATAAGCTAACCCCCAAGGTGATAGTCAAGAGTTTTTTGGGGATTAAATAAATAATCTCTAATTTGTGCTTCTAAACTGATGCTTGTTATATACAAAATGTGTAACAACTAAATTATACATTAGGTCATTAATCTGAAAATTAATTATACAAAAAGGCACCATCTAACGCCAGACTTATCAATGAAATTTTTCATCAATGGGCTAAAATCGCATAAACTTAAAGGAAAAAGGATTTCACTACTATCCTCTAAATGCAATGGCGTCAAGTTGAAACAGAAGTCCATCTTGACCTCCCCGATGGGCAAACTCTGTTTGTATTGATTTTCGGGCTGGATACTTACCTTTAAATCTTTCTTTGATTACCTTTTCCATTACAGGTATATTCCAAACATCTCTGAATAGGCAATCAATCTTAACAACTGATTCTAAAGTTAAACCAATTGATTCCAATCGTTTGCTCAAATGCTCAAATGCACCATTAATTTGATTTTCAATAGGCTGACCAATGTTACCCACACAATAACTTATAAAAACAAAATCACCAGCCTCAACAATTCCAGAATGTGCCCATTCTTCATTTACATCACTTCTTTTAACTTCTCTCATGTAATTCTCCTTTCTTAACATAGGTGGCTCATCTCTAGAAAATATACATTATTAAGTATCCTGACGGCCCTATCATAGCGATCAAGTCCGCATCTTCTATCTATTAATACCTATACTTAAAAGCTTTTTACAATGAGGGCAAATATAAATTACATTAGAATTTAACATACCAGTATATGCCCTTTCAACAGTTTCGAGCTCCTTTTCACAATAAGGACATATTGGCATTGTATTCGTATCAACGATTTTAATTTTTGACATATAGAGAAATCCCTCCTCAACTTTATCAACAACTACAACCATTTTACACCACCGTAACCAACTAATTCAACATTATCTCAATTAAATAAAAATATAAAAAATTAGTTCTCCCTTATTTCCATGTGTGTTATGTAACTGATGCGCACTAACTACAATTACGTGTTACTCTATTAACCTAAATAACACCTTCGATTATATCAATAATATTATCTATAATCTATAGTTATTCCCGTTCTTATTTCCGTTTTCATCTTTTTGCATTCCTCTTCAATTTCCCGATTATTCAACACACTCATAGCCTGTTTATACAAAACAGCTGCCCTTGAGGGGAATGCTCGAATCCTTTTCCCAAGATTCAATTTCTCAACTTGCTCTGCATTTATTGGTTGATCATTAATAATGGGCATCACTAACATTGGAACACCATAATACATGCTCTGGATAATCCATGTAAGATACAAATAAGGCACCGGTTGCTTCAATTTTCTCTTTCCATTCAGGAGCATTTATGTGTGTTACTTGATGCCCTCTCTCCACTAACCTTTTAGTTAGGGGTAATGTAGGATTTGTATGTCCGGAATACGGTACATTTACCATCAATATTTTCATTGTTTTTCCCTTTTATATTTTGCTTCGCATCATAAAGTTGATGCGTGTTATACAAATACTCCAAACACTCGTCAAATTCACGTTTATTCCTCAATTTAACTTGGCTTGAACTTGTTAATCAACCCTGCTGCCCAATTAAACAGCAGCTCAGAGAGTCGTTCAAACTCAGTCTGCACTATATTAGGCTGTTCCTTTAATGTAATGCCAGTCTGCAAAATCTCCTGTTCTTGTGGTTGTAGGACAGTGATAAGCTCAGCCCTTTGTTTTATGTAGGTTCCAGTTTGATAATAATAGATTGCCTGCACAGTGAAGGCAGCTGATTTATAAAGAGTTTTCAATATCTCTGCGTCTTTCTCATGCACCATGTTGTGGCCACATATGTGATAGATGTTGCAGGCTCCAATCCGGATTGCACGGTGAATATCGTATTTACTGATAAGCGACAGCAGAAAATCAATGCTACCGAAAATCGGCGTGGTGTCATGATAGAACTGGAACAGATCGGAGCGTTCCCAATTCATTAACTCCTGCCTACCAGAGATAAATCCACACACTTTCTCCCTGTTCGGAAGTGTGTCCAGCGTAGCACTGTATGCTTTCAAATCCATCGGAGTCACCTGGTCTAGTATTACAACCACATCAATGTCGCTGCTGTCCGTTGCTTCACCTCTACCATAACTTCCCTGAAGCCCAACAAACAATAAGTGAGAACCGAACAGAGATTTCACTTCGTCCAAGTATCTTTTCATCCAAGAGTCTAAATCAAAATCCATTTTATGCTCCTTTTAGTCTTCTGACCATACTGTTTTCCACTTTCAATGCAGGTAAAAAATGATGCTTTCCATAATCAAATTTGCACCATATATTAACACACTACTGTATTTTTGGTATTGAAAATGCTTATAGTTTTCGATTGAATTTGAAACAATTTACTCCTAATAATCAAATAAGCCAATTATTACTGTCGTTTGCCTCAATCCATTCGTAAATACGATAACTGGCATACCATTTTTTCACGATAAAGGGGTCTTTCAATACGTAACTTTCCACTTCCTCCTAAGAATTTGCCTCAAATATTAGTAAGCCCTTGCCGTCGCTGTTTTTTAAAGGTCCGCACAAAAATAAAATTCCCCGAGAATGCACCCTCGAAAAAACATCCTGTACAATCCGTTAGAGCACCTAGATATAGTTCAAGTGCTTGAAGCACTTTTAATTCACAAACAAATGAGTACTAACTACCTTTTGTTTATGTTTCCATTATTTATTACTTTTGTATAGGTGTCAACATCAATAAAGGAGACAGCTTATCACCATCTCCCATTTTTGTATTGTGCCCAATTAAAATTATTCTTATTTCGGGTTTACTGCCTCACAAAACTGTTCTATCCTTGCAAATGAAAAGTCAGATTCGTTTCGGAGACCTTTTTTATACCTCCTTTGATTTGATTGTATACCTATATTAGCATACTTATTGAACTGAATAACCATTTGTTGTATCAATACCTATTATCTTTGTAATATTGTCATATGCTATGGAAAAATCTATTGCTGCTGCAATGTCACGAAGTTTAAAATAAGTTCTGTTATCAATATTATATGCTTTACTACTTATATTTTTTCCATCTAAATATATTAATGAAGTTGAAACAACTGCCTCTTTTACATTCTTTGTACCATCATCAATCTGCAATTCTCCACCAACAGAAGTATATGCGTTCCCACCCTTAAGGATAATTGAATTTTTTGAGCTATCCCATTCAACTTCAAATTGCTTTGAAGTTCCATTTAAGGCTATCGCAATATCTCTTAGTTTTAAGTAATTGTAGCCATTAATATTATAAGAACTAAATGTTACCTGCTTTCCATTTATAAAAATATCTATTTTTGCTGGAATAGCTGTCTGATGAATATTATTTTCTGCATTATATTTTATAGGTGGTGTCATCTGATCAAACACTTTTAATGGCAAAAGGCTATTCCAGGTTGAGCCATTTCCAAGCTCTCCTGTATAGTTCGAACCCCATGCCCATAAACTCCCATCTTTTTTTTGAGCAAAGGAACTATATGAGCCTGCACAAATATCAACCACATCATCCAAAACTTTTATTGGGCTTTTAACCTCTGATTCTGTTCCATTTCCAACTGCTCCCCAAGTATTACTTCCCCAAGCCCAAAGATTGCCATCACTTTTTATTGCAAGTACATGCTCATAACCAACACTGACTGCAGTTACATTGTCTAACTGCTTAGAGGGCTTTCCTACTTCCCATGTCCATAAAGATCCATCATTTTTTATAACAGCTGTGATAGTTTTTCCTGCACTTACTGCCACTGCATTATCCATAACCTTTACAAATTCATAATTTATTTCTGATTTACCATCTACGACTGTACCCCCTCTACTATCGGACATACCGGGCATACCGCCTGTCCCCCAAAGACTACCGTCTCTTTTTATTACCATTGTATGAAATCCTCCTGCACTCACTGCGGAGACATCATCCATTAATTTAATAGGAGTAACCTGATAGTAAATACCCTTAATTTTGTTTTTGAAACCAAGCTCACCTGTTTCACTAAGTCCCCATCCCCAAAGAGTACCGTCTTTTTTTATTGCTATTGAATGTTCAATACCAGCACTTACTGTTAGCACATCATCCATAATCTTAACCGGCACTTCACTAGGCTCTGTATTTCCAGTACCTAACTGCCCACAGTCATTTTTTCCCCAGGCCCATAGACTACCGTCATTTTTTATAGCAAGAGTATGTTTTCCACCTGCACAGACCACTTTTACATCACTTAATACTTTCACAGGAAACTTACGAGCATCTTTTACCCAGTTCATCGGGTCGCCGAATCTGTTGTATCCCCATTCCCAAGCAGTATTATCCTTCTTAATTACAATAACATATACCCCACCTGTTACTAAATCTGTATTTGCATCCATTACATTCATATCTCCAAATGTATTTGTGCTAATTTCTCCAGCATATAAATTCTGTGGGATAATACTGATAAATAATATACTGAGTATAATACTTAAAATTTTATAACGCATAGTTTTCCACCCTTAAACTTATTTAATAATATTTTAAAGTTAATTATATCATAGTTTATTCATTGCAAACGAGGTACAAGAACAATTTGCAGGTAAATTTAATTCCGTTGCTATAAAGCTGCAAAGTTGTTTCCTGACCTCCATTTCTCGAATTTGCACAGGCTATAGCCCCGGCAACTTTCCCGGAAAGAGGCAAAGAATCACCGTAATTAGCCCCATTGCGTAATCTTACTTTACCTCTGAAACCACAGATTCTGTTACTGCCCTTATCTCTTCCTAAGAACGATCTTCATATACAGTCTTAATTATTCTATTATCAGCTAAATGCCAGCTGATCTGGTCTGATAAAAAGTCAAGACTACTCATACCTTCACAGCCATGGTTTTCCCATATCTTTATCCAATTTGCTACCACATCTTTTGTGCTGTACAATAAAGTCCTTATACTCAAAGCAAAGTATATTTCTTTACTTCTACACAGTCCTTTATTTTGCATTTTCGACAATGTTCAGGCTTATTTAAACCTCCAAAGAAACAGCCTTGACATATTTTAGTTATATAGCAATGTTTATAGCATACCATGCAATTCATCCCGCAAGGTGCAAGCATAATGTACCTATCCCATTTACGCTCGGATCCTTACGAGTATAACTAATTGCTGCAAAACATTTATACCAAGCACTATCCGGTGAAGCTTTATAAAATTTTTTTTGTTCTATTTCAAGCTTATCTATAGAAATAATTTGCTTCCTCGGATTCTTCAACCGGTCTGCAATATCAAAATCTATCCAATTAAGGACCAGGTGGGTATCTAAGTTATCCACCAGATACGAACTCATATCAGCTCTTTTAGGAAGATTATGAAAGGGAGCCATAGGACGATATGAGCCCGATTTCGTTTGCAGCATACGAAGCTAAAGGAAAATTTAATGTAGCACATATCATTCCAGTACTTTTTAGATTAAATCTTTTGTTCTTCATTCTTATCAGTCTTTCTGCAGCAAAAATGAGGTATTACTATACAACAGATGACACTGGTACCCAATATTCAGATATAAACTATGCAGCCACTTTTTCACTTTGTTATGTACTGAAGATATATAAGCCCCGTTGCACCAACAATGTTTATACCCTTATGGGAACCATTACGTTCTACAATGGTTGATTGACCCTTTCCAAAACTAAATATATTTAAAGTATTATCTATCACTATCATGACATACCATATCTATAACAATAGCTAAAGCAAGTACTAACACTTGATCTTCATCATCATCGACTTGAACACCGTAGGTATCAGTAAGCGAAAAGAATTTCTTTGAAACCTGTCCAATCAGCTTCCTATCACTAAAAATTCTGAACTCATGGGCAAGGAACTCTCCCTCAACATAATAATTTGCATTATTACTCAATATTTCAAAATCATTTTTCAACAGTGCAAACTTTTTCTTCACATTTGCAATCATTTCACCATTAATATAAATGTTATACTGAGGCATGAACTTAAAAAGTTGCTGCTCAATGTAACACACCTCATTTTCATTAAGATCAAAAATTCTCAGCTTCTTCCCAAAGGATAAAAGCTGACTTTTTACTAAAAACACATCCCTCTCATTTTCATCTCTGATTGTGAATTTGTCCCCTAGTGAAAATATCTTTTGTCTAATCATATATTGCATGGCTATTCCCCCTTTTAATTATATTTTAAACCTATAACCTATACCCCAGATAGTTTCAATATATTGAGGCTTTGAACTGTCCAGCTCAATCTTTTCCCTTATTTTCTTAATGTGCACAGTTACCGTGGAAACATCCCCAAGTGCATCCATTCTCCAGATATTGTCGAACAGCTCATCCCTTGAAAAAACCCGGTTTGGGTTTTCGGCCATAAACAGGAGCAAATCAAACTCTTTGCCTGTAAAAGGGATTTCCTCGCCTTCTACCCACACTCTCCGGGAATCTTTATCTATTACAAGATTTCGCATAGTAATTGTTTTTGATTTCTTTTCATTGCTCCCTACAAGTCTTTCATACCGTGATATATGTGCCGCAACTCTTGCTACAAGTTCGCTCGGACTGAAAGGCTTGGTTATATAGTCATCTGCACCAAGTCCTAACCCTCTTATTTTATCAATATCTTCCTTCCGTGCCGACACCATGAGTATGGGAGTATTTTTAATATCCCTAACTTTACGGCATATTTCAAAGCCATCAATATTGGGAAGCATCAAATCTAAAATTATCAAATCATAATCTTCCTTTAATGCTCTGCCAAGTCCTTTATCTCCGGTCTTTTCTATAACAACATCATATCCGCTTATTTCAAGATAATCCCGTTGAAGCTCTGCTATAGAGACCTCATCTTCAATTATCAGTATCCTCTTTTTCATTGTCCAAAACCACCTTTTCCAATTCAAAGTATATGCTGGTCCCTTTTTCATATTCGCTTTCGGCGAAGATTTTACCTCCATGTTCTTCAATTATCTGGCTTGCAATCGCAAGTCCTAGTCCACTGCCACCTTTGGAGGTGTTTCTTGAAGGGTCGGCTCTGTAAAATCTATTAAAAATATTATTAAGATGCTCTTGCTTTATTCCTTCACCATTGTCGTGTATACCAATTAATACTTTGTTTTGCTTGTCTTGTACATCAATTTTAATTTGTCCGTTTTCTTTATCCATATATTTTATAGAGTTTTCGAGTATATTTGAAACCACCCTTTTAAGCTTTTCCGAATCGGCTTTTACAAGTGTGTTATTGGGCAAGTTATAATCGCACTTTATGCTTATCCCAAGTTTTCCTAATTCAAATTCATACTCATCAATCAGGTCTTCTATGAATATTTTCAAATTAACCCTTGTAAAGTTAAAAGGCACCTTTTTCAAAGTTTGATTTGAAAAAAAGGTCAGGTCATTTATCAGTCTATCCATGTCTATAACCTTTTTGTATATAATGTCCATGTATTTGGCTGTTCTCTCAGGAGTATCCGCCACGCCATCCTTCAAACCATCTATGTGACCTTTTATTGAAGTTATAGGAGTTTTTAAATCGTGGGAGATACTTGCTATAAATTCATTGCGCTCTTCATCGTATCTAATCTGCTGTTCAAGTGCAGTTTTAAGGCGCTGCCTCATCTCTTCAAATGCGCGACATACTTGTCCGACTTCATCCCCGGATTTTTCATCTAGAACAAAGGACAGGTTACCTTCTTTTATCTGTTCTGCACCATACTTAAGTTTTTTTAATGGCTTGATAATGCTCCGTGATACTATAAATGTGAGTAAAACATTGGTAATTAGTATGATTATCAAAAACCAGAGCAAAAAGTCCGATATAAAACCGGTTACAAATTTTTCAAAAGGACTTGTATCAATTAAAACATAAATTGCACAGTCTTTTCCATCTGATAATTTGAACTTATAATGTATATATTCCAGTTCACCAAAGGAATACTTCAGATCTTCTTTTCCATCCATCAAAAATAAGTGATCCTGAAATTTTTCACGGTCAATTTTATCCGATATATAATATATATTGTTTTCTATTGTAAAACCAAAACTCAAGTTTAACGACTTTAGTTTATTGTCAATATTTTGGAGGTATTCTAGGTCTTTAAATTTATCGGGGTCATTAAAAGCATCATTAGAAATAGATACAAATTCTTTAAAGGCTTGCTGGGCAACCTTGTCGGTTATTTCCGGTGAGTCATGATGACCCAGCCCTGATTTTCCAAAATTCATTCCAATTAAAATAACCGCAACAATAACTGCTGAAACAAGCGGAATTATTATCATCAATATATTTGATAGTATTAGTTTAAATCTTATAGACATTTTAAAATCCCCCAAATGCTTTTTAAAACCCCAATGAAATTATGAAAAAGGTTTATGCACTTATACTGTATATACGGCACAAGTGCTTTCGCCCATAAAATTTACTATACATCTTTTTGATGAAACACATAACTTCCCGCAAACATAAATATTATACCATAAGCTAGTATATATAATAACTCATTTATAACTTTAGAGAAATCCAACGTACTTGAAAAATTCTGATACCATGAAAGATAGCTTGTTGGCATAAAAGGCATTATTTCCGGGAAAATAATTGATACTGTCGATATAATCATTGAAGCTAATATCATAATTACAACAGTTAAACTGCCGCTTTTGGTAAATTGGGCTGTAAAGGCAGTAATTATAGCTATAAGCAGCATTGGTACAATTGCAAAAGCATAGGTTATAAAGTTTGATGGTAGTTTTATCAAACAGGAATTTAAATCTCCACCCATAAAACTTGTAATTACTGAGATTACAAACGTACCAAGTAAAAGTAAAAATATGCTTACGCCGACTGCTAAGATTTTAGAAATATAAAGTTTATTTCGTGTAATCGGTCTTACTAGCGACATAATAATTGAATTATCAGAAAATTCACCGGAAAACAGGTCACTTGTGAGCATAAGTATGAATAAAGGAAGAACCAGCGAAGACATTAGATTTAGAACAGTAATCGGAATAGTCCCATTATTAAGTATAGGTCCGCCTAATCTTCTATCAGCTAATAAGTTTACTGCTGAGACTAATATAGATATAAGTATTGAGCTTGAAAATAAAAAAACATATTTTTTCTTTGAAAATATCTTAAAGGTTTCATTTTTTGTACTGGCTAATATTGCATTCATTCAAATCCCCTCCTGACTTTCCATTCATTTTTTCAATAAAATAGTCTTCTAGAGAAAGGCCACTACCTTTTATGATTTTTAGTTTACATGTATCAATAATTTTGCCGTTTTGAACAATCAGTATTTTATCACACAACATTTCTATTTCATGAATTTGATGGCTGGAAATAAGAAAACTTATCATAAACTCTTTGGCAAGGTCAGATACAATCCTCCTAAGTTCCTTTGTACCTTCTATATCAAGACCGTTAGCAGGTTCGTCAAGTATCACCAGCTTAGGTTTCTGATAGATAGCCATTGCTATTGCAAGTCTTTGCTTCATTCCAAGGGAAAAGGTTTTTACCTTGTCGTTTTTATATGCGTCAAGTCCGGTCATTTGGAGAACTTCATCTATCCGAGACTTATCTATTTTGTCATAGTAGCTAGATATAAATTTGAGATTGTTATAGCAACTCATATTCCCCATTAATGATGGGTTTTCTATAAGGCACCCTACATTAACTATTGCCTCCTCGAAATCTTCCGAGATATTTTTCTCACAGACTTTAACTGTTCCTTCGTTAGGTCTTACCAATCCTGTTATCGACTTCATTATGGTTGTTTTACCCGACCCGTTTGGACCAAGAAGCCCGATGATTTCACCTTGCTTAATATCAAAACTTATATCGGTGATGCCCCTACCGTTCTTATATATCTTTTTGAGGTTCTTTACCTCCAATATTTTCTCCATATATCCTCATCCTTCCTAGTAGTTGAAATGTATCAATTTCACTTAAGTAAAAATCCAAGGATGCCTCAGCAATCCATTTTGCACACTTTTTGTGCCTGTGCATTTCTATTTATGAACAAGGGTTGCATTTGGCATCTCTTAGACTTGCTTGGATTTCACTATATTTTAATTACAGTCAAACTCCTCAGTGGATAATTCCTTTACTTCTTCTCCTGCTAAGTCTATGATGTCAGCAGTAGTAGAATTAATTTCAGAAACCTCAAAACCAATTTGGAGTTTCTGGTTATGAACATTGTTCTGTGCATCATTGCCGGACACTTCAAAATCCAAGTCCACTTCTTTTATTATGCTGTCCTTATCAATTATAATTTCTACATTTACTTCTTCTGCTTGTATATTGCTTATAAGCTTTGGAAATTCAAATGCTTTAGGGTTAAGTCCGAAAATTTCTGCTACTTCATTGTTTGTTTCGATTTCTTGATTGCATTCTTCATTCTGTGCTGCATTTAGATTAAGTATCAGATTGAACAAAGTAGGAATTTCATCTTTGACTAAATTGATTGAAATCTGCTTTCTATCATCTCCAATATTCTTTAAGGTAACTTGATTCTTGAGATCTCCTACTAATGTATCTAGGATACTTTCGCAAATTGCATCCATTTGAGGATTTTCAAATTCATAGTGCTTCTTTTCTAATTCGTTCTCTTTTTGTGTGCAGGTTATTTTATTATATACATCGGATGCATCGTGTTTAAAAACCATAGTCTTATCGTTTACTGAGAAGATATAATTTCTATCAAGATCATTGGTGTCAATAAAAACACTTCCACTGACTAATTGCTCCTGTTCAACCTTAAGTGTTGAACTCAATTTTATAAGTTCCTCATTGTTGTCAATCAAAGTGCCCGTCATGCTGAAGGTTGCATTTTTTACTGAATCGGAATTTTTCACTGCTATTTTTAGTGCTTCATACCCTGTAGGTCCTGAAGCCATTCCCATTATAGTGGAAGTAATAAAAAGTGAACCTCCAACTGCTAATCCAATACATGTTCTAAATAAATTTTTATTCATTTTGTTGCCTCCTTAAATTTAATATTTTCTTGCTGTATCTTTATATTAACAGTCGAAAATAAAATGGCCGTGAAAGAACCATTAAAGGAAAATGAAAAAATATTAAAAAAGTATAAACTTAGGAGAAAACAAATTTACAAATCTAGAACACTTGTTGATAACACGTGCAGACACGTAGATAATATAGATATAGAAAGGGGACAGCAATGAAAACCAGTGAGCTTCTAAAACTATTCAAGGAAAATGGTATCAAATAAAAGAACACGGCAAACGCCATGATTTATATTACAGTCCAATAACAAACAAAACATTTCCAGTTCCAAGACACAAAACAGAAATACCCACTGGGACTCTGAACAGTATGTTAAAGGATGCAGGTCTCAAATAATAATATCACTTAGAACATATAATAGTAATATTAGCAAAGGAGGAAACACATATGGCTAAATATGTTTATCCAGCGATTTTCAAAAAAGATGGAACGGGTTACTCAATATTCTTCCCTGATTTAGAAAGTTGTTATACACAAGGTGACAATCTTGAAGATGGTCTTGAAATGGCAGAAGACGTTTTGGCACTTGTTCTTTTTCAATATGAGCGTGAAGGCAAAACAATACCGACTCCATCTGAATTAAAATCTATACCAACAGAAAATGATGATTTTGTTTCGCTTGTAATGTGTGATACTATGGAGTATAGAAAAATGCATAGCAATAAAGCAGTAAAGAAAACCCTTACAATACCTGAATGGTTGAATGAAACTGCTACAGAACAAGGAATTAATTTCTCACAAGTTCTTCAAGAGGCGTTATTAAGCAAGATTAAGACATTGTAAGGTAAGTGACTTATTAGCGGATTTACTATTTTATAAAAATGTTATCGGTTGTATTAAGCCGCATTCAGTGTTTTTATTGTATGCGGTTTTTATTCGGCACTTTCTCTTATCTTTTTCTGTTACGCTGCTTCGCTATAATCTTAAGAGCTGTGAAATGGTCTATTTCCATAATCATCTGTTTGCACATAATCAAACCATTTCTGCTACCCTTTGCTGTTCGCCTCCTGATAAAGTATATATCCTTTTGTCAAGTTTATCTTCTATTCCAACATTTTGTAGTGCCTTTTCTATTGTTAAATCTGTTTTGCAATCTTTTCTTACAAATTTTAAATTTTCCCTGACCGTTTTATTTTCAACCAGAGCAAAATTTTGAAAAAGAAATCCCACCTTGGTGCGAAAATAGTTTAGCTTATTTTTATTCTACATCAAAAAAGCAATCTCTGATTCACAGGAGTAATCATATGATTACCTTGTCTATTTGTTCTAGAATATATATAATATTATCATATTCTAGAACATAATGACAATAAGGAGTGACTTAATGATGTCAAAACTAAAAAAAGTACTATGTTTTATTTTGTTTTTTGCTATAGGAATTTCCCTTCTATCAAATTCCTTTGCAATGACAACGAGTGATGTGGACAACTTAAAAATATTAGGTGTAAAAACAAATTCGGGAAAGAGTATTCCTAAAGTCTCAGTGAAAGAGGGTAATTATTCTACAGTAATAGAAAGCAAGTACATACCGTTAAATAACAAAGCCTTTTTTGTATCCTCAGAAAACAATGAAAAAATGTTGATTAGGATGTCTGCAAGGGTTCAAAGCAAACCTTCTGCTATTGTAGGTTATAATCAAAAAGACAGATATATAGAATATTTGCCTTATAATTATGATGAAAATCAGCAAACAGTAGAATTTACTGCCGACAATAATATGCTGATCATTCCGGTTAAGAATAATTTAATTTTAAAAAAAGGCTCTGAAAACAAAATTGGTATTCAAGCAATCAGCACATCCGATAAAAACTTCAACATAGTCAGTAACTACAATGGTAAAGTATCTGTAAATATTCAGACACTATACAATTCAAGCGACAAATTTTATTATAAAGTATATAGAGAAAATACATTAGTAAAGGATAAAACATATATAACCAGTTCAAATTTTTCTACATCCTTCAGTATTAGAGGTGTTTACCGCTTCGAATTATTTAAACAAAACTCCTTTTGGCTTGATACAAAACTTTGGGAACAAGAGGTTTATGTTGAACCAAATCCTTTAAGCTCAAGTATTAAAAGTACTCTCAATGGATTAGCAAATCAATACGCCCCCATTTTGATATTGAGTCAAAACGAATCTTACAAACCAATACAATTAACTGATATTTTTAGCAATTCCTCTTATAAGATAGCTTTAAATACCAAAAACGGGACAAGTAAATTTTCATTACCCGCAATTAAAAATTATATGAGATATAACGGTTACTCAAAGGCACTTTTTGAAGGCCATTGGGGTTTAGGAACAACAAGTGATTCCTTAGAAGATCTTCCAATATCGTCATATGAACCCCACATTTACTATTCTTATTGTGCTACAAATACAAACTATATAATCAATTATCACTTTTTTTATAGTTTCGATCCAAAAACACCTTCGTCAACTATAACAGCACACAATTTTGATAGGGAACAAATTTCTATTACTTTTAATAAAACAACTCTACAACCAGAAAACATATATTTCCCTCAACACTTAATGAATAGTATTATGGGTTTGCGTTCTGATTCAGGTTCGGCGATAAATAATGTACAAAAAGATAACAGCAATACCTTAACAGATACCTGGACTGGATACGTAAAAATGGCATTTTCTCTTGCAAAGAACAATAACATGGTTTATGAAAATTCTCATCCCATTATAGCTATAGCAGAAGGTTCACATGCACCTTATCCACTAAGTGGTATTTATGTGATAAATGGTTCTAATGAACCCGCGGGTATTACAAATTCAAATATAAATAAAAATTGTTTTCTTATTCCTTCTGGAGTTTACAATGAGAAAGTTAACACAAGTTCTTTTACTTCAAAGAATTTTTACAATTTGTCTGCTTTGCAAATTGACAATATAACTAGCGGTGGAACAAGCTGTAGTAGTCTTAACTTACTTGCATTCAGTGGTGATTGGGTAGATATTGTCGGCTTAGACAACGAGAAATTTCCTCCATTAGTTGATATTATGAGAAACGTTGAAAAATATATTGATGAATCAATGAAGTCAAATAAACATACCTTTACAATGACAAATATTCCTTCAAATATTATTTCAAGAACCAATAATATCAAGAAATATCTTGATGATAATTTGAATAATTAGTGGTTAGCTGGATCAGCTTTTGGATTTATTAAAGATATATTTATGCGAGTGCCCTTATTAACAAGGGCACTTAATTTTTAAAAATTTCAAAATATGTTTTGATCTGGTCACTTTAAAAAACAACCTGCCGCAAAACCCACCAAATTTTTCAACCTTATAACCATGCCTTTCGCTTTACTCAAGGCACAAAACGTAATTAAAAAGTTGTCCTTGAGCTGATATTTTCTTATTATAAAGTCATAGGGGTTTTCGGTAAACTACAAATCACGGGGAGGTGAGTGGGCTGTCTGACTTGTCAGATGACCGTATTATTATATGTGTAGACCGCCTTTTCAAGCACAAATATGTGTACCTTTGAGTACGTAACCTTTTCTTTGTTTAAACAATCTCGTTTAAATGCTAGGCGTTCAGTCAATGCCGTATCTCCCTATAATTATAATGAACTCTCCGGTTCAGAAAGAGGTACTCTATGGCTTTAAAAATCGTGTATAAAATTTGCTGTGGAATTGATGTTCACAATACTTTTGTTGTTGCCTGCATTGCTTCCACTAATGAACAAGGTGTTACCACCTACAAGAGCCATCGCTTTTCCACCTACACGAAAGGTCTGAAAGAGCTGTTACAGTGGCTACTTGAATCTAACTGTAAGGATGT
>JAEZUI010000034.1 GCA_023421115.1 Bacillota bacterium | reverse complement strand
ATTTTTAAAAATGCCATTTCAGCATTTGTATTTCGGTAGGGTTACCATTGTAAGAAATGCATTCCGGTATTACTATGATATGGAACTAGAAACGCCCGGAATTATCCTTATCTTTACTTTTACCTTTGTTTGCAACCAAGTAGTCCGGCAAAGGATATACTCAGTATCCTACATACTTTTCTTTTATCTAAAATTTATTGAAAAAATATATTCAAGATAATCATCATTTAGAGAAGCTATAAATCTTCTCCTCTTGAGGCTCTTCTTTGGATTCCTTTCCTGATCTTTTTTCACCATGTTAAGAGCCATCCTTTTTAATAAAGCTAAATTCTGTGGTGCACAGCCTTTTCTTGTTTGATTTGCATCTTCCAGGAAAGTTACATCAAGACTCCAGTGGGTACTTTCAATTCCCCAATGCATTCGCACACCTCGTGCATAATCTTCAGCTGTTTTTACGCTTCCAAGATGATAAGCTCTCTCCTCTGTCTTTTGTCCGTTTATCTCAACTTTACGGATAATCATTCCTATTCCGGTTAGCTTTGTCCAGTCTTTTTTAGCATCCATCCAATTAATATCAGTGGAATAAAAGTATATCAAAAAAATAAAAATTTTTTCGTACACCCCCTCGCTTTTACGGCTTAAAAGTGAGGGGGTGATTTTTTTTACCCTTCTTTTGACCTTTGAAAACAAAACATACGGTATATCAGGAAAACTACCTTTGCCACCAGAAGGGAAGCAACAAAAGGCGGATCGCCATGACCTTTATTAAAAGAGAGCGAGTTCATCCGGCTAAAAATAGTCTTTGGAAGGACTAATTGCGAAGACAGGCAAAGGGATAAATAATGATACTTCTGCCTTGAACGCTTCACCGCATTGGGCAGCCTGCAATGAATGACAGGATAACGCTCATTTGGTTTGAGAACTTATAACCATGTCAGCTTATATGATGCTATTTCCAATAGCAACTTGATATATCCCCTTGGTTATTAGGGATGTTGAGAACAAATATGATACAAAAATTCTATTGTTTAGATTTTATATTTGACAGCAGATACTGTGGTGGACCTATAAAGAATTTAAATTCGATTAAGGTCCACCACAGTGATGTGCTGTCAAGTATTTGAAACCGAAGGAGAGAATAAGGATGTTTGAAATAAATATAAGTGAAGAAGCATTTGTGCTATCATACTTTGAAAGGCACAGAGATAAAAAGGTTTACAGATACCTATTTACTTTTGATAAAAATTATATATTTGTAGTGAAAGAGAATAAAAGTATTAACAGTTATTTCGTCATATGTAGAGATAAGGATTGTATAATTCCATTAGTAAAAAGCAAAGAGGCTTATACAGAAGAGTATAAAGATAAATTGATTAATAAATTTACTGCAACATCTGATTATCAAGTAACACTTCCGGAAAACCCCAATACTATGATTGAATATATTTTCAAGAAACTTATGCCGGAAAGTGGCTTTAAAATAAGGGAGGAACAAATTGAGCTTTCTATAAATATGTATGCAGGAATTAAAAACAGCTGTATTTCAATATGTGAAGCAGAAGTTGGAACTGGAAAGACTTACGCATACATTGTAGCAGCTGTGGTTTATGCATTGTATGATAGGCAGAGTAGAAAAAATGTGGGCTTAGAAGAATCCGTGCCATGTGTAATCTCTACATCCAGTATTGATTTGCAGAATGCTATTATTAATAATTATGTTCCAACTTTATCGGAAATCTTATACAAAAACAGAGTTATAAATCGTCCGTTAAGTGCAGCACTAAGAAAAGGTAAAGATCATTACTTTTGCAAAATGAGGTACGAACGGTTAGTCGAATACTTAAAAAGCAGTAAAAAGAATGTTGATAGAGATTTGGTAGAAAAACTTAACTCATGCAATCTTGGAAATTCAATTGATTTGGATGAATTCAAAGGATTAAAAAATCATGTTATGCAGAAAATTAATGTGCCAAAGAATTGTGAAAAAAGCTGTCCTAGATTTAAGGAATGTGAGTATATTAAATACATGGAATATGTAAAAGAGCCTTTTCATCATTTTCAGGTTTGCAACCACAATTATTATCTTGCTGATGCGGTCAAAAGGGCAAAAGGAAGACAAACACTAATTCCAGAGCATTCAATTGAAATTATTGATGAAGCTCATAAATTGATGGATGCAGCAGTGCAGATACTTGGGAAAAGTTTTCATAGTGAAGATATATCAATAATGACTAATATGATCCGAAGTAATCTAAAAGGTAAAAAAGCATATCTAAACTCGGCAAAACTCAAACTCGAAAAGTTATGTGTATTGAGAACAAGATTTTTTAGGAGCTTAGTCTCTAACAATAGAGAGATTATAGATGATGATGTATCTCAAATATTAGTTACAATTGGCCATTGTGAAAAAGAAATCCTTGTTGAAATGCTTTTACAAATCAGCAATATTAAAGATTATTGCTCCAATGATATTTATAAAAGCAGAGAATTAGAAATGATGATTTTAGAAATAGAGCAGCAGATTGAAAATATATTAAAAACCAAGGATGTCTTATATTGGGTTGAGAATCCAAAAAGTGAAAGGCTTGTAGCGATTTGTGGCATTCCTATCGATTTGGAGCATCAATTATATCAAGTGTTATGGAAAAATGGAATTGCTAAAATTGTGACTTCAGGAACACTGTCTGATAATATAGGATTTGACTATTTTAAACGCAATACTGGTATAGATTTGATTTCATCAAGCAAAACAAGTGAAATAAGCTATCTATCACCATTTGATTACAATAAAAATGCTTTGCTATATATAAGTCAAAAGGTGCCATTCCCAGACAAACAGTGTGAGGAATACATTAAAGCTGTTACAGAGGAAATTATAAACCTTGTTGATGCGACTTGTGGGCATACAGTTATATTATTTACATCATATACTTTGTTATCAAAGGTTTATGAGTTGGCAAGGAGTAGAATCCAATATCCTATTTTAAAAATGGACAAAAGCCAGAAGAACATTGTAGAAGCTTTTAAAAAAAGCGGAAACGGTGTTCTTTTTGCTACAGGCTCTTTTTGGGAAGGAGTGGATTGTCCCGGTGATATTTTATCTTCTCTGATTGTTGTGAATCTACCATTTCCTATACCTACACCTATTGCAGAATATAAAAAAGAACAATTTGATAGCATGGATGAATTTATTGATACTTTAGTGTTTCCAGAAATGATAATCAAATTGAAGCAGGGAATAGGAAGGTTGATTCGATGTGAAACAGATACCGGGATTATAGCAGTTCTAGATTTCAGGATTAGTAAAAATGGCAAGTATAGAAAGCGGGTATTAAAAGCTTTGAGCCATTTTGAAGTGACAGATTCAATTGATGATGTAAGGGATTTCATTAGAGAAGTGAAGGAAGAGGATTACTTCAAAGATGAAGGGTTAAGAATGAGTTTAAATTGAACGGCTCATCCTGATTGACTTGAAAAAAGCCTGTTTGAGCAATTTGAATAGTATATTTAAACATATAATTGTGTGTTTAAGAATATTATTTACTAAGGTACATTAGGTAATTCGAGTTGTATTTTTATTTAGATTTAAGATCTAAAAAACACGCCAAAAACTTTTAGTGAAAGATACTTGTCTTTATTTATCATATACATAATGTACAAATCTAACATTTAAAATTCAATATTTATTTGTGTTTAGTTAAATTAAGTGCAAAAAAGGTGCACTTATTAAAATGATCGTTTAATTAGGGTAGGTGATTTTTGTGAATGATTTATTTTGTGATTCAAAGAAAAAATCTTCAAAAATAATTCAGGTTAACAATATATATAGCGAGCAAGGTCAGGACTTTGAAAGTATTTTAAAAAATGCGATAAAAAATATACTAATAGGTGGAAAAATACCCGGGAAAGTGTTAGAATTGAACAAGCAGATAGTTATCGTAAATCGAGCAAAGGAGGAGGAGTTTTGATGTATGCTCTAGGTAACTATTTTAGTGAGTTTAGTGATACAAATATTTATAATGTAGGTATATATCTGAGGTTATCAAAAGAAGATGAAACAGCTGGTCATTCAGAAAGTATAAGCAATCAAAGAGACTATATTACCTCATATGTTTTAGATCAGGGGTGGAATATTATTGATGTTTATATTGATGATGGTTTTAGTGGATTAAACTTTAATAGACCTGCATTCAAGAAATTAGTAGAGGATATTGAAAACAAAAAAGTCAATTTAGTTATAACAAAGGATTTATCTAGGCTAGGTAGGGATTATATTGATACAGGTTATTATTTGGAGCGATATTTTCCACAAATGAAGGTTAGATACATTGCATTGAGTGATGGTATAGACACCTTTGCAAATACTTCTAATAATGACATGAGTCCATTTAAGTCTGTTATTAATGATTTATATGCTAAGGATATATCTAAGAAGATTCGAACGGTTATGGATACTAAAAGAAAAAATGGACAATTCATAGGTGCTTTTGCTCCTTATGGATACAAAAAAGACCCCTATAACAAGAATAAATTTGTCATTGATGATGAGGTTGCACCTATTGTAAAAAGGATTTTTTCGATGTATTTGAATGGGGAGAGTATGCATAGCATTAAAAAGACCCTAAATACTGAACAAGTACCATGTCCAACAAAATATAAAGAGACAAATAGTACATACAGAAATGCAATGGTTAAGCGTTATTTATGGACTCATGAAACAGTAAAACGAATACTAACTAATCCTTCATATATGGGAAATATGGCACAAGGAAGGCAAGTTAAAATAAACTATAAGATTGAAAAATACAGAAAAATCCCTTCAAAAGATTGGATTGTCGCAGAAGATACGCATGAACCGATTATATCAACGGAAGATTTTGCAATGGTACAAGAAATCATGGAGAAGAAAATAGTACATTATGACAAGGGCGAAAAAGCTTCTCATCTGCTGAATGGATTGTTGTTTTGTGGGGATTGCGGCGCAAAAATGACTTATCGCAAAAACTCATCTAAAAAAATGATAGTATTTTGTATGACATATAATAAATATGGGCCAAGTCAATGTACCAGTCATTTAATGCATGAAGATGTTTTGGAGGAACATGTTATTGAAGAACTAAAAAAAGTTGCCAAGCATGTTTTGCAGGAGAGTTTTTATGAGCAACTAAGTACATTGAAGCCAAACAAAGATGACTCTATTGATAAAGAAATGGTACAAATCAATAAAAAAATGATGCAAACAAAAGATATAATAAAATCACTGTATATTGATAAGGTTAAGGGTATAATTGACGAAGATATGTTCTTGCAAATGTCTACAGAATATAATCAAGAAAAGGAAAGGTTGAGCATCAGGTATTCACAACTTCTTGAAAAGAAGAAATCTTCAGAGAAACCTAATAAAAATACAGATTATCTCCACATAATAAAGGAAATCGCTAATTTTGACAGACCTGATAGAATATTGCTAACTAAATTGATTGATAGGATAGAGATAACTGATAAGAGAGAAATAAATATACACTATAAGTTCCAAAACCCTTATAAATAAAGGATTTTGGACATGCAATAAATTCAACTCTCCATCTGGTCCTCCGTATTGAGTTATAACGTATTTTGCCATTCTCGGATTTGATGTCTTAATTTTTACGGGATATTCCAACTTTTTTTCATAAACCCACATTTTGAGACCTCCTGAAACTATACTATTTTATTACTTGAGTTATTAAAAAAACGGGGCAATTTGTTATTTCAAAAATATGATTTTACATATATGAAACAGGATACTTTTCTAAACGGCCATAATGTTATCTTTCCCATGGCCATTTGCCTTGTACCCACTGCCAAGGGAATTTACTAGGTGTCAATTGAGCAATTATAGGCCCATACATTCTTTCATATTCATGCCTTAGCATTAACGATCTTTGAACGCTGCTGTTATATATTGCTATTGCATTTTGATCACAAGGATGTGTATCAAGGTAAAGCATTAGATCAGTAACTGTAAAATCAGCAGCCATAACTTCTTTTAATAAATTTTCCTGTTTTTGATCCATTATTACACCTCCTAAGCATCAACTGTATATTCAGGATCTACACCATATGGCCTGTCTAGTTCAGGGAAAATTGTACCTGCTTTTAATCCCTTCATTGGTGGATAAATACATACAAGTTGCTGAAATGGCACGTAAGCGTGAGCTAGCTGAGGTGTCGGCATAATTGCAGGCATTGTTTTGCACATTACATTATTGTCCGTTTTACCCATATTCCCAGCATTTGAATTTGGATATATCATTATAAAACTCCTTCCAAATTATTTATTCTTTACATAATATTCTAATGCCTTGATAAGTGTTCTTATTGCTGAACTTAAAATAAAACTTATAGCATTTGATAATTTTAACAATAAAAGTTTTGATGATTAAAAAAGATAACTGGTCAATTGCTATTTCAAAAAATTTGATTTACATTTATTGCACAGCAAGATAATGTTCCTATGTTTAGAAGCTTTTAAGCTTCCGTAATGAGCTTTGTGACTAAAAAGTTGTATAGGTTATTTTATGAAATGCCCTTATATAGTATAATAGTTATAAATATTTAAATTTTGTTTTTCGCTTAGTTTATAATAAATTAAAGGTGGAGAAGATAATGAGGACAAAAATAAAGCTTTCTCTATGCCAAATGAAAGTAGTTGATGATAAGGATAGTAATATTTCAAAGGCTGTCGAAATGATTTATAGGTCGGCCCAAAACAATGCAGATGTAATAATATTACCGGAGATGTTTAATTGTCCATATGATAATAGCAAATTCCATAATTATGCAGAGAATTTTGAGACTGGAGAAACTATAAAAGCTGTAAGAAAGGCTGCAAAGGAATTAGAAGTTTGTGTTATTGCAGGGTCAATACCGGAAGCCTCAGAAGGCAAGGTATATAATACCTGTGTTGCTATTGACAATAAAGGGAATATTCTAGGCAGACATAGGAAGGTACATTTGTTTGATATTAATATCCCAGGCAAAATAGAATTTAAGGAGTCGGCTACACTAAGTTCAGGAGATGATATAACTGTCGTAGATGCAGGAATTTGTAAAATAGGGATTGCTATATGCTATGATGTGAGATTTCCGGAAATGTTCAGAATAATGGCTTTACGAGGAGCACAAATAGTAGTGATACCAGCAGCTTTTAATATGACAACAGGCCCTTTGCATTGGGAGCTTTTGATGAGGGCAAGAGCTGTTGATAATCAAGTTTTTATTGCAGCAGTATCACCTGCAAGGGATGAAAAGACTAATTATGTAGCCTATGGGAAC
>JAEZUI010000022.1 GCA_023421115.1 Bacillota bacterium | reverse complement strand
TAGTATTAGATGCCAAACAAGAAAGGCAGATGAAGTATTGATTTCTGATGATTGTTCATCAGATGGGACGCAAAATATTGTTAGTTCATATATATCAAAATACAGTTTACAAAACTGGGTTTTAATTGAGCATAATGAAAATGTTGGGTGGAGAAAGAATTTTATAGAAACTTTAAAGTTAGCAACTGGAGATTACATATTTCTTGCGGATCAGGATGATGTATGGCATTTTTTAAAGTTGGAATTAATGGAGAAGGTAATGGATGAGAATGACAATATTGAGTTGCTAATATCTGATTATTTAGAATTTTACGATAGTACAGATAGATCTACATTGCTTCAACAATTTAAACCAGAGGAAACTCAAATAAGTTTATCACCGTTACCTGCAGTTCAAGAATTCTTTACAGTTCCATATCCAGGATGTTCTTATGCAGTAAGAAAAAGTCTCTTGATTAAATCATTAAAATACTGGTTTGATAAATGTCCGCATGATGCTCTTTTATGGAGAACATCTGGTATTCTAGGTAGTCGTTACAAGCTAGATTTAAAACTGCATTTTTGGAGAAAGCACTTAGATAGTACTTATTCAATAGAAGCTGTAGATGGAAAAAGTCGAAAGATGAGAATTGAGTGGATAGATTATGCTCTGAAGTCATTAGATTCAATAAAACAATTTATGTATGATAACAAAATTCATGATGAGAGAAATGAGAAAATAATAGGGCGAAGTTTGAAATGGTGTGAGATAAGGAAAAACTTTTTTGTTACTAAAAATCCTTTATATGGATTTAGATTACTTGCATATTGTAATTGTTATTCAAAATTTATTACATACTTAGGCGACTGGTATATTTGTTATTTGAAGTAAAATCTACTTATTTATTCTAGCGAATAGTATTATTTGATAAGTAATTTGAATATCAGAATTTAGATATAGTAGTTGTAATAAGGTTATCTAAAAGTATATATCTATGTTGTTATTAATAGTAAGAAGGTGTTTGGATTGAAAATAAGTATAATTACCCTACATGCGGTTAAAAATTATGGATCAGTACTTCAAACTTTTGCAACGCAAGAACTCTTTAAATTATATGGTTGTGATGTTGAGGTCATCAACTTTATTAGAGAGGATACTAGGGATGAGAACCTCATATTTTATTGGTGTAGGAATAATATTATTAAACGTATTGTGATATTTCCTACAATTATTAGATGGAAAAAAGTGTTTAACAGCTTTCTAAAAAAATATATTAATTTGTCTTCAGTAATTTATACTACAGATGAAGATTTTCGTAGTTTTCCATTAACTGCAGATGCTTATTGTACTGGGAGTGATCAAGTATGGAACAGTAAATGGAATCAGGGGATTATATTACCATTGTACTTAAGTTTTGTACCAGAAGATAAATTTAAATTCTCGTTTGCTTCTAGTTTCGGTTCAGATGAGCTTAGTGATGAAGAGGTGCTAGCAACAAAAAAGTTCATTTACCAGTACAATTTCATTTCAGTTAGAGAAAACTCAGGAAAAACTGTTATTGAAAAGCAATATGGATATCCAGAGGCAACACATCTTGTGGATCCGACTTTAGTTATGACTTCAGATTTTTGGAGAAAATATGCTACTCCGAGAAAGGTAAATGATGACTATATTCTTGTTTATAACTTAAATAGAAATAAAGATTTTGATACTTATGCGATTAAATTAGCTAAAATAACTGGACTTAAGCTAGTGAGATTTTGCACAAGATATGACCAGTTTTATCGTCCTGGAAAAAGTATGCTAATACCTGAAGTATTCGATTTTGTAAGTTTGATAGACAATGCAAAATATGTGTTGACAGATTCATTCCATGCTGCAGCTTTTTCCATGAATATGAACACAGAACCGATTTGTGTTTATCCAAAGGAATTTGGAGGTCGCATTGAGAGTTTTCTTACTTTGACTCAATCTCTACAACGTCATATCTCAGATTTTAATGATTTTGATGTTCTAAATCGTCCTGTTAACTTTGAGAAAGTAAACAGAATTTTAGATGGTGAGAGAGAAAAGGCATATAACTATATAAATAAAGTTCTTGCTGAAATAAAATGTCAAAAAGGTAAAGTTGATTTTGAGGAAATTAACAATGCAAATTAAGATTTATATCCGACTGGTAATTCTAAAATCGTATTTGTTATGATTTTAAGCGCAATTAAGAAGGAGTATTAGATTATGAAGACAAGTAGCGAAAAGGTTGTCCTTTTCAATGATAAAAAGGATTGTTGTGGGTGTGGAGCATGTATGAATATCTGTCCAAAAGATGCAATTGTCATGAAAGAGGATGAGCACGGATATCTATACCCGTTTATAGTCTATGTAAAATGTATTAGCTGTGGTATGTGCAAAAAGGTATGTAGTTATCAAGATAAAACTAAACCTAACACAGTTGACTCTACATGGGTTGCTGCAGCAAAAAATGATGAACTCATTGCAAGATCTGCTTCAGGCGGAATTTTTTCGGTGATTGCATCAGAAGTCATAAATAGGAAAAATGGGGTGGTTTTTGGTTGTGCTTTTGAGAAGATAGATGGAAAGTTGACGCCAAAACATATTAAAGTAACAAATATGGAGGGACTTAAAAAATTACAAGGATCTAAGTATGTACAGAGTTTTATTGGAAATGTATATAAAGAAGTTAAGCAGGAACTGATCACGGGGAAATTTGTACTTTTTTCAGGAACTCCTTGTCAAGTAGAAGGCCTTCAAGGCTATCTAGGAAAGCATTATGAAAATTTGCTTGCAATAGATCTTATTTGTCATGGTGTGCCTAGTACTAAATTTTTTCAAGAGTATATAAAATGCTTAGAGAATAAGTTAAAAGGGACGGTACATGACTTTAAATTTCGAGACAAAACTAAAGGCTGGGGATTGAGAGGCAAAGTAGAGTATTATGACTTAAAGGGGAAATATAAATATAAGCTTTTCACTCCAGCGTTGTCTTCCTATTATATGTTATTTCTTAGAGGTGATATATACCGTGGAAACTGTTATTCGTGTAAATATGCTTGTGAAAACCGTGTTGGAGATTTAACAATTGGGGATTATTGGGGTATTGGAAAAGAACATCCAGAGTATTTAGTTGAAAGTGGTGGAACATTTTATGAAAAAAGAGGTATATCTTGTGTTCTTGTGAATACAGAGCTAGGGAAAAGGGTTCTATCTGATATGAAATTAGAATTATACTTGAAACCGTCTACTTTTCAAAAAGCTGCAGCAAATAATGGGCAATTAAGAGAGCCATGTCTTGCAAGTAATTATCGTACAGAGATATTAGAGATATATTCAACAGCTGGATATTCTGGTGTTGAGCAATGGTATTTTAAGAGGTTGGGTATAAGAAAGTATATACATATATTATGGAATTTGACACCGGTTGGAGTTCAGAAAATAATAAAAAAGGTAGTGAGAATATAATTAGAATGCTGCTAAGAAGCAGTCCCACTAATTAGATGTAACAAAATAAAAAAAACAATAGGAATCTTTCTAGATGACTTAGTGAAGTGAGCGATTCTTACGTGTATACATTCATGTATAGCCAAAAACTAATTATATGATGAGATGTTCAGTATGAAAATTCATTAATTTCATAAGCATAAATCCATGCTGATTTTAGTATTCTCAATTCTTACATATAGTGGCATTATACTTCGAATTATACACAGTTTTGATGTTTTTTGCCCAAAAAGTTCAAGGCTTGGCGGGGCATATGTATAGAACTTATGATATGTATTTGATATAATGCTGTTAAGTCATTGAAGTGTTAAAATGATAAATATGAAAGTTGGCTGATGATGGATGCCCATAAATTTATCAAAATGACTGTGTCGTTGATTTGGGTATCCACCTTATGATTAAATAAAAACAAAGTAACTATGTTATGAATTTATTATACTAGGTGGTATGTGATGAGTGATAATTTAAAACAAAAAACACTGACAAATCTGATTTGGCGTTTTGCTGAGCGGAGTGGAGCACAGGTTGTCCAGTTTATAGTATCTATTGTCCTTGCTCGGATTCTTGCACCAGAAGCATATGGAACTATATCATTAGTGCTCGTATTTGCACAAATTTTTCAAGTCTTTGTAGATAGTGGTCTTGGAAATGCATTGATTCAAAAAAAGGATGCGGATGATCTAGATTTCTCATCTGTGTTTTGGTTTAACATAATATCCTGTTTAGTTCTTTATGCAGTTTTATTTACTGGAGCACCGTTAATTGCAAATTTTTATAATGATGAAACATTAACACCGATTGTCCGTGCATTATGTTTAACAGTAGTGATCTCAGGACTGAAAAATGTACAGCAAGCTTATGTTTCACGTACATTGCAATTTAAAAAATTCTTTTTTGCTACGTTAGGAGGAACACTAGCTTCTGCTGCAATCGGAATTAGTATTGCTCTTCTTGGGGGAGGAGTATGGGCCTTGGTAGCACAGAAATTGATAAATCTTGCTATAGGTACGATTGTGCTTTGGATAACCGTGAAATGGCGTCCTAAAATGATGTTTTCTTTTCAGCGGTTAAGGGGGCTTATTTCATATGGCTGGAAGTTGCTTGCATCTGCATTGTTGGATACAGGTTACAATAATTTGCACAGTTTGATTATAGGAAAAATATATACATCTTCTGATTTAGCTTACTACAATCAAGGAAAACAATTTCCGAATGTTATTATAACCAATATTAATTCATCTATTGACAGCGTTTTATTACCAACAATGTCGCAGGCACAAGATAATTCAAATCGTGTGAAATTAATGACACGTCGTGCAATTAAAACAAGCATATTTATAATGGCTCCATTAATGATGGGATTAGCATTTTGCTCAGAACCAATAGTCGCTTTAATTTTAACAAAGAAATGGCTTCCTTGTGTCCCATTCCTTAGAATATTTTGTATTACATATATGTTTTATCCTATTCACACAGCAAATCTCAATGCTGTTAAGGC
>JAEZUI010000264.1 GCA_023421115.1 Bacillota bacterium | reverse complement strand
CTTCAGCCCAAAATCCTTTAGCCACATCTACAAATTGATTAGTATTTTTAGCTTTTATGTCTTTCAGATTCAGTATTCTAGCAAAAATAACTGCTGTTTCGGCACGGGTTATATTTCTTTCACCTTTAAAAGTATTGTCGGGATACCCTAGTATATAGCGTGTGTGTTTTTGTTGATACCTATCCGAATACACCATAACGTCTAGTTTTGATTTATCATCGTAGGTATTGGCTAATTTCACTTCATTACTGCCAATACTTGCAACAAAGTCTTTTATAACTTCTGCCTCTTGAACTCTGTCTGACTTAACTTTAAATTGTATCTGTCCATTTTCCTTAGCATCAAGATCACCCACATCCCAGGTTATCATACTTCCCGACACTTTGCCCTTAGCTGCTTCCACAACCTTCATGCCATCACTAAGTTTAAAATCAACCTCTACATCAGGAGTTTTAACATTAGTCTTATTTAGATACTTAATTGTAAATAAAATTTCATTACCTTCTTCAACTTTTGTTTGATTTGCTGTCAATACAATACCTAAATCAAGTGAATCTTTATTATTTGAACCTCCAGGTATCTCTTCTCTCTCAACCTTTATTGTCACCTTATCAGTGTCCGAAAGTTTTCCGTCCGATACTGTTAATGTTAATACATTTTCTCCAACCGGAAGCAATACATCGGGTTTAGCACCATTTCCAATTGTTATTCCCGATTCATCTTTCCACTTATAACTTAAGGAATCACCATCGGGATCATATGACTTACTGCCGTCTAAAGTTACTTCTGCTACCTTTTCGTCAGTCACTACTGTTTTATTTGCTCCAGCATTCGCCACCGGTTTTGAGTTTACGGACGTAGGTTTTGGTGTAGAAGTCGCAGTTTTGTCTATGTATATAACTACGGTGTCAGTATCACTCAATTCCCCGTCGGAAACTGTCAACTTGATTCTATGTGTTCCGCTGGTAAGCTCTATTTGTGGTTTTTCACCTGTAGCAATCCTCACGCCGTTTTCATTTGTCCAACTGTAAGTCAGTTTGTCTCCATCAGGGTCTGAGGATATACTTCCATCTAAAGTTATTGTTGCTTTTGTCCCGCTAATTGTCTTATTCTGGTCATCACCAGCATCTGCTATAGGCGCTTTATTTTGACCATCCCCTATGTATATAACTTCAATCGCAACAGTATCGGTATCTGTTTGTGTTCCATCGGAAACAGTTAATTCACATATATTTAAACCTATTGGTAAATCAATAGTTGGTGAAGCCTCTCTTCCGATAATGTCACCGTCTTCGTTGGTCCATCTGTATGTCAGACGATCCCCATCGGGATCCTTCGAACCGCTTCCATCAAGTCTTACAGAAGCACTCTTTCCATTTGTTCTGACAATTTTATTATCTCCAGCATCTGCTATAGGTCTTTTATTATCTTCTTTATCTCCAGCATTGAACAATTCAATATTGGTAGAAATCTTTAAATTTGATTCGGTAACATGTCTTTCGGCAAAAAACAAATCCAAGGTGCAAACATCGCCTGGCTTAAGATTCATAGAGTTTATGTAACTGTCCATATTAACTGTTTTGTGCTGTGTCTCATGTATTCCGCCCAAATCTCCTACCAATTCTTTATTTACAAACAACCAAACATCATCATCACCGGCCAAGTCAAATACCTGTCCGTATTCAAACACAAACTTTGTGTGCAATTCCATAGTAAAGTGGTAATTCTTATTATCTTGGTAATTACCAAAACCTTTATTGTTGATCGGGAAAAAACCGTCTGTAGATGTAGAATCAAAAGTATACATAGAACCTGACTTTTTAAAAACCATATCATAGGGTATACTAATGTTCTTGTCGGTATCGTGATACCAATCATAAAAAGAATTGGCACTTGTAATAATTTTGACCGAATATCCCGAATCGGCATAAACTGGTGTATTATCCGATCCAAGTCTGGATTTGACAGCCCCGGTGGTACTTGTGTCAAAATATTGCTCGTTCTCAAAATCTGGATGATTTCTTTCTGGATGGTTACTATTTACAGGATCAAAATCCCGAATGGTACATTCAAGTATGTAAGTGTCAGGTTGTGCAGCATATGAAGAATTCTCAAAAAAGCTGCATAAATTAATAACCAGCATAAATGCCAGTAACACAGAAATGGATTTTTTCATAGATCTAGCTCCTTACATAATAATTTATAAAATTTTGAGAAAAAACTCAAAACTTAACCAACTAAAAAAGCACAGCGTATATACAAATTTTGAATTACAAAATTATAGGGAAAATAAGAAAACCACAAAATAAGAAAAACCCTAAAGAAAAAATAAAATAAACAGGAAAATTATAAAATCTTTATATCTTATTTTCATTATAAGGTCTGAAATCAAAAATTGCAATGTAAACTATACATATTTTATAGTAAAATCTTCTTATTTACAATACAAACATATTATTTACCTGAATTCTTTGTCCACTTTCTTGAAAGATAGTATACACACCCTAATAGCAAAGCCATACCCAAAACAGCTGTTATGATGGCTATAAAAGTTGATCCTCTTACGTTTAAGAAAACAAATCCAACTGTTACAACGATAAATGTTACAAAAAAAATTCCAGCTAGAAAAGCCGAGTATACTTTCAAGCTATTGATTGTAATAAGCTTTAAAGCTTCTTCATCAGCCCCGTTTGAAATTTGGGATAAATACTCTTGTTCGAGCTTCTTTAGCTTTCCTGCTATTAGAAGCATTGCAATTACTGTTAGGAAAAGCACTGCTGTAGTAAAAGCATTAAATTGATTTTCCACATTGGCATCAAATATTCTCTCTCCTAATTTTGAATACGCCATAAGCGGTGGAACACAAAATCCAATACACACAAAAAAGGTTGGAGTAAGCATGTTTTTAGAAACAGCAAAAGCTATTCCTATTATTATAAAAGCTATAACATTCACCGTTATAAGTGAGGTCTTAAAGTCTCCGTAGTCAAACGCCGATGTATTAATAAACATTACTAAAGATAAAATATATGACATAACAGCAAGTACAATTCTTCCGGTCAAAGTCCATTCTTTCATCTTGCACTCACCGCCTGTTTTAAAAGTGCACCGGTAAGACTTTCCCTTGCTGGATTCCAGTCGATCCATATACAGCGATTTCTCAACTCTTTAGTCATTACATTCACAAAGGATTCAATTACATTTGCAGCTTGTCTTTCGGTATCTTTTTTGATTTTCATCTCGTAACCTATAATATTAATCATCATTATACTTGGTAAATTTCCATTCCTCATAGTATATTTAGACATGTCCTCAATTGCCTTTTTCAAGGTTTCACTATTACTTCCACAAAACCTTGTTACTACTACAAATAAAGGTCTTACACCAATGAAATGTTCACGATTTGAATAAATGATCTCATTTAGTGGTGGTACTTTCTTTTTGGCAGTTATCTTGGAATCGGTATTATCTCTGACTTTCATCAGTTCCCTTAATATTCTGTGATACTGCCTTTTTCCAGCTCCAGCGGGAACAACAATTTCCTTATTGCCAAAGGAAATAAGCGCCACCATGCAATTTTGACCTAGATAATGGTCTGCAAAGCCATTTACCGCTTCAATTGAATACTCTATAACATTTTTTGACTTAGTGCCGTAATTCATGGTCTGTGAAGTATCAAGAAAAATATAAACTGATTTTTTTCCTTCCCTTTCAAATTCGTTTACTACAGGATGAATCTTGCCCCTAAAAAGATTTCTCGAAGTTACTTTCCAGTTAATGGACTTAAAAGGATCTCCAGGGTAATACATTCTAACTTCTTTAAATTCATGGGTAGTCATACCTAGCGTAGATAGTGCACCCTGCGGCATTGGTACCCTGCATTTCGCGGACAAACCTCTTATTTTATTAAGTTCTAAAAGTCTAGGAACTATTTGTAACGATATATCATTTTGGCAAATTCCATTCTCCGAATAGTCACATACAGGATGCTTGCTTCTCCATTTGGTAGCATTTAAGGAATAGGTTCCCGATGCGTTACCCCTTATTTTATAGTTAGCACTTATACTCTTTGGAGCAAATCCTTTCCACACTATATGGAAATTACTACCTTCAACAAGTTCAAAGCTTCCATGCAAAGCATCACAGATAATTAAAGGACCAAATCCAGATTCAATAAACACCTCAAGACTTATGTTCAAAAGTTCGCCAACACATGCCCTGTTTTTAGATATGCTTTTTGATACACTGATACCTTTAGGCACTTCGACAAAATAGCCAACAGCCATAAGACACAAAGGAATTATGGAAACGGCTATAAGTATATTGTTGGCTAATAAAAATCCTGCAAGTATCAGAAATAAAAAGGTTGTACCTAATCTGGACACATAACTGGGCATTTATAATAAACCTCCTAAATTTTCCCTGGTATAGCTTTTCGGAACATCAATTTTACTTATAATGCTCCTTATAACTGCAGTAGGAAGACGACCTTCCATAATATGTTCCACATGTAAAATTATACGGTGAGACAAAGCTTCTACAGCTACAAACTTAACATCATCGGGAACAACATAATCTCTTCCAGCTATCAAGGCATTGGCACGGGATAACTTCAAAAGCCCCAATGCACCCCTCGGACTTGCTCCAAGTCTGACATTGGGATTAATTCTTGTAGTCCTAACAATTTCAGTTATATACATAAGTATATTATCATCAACAAACACCTTTTCTGCTTCCTGCTGGAGCATCAAAAGTTCCTCCATAGTTATTACTGGGCGTATATCATTGGTTGGATCGTCCTTTTTCCATTCAATACGACGCTTTAACACCTCACATTCCTTCTCTAAACTGTCAAGATACCCTAAAGAAAGTTTCATGATAAACCTGTCCATCTGAGCTTCCGGTAAAGGATACGTGCCCTCCATTTCAATAGGGTTTTGGGTAGCCATTACAATAAAAGGCGGCTTAAGAGAATAGGTTGTACCTTCTATTGAAACCTGTCTTTCCTCCATTGCCTCTAGAAGTGCAGACTGTGTCTTAGGCATTGCCCTGTTTATCTCGTCGGCAAGCAAAAAGTTTGTAAATATAGGCCCTTTTTCAAGTTCAAAAGCAGAGGAGTTACTTTTCCAAATCTTTGTCCCCGATATATCGGAAGGCATCAAATCCGGTGTAAATTGAATACGTTTCCATTCGCAACCCGTAACCTTTGCAAGAACCTTAACAAGCAGTGTCTTCCCTAAACCTGGATTATCTTCAAATAAAATGTGCCCTCCCGACAAAAAACCGCACAGAACTTTATTTAGCAACACTCTGTCACCTGATACAAATACTTTTTCAACCTCATCAATTATAGTCTTGCATAATTTTTGAACCTGTACCATATCCATTGTATACATATACCCCTTTTCCAAAAA
Organism: Bacillota bacterium; assembly: GCA_023421115.1. Classification (GTDB taxonomy): domain Bacteria; phylum Bacillota; class Clostridia; order Acetivibrionales; family Acetivibrionaceae; genus Acetivibrio. The sequence goes on along the minus strand of JAEZUI010000264.1, from coordinate 134,265 downwards.
GCTTTAAATTTGATGTAATTTTTTCAATTACTTTTGATCTGTTCTGCCTGTTTCTTTCTTCAATAGCCTTATATTGCTCACTTGTCAACATACCAGGGATTTCCGGATCACTATATTCAACAAGAGGAGCAATTATATTACTTACTGCGTTAAAAGGTATGCCTGTCTTATATCCTAAAAATGTGAGGTAAGATACCAGTTTGCTCTTCTTACCGTAATTTACGTAATCATCAATATACTTTGTTATGTTCTCAAGGTCCTTACTCTTGTCAAAACTCATATCCTGCATGTGTTTTGCTAGTTTTTCCTCTGGAGAGTATTTAACGCTTCCCCACAACATAGCCGCAAAAATTATGAAAACTACCAGCAAGATCATAAATAAGAAAATCCAACCTGCTAATCCCGAACCCAAATTATCCCTCCTCATTAACGATATCACAAATACCATAATGAATATTAGTATATATTTCATAATGTGATTACTTTTAAGCCACATAGATATCCTTCTTGCCTTTTCATTATAAAAAAGCTCTACAAGAGTACTCATCTGTAAAATTGCCAGTACAATAAACGATATCAATACAAGATTTGAAAAGGACCTCCAAAACTCATCCACGGAATATCCATCTTTCCAAAACCCTCCAAACATGCTTTTTATAGATAATCCCATCATAACATAAGAAAATGCCTTTATTGTGCAACCTTCATATATTCCTGTATAAAAAAATTTAGATGCTTTACAAACTATTATTGAAACTGCCAATAAAGCCACCCAAACTATAGAGGTCAAGTATTTCATGTCGTTTGAAGCAAAGGTAAAAAAAAGCACTGCCGAAATACCATTTGCCAAATAAAGAATAAAGCTTGCCACAAGACCAGACCACCTGCCTACAAAATAGGTACTTACAAAAGACTTAACAGAAACACCCATAAGTATAGATATGGCAGGAAATATCAAAAAATAAAAATACTCCCTTACGCTATATAAAAGTCTACCCGGCAAAAAGAATATAAAAAACACAAATGCTCCAAATGCCGCAAGCATAATTGTATATGTTGTAAATTTCTTCGCCGATGTATTTAAACCCTCTGTACTATCCGTATACATCCTTTCCTCCTTCTAAAAGGTTCTAAAAATTGTAACTTGATTCTTCTCTATCACTACTTTGTTGCCTCATATTTTTGAATGCACATATAAAACAACTCGTAATCATCTCTTGTTATATCACTCAAGCTGTAAACTGCCTTTTCCATAATAACAAAAATCTGCTCTAAAATCATATATTTCATAGTTGAAAGCTGGGATTTCATCAATATCAATATCTCTCTTAAAGTCATCTTATCATTAATATCAATTTTTTTTGAAAATCTTTTTAATAACAACTTACCATTTGCTATTACTTCTTCTCTGTAATCTACTAACCTTATATCTCTTTTTGCAATCTTACCGGACCCTTCCGACACCTTTATCCTGTAAGTGCCTTTTTGGTCAAAAGTAGTTTTAATCTCATCTAGGTTTTGTGAACCATCCTCAAACCTTATAATCAGTTCTTCATTAACTCCCCAAACGTCAGGATAACCGTTTTTTATCTGTGGAAACCCAATAAATATCTGTATCCCTAAATCTCTTGTCACCGTCTGAATACAATCAGCTACCGGGTCTGGTAAATCACCATCTAACGCAAACACCATATCCCCTTCTTTTTGAATTCTTCGCCTTTTGACAACCTTAATAACTATAGGGACAACAATTACAATTGCTATCAGTAATAAAAACAACACAATCCTAAGCCAAAGAATATGCCAAACATAAATGCTACTGTCGGTATTTGAAGGATAAAATATATCTGTACCTAAAAACTCAATTTTGTAGTTTATATCATAACCTTTAACAAAAAAGAAATCTCTTTCCGGTGATAAATTACTAAGCTTCTTTAGCTCTACAACTTTGGAAAACTTCCCTTCTTCACCGGTTAGAACGCTCTCTATAACATCTAGACTCGAATATTTTAACTCTATACTTTGATTTAGTATACCTTCTTTCGAGTAGCTGTCTAATAGTCGCCCTTGTACCTCAAAGCTTTTGCCTACAACACTGTTTTTTACATTGAGTTCTATATGTGTATCGGTGGTAACTCTCATCTCTGGATCACTTGTAGAAGTCCTATACAAATCATTTTCCAGCAAATCTGCAACAACTTGATACTTTCCCGCATCGGTACTGTGTTTTATATCGCAAGTAACCTCAAATTGTCCGTTATTAACATCGGTTTTAACATAAGAAAGAGTATTCTCAGTCTTTGAAGGTTTTACATAAATCAGCACGGACATATCGTCTAGCCCCTGCCCATTAGAATCCGTAACTGTACCTTTTACGGTAAAACTAGTACCTCTTTTGGCTTCATCACTAACCGATGTAATTTTTGTCACAGTTTCAAACTCAGGTGTATATGAAGGGTTATAACCGAATACATCCATAGGTACCCATCCATATTCTCTAAATTTTATCTCCGGATATATATAGGTCTGATCTCTATACACCACCTGATATGGAAGTTCCCTGCTGATTTTATAACCTACTGCCAATCGGCAGGGTATACCCGCCGCTCTTAATAGATAGGCATAGGCAGACATAAAATCAAGTGTGTTTCCTGTTCCGCCTTCTTTCATTAGAAATGACATAATACCGTCATTTTTACCGTAATTATTTATGTTCCCGTTTTGCAGATTATAATTTACTCTAAGATAATTTTCCACACCCATAATAATATCAAAATCACTTGTACAATTTTCTATTATACTATCAATAATTAGATCTATTTCTTCTGGTACGGAAATAGTATATGGATATGAATCGTCCGTGTCTGCGAACATAAGCTTATCGTAACTGACAACATTCTCATAATCCATGCTATAAAAGTCACTTACAGTATCCTCAGCATAGTATGTCTCAGCTATCTTGTACCAATTAACGCTTGTACGATACTTAAAATCAATCACACCGGATAAAACAGGCAGATATCCGCTAGAGGGTACAATAGGTTTAATTTTGACCGAATTATCACTATATTTTTCTTCCAGCTTCTCGTCAAAATTGATCTTGACTTCCGGCTCTTCTTCAACTGCAACCCAGTGATTTTTATAATAATTCTCCATTACCATCACTTTTAAGAATGGGTAATTAGGATAACCAAGAACTTCAAAAACAGGCATATGTGGCTGCTTTTCATCACTTAACACAATAGTCTGTCCGCCTTCTCCACTTCCGAACGGAATATCAGGCACCGTATTTTCTCCTGAAATATCAATATTGGGGACATTTTCAGGAATAGCATATTCTCCATTTCCAAAGCTTCCGTCTCCCTGACCTTCTCCATAGGAAAATTCCCCGTTAAAAGACTCAGAACCCTTTCGCTCAGCACGCCTCTTTTCTACCCGTTCCTGCCAATCATCCTTTCTCCCATAATCAAAGTCCGTGCTTGGCTCAGGCTGCTTATTGTTGCCTTGGGAAGAACTTGTATCACCGGTATCTCCTCCATCTACACCGGTATTTTGTAAATTCAACATATTGATTGCAGCCATAAGCAGAAAAGCGGATAATAATACTAAAGAAAGAAACACGGCTAACTTTATTAAATTGTCTTTTATGTTGGAATTATTTTTATTCATATATAAGTATATATTATATATGAATTTTGTGATTTTGTACATGCTAGCATCAACCACATTTTTATATATTATGGATTAAACTTGAATATTCAGGCTGAGCACCCTTCTTATATCGGCGAAGGGGAATAACCTTTGATTTGACTTTTCCTTCGCTTCGTCTACATTCTCTAAAGCTCTTCGCAATGTTCTTTCCATAATATGCACTTGCACTATTGAAAGTTGTTCTTTTATATGAAAGTTTTTTGTTAAAACCAATGCACTTTCTTAGGAAATAAAAAAACACTGCTGCTAATGTAAGATACTTTTTATGCAGCAGTACTAATTCTCTTTTAAGTAAAATTCCACAAGTTCATGATATTCTCTTAAATCAACTTTTCCCTTTTCACTCAAGGTGTACAAACCTCTCGACACTCTCTCAAACCACCCATAATGGTTATCCTGCAATATCTGCGATGTTTTTCCCTTGTCCGTACCCAACTCCCTAAGCCTTTTAGGACTTAGATCACCATATTCCCCAAGTAGAGCTGCAATATGTATTGCCTGTTCCCTATATACAGTCACCAGTTTTTTACCGGTACAGCCTCCCGTATTGTAATCTCCATGCCTATTTGAAAATTCGTTAAGAACCTCTCTTTTTTTCCTGTTTGACTTTTTTATACTTAATTCCCGGCTAAAGGGCTTTGGAGCTATTGCCTCTTCGACAAAAGAAGCTTCACCTCTGATTGAAACTAAAAACAGACCTAATTCAAGCCTTCTTAAAAGATAACATATATCCTTCCAGCGTTTCGTAAAAAGCAGCTTGCCTTTTTTAGGAACAGCAATATACACCCTGTCTGTCAGTCTTTGACGTATTGAAGCTTGAAGAATAACATCAAGGTTAAGAGTTTTCTTCATTTCCACAACCAGCAGCTCATCACACCTTACAGCCATAACATCACAGTTTTTAACCTCACCTTTTACTGTGTATCCTTCTTTTGTAAGATAATCCTTTATTGGTGCATATAAGTCTTGTTCATATAATATATTTTTGTGTTTCTGTTTCATTTTTTCCTCATTCTCAATACTTAGAATAATATAACTTTCTATATAAGGTATCATCAAACATAATATGCGTCAATATTAGCCTAACAATAATTTTAATTACATAGCTTTGGCTATAGGCAAAGCTATAAAAAACTCAGTACCTTTGTTAATTTTTGATTCAAACCAAATTTCTCCTCCGAATTTTCCCTTTATGGTTGAATACGATAACATAAGACTCACACCATTACCACTTTCACCTTTGGTTGTAACTATATATTTAAATATACGGGACTTGATTTCCTCAGGTATTCCTACTCCAAAGTCCTTCACTGTTATTATTATCATATTTTCTTTTTTGCGAATACCAAGCTCAACTCTACATTTATGTAGTCCTTTACCAGTATAGGATTGTATTGCGTTCTTTATTAAATTGTCTAGTATTTGAATGATATTAGATATATCTCCAAGAATAACAATACTTGAATCTGCATCTACAAACATACTAAAATCTGATTTCCTTATAATTATATCACTGTTTCTTAAAAATTTAATTCTATTTATCAATTCATTTATCGTAAAACTATTATTTGTTTGAGCATTCAATTGAACGGCTTGGGACTTTACTGTTGATATAACACCAGACATATATGAGTTATATTCTTTTAACTTTTCAATCCATTCTTCCATCTCTGAATTTATTTCAAGATGATCCTCAATGGTTACTGATTCATCACCTATAGAATCTCGATACTCATCGTTTAAATCCTGTAAAGCAGTAGTCAATCCTGCAATTGACATGATAGGTGTCATAAGGTTATGTGATATCCCTCCTATGAGCTGACCTAATGAAGCTAATCGTTCATTTTCCCTCAAACACTCTTCGATTCTCTCCCTTTCCATTAACATAAGTGCACCTTTTAAAGTGTTACTTATCTGCCCTCTTAACAGTTCAAAAATCATTACATCATTATTATCAGTCACCTCAAAACACGTGTAACCTAAATGCTCATTTCTAAAAAACAAAGGTAATACAAGACGAGTAAACCTCCTATCGTAGTTAATAAAACTTTTGGGAAGAATATCTGTAGTTAATATAATTTTCTCATCCTCATCAATAGACCTCCGCTCACCATCACAAAAAGCATAAATCAATTCGGATCTTTTTGGCACCTTAAAAGCTTCATCAAACGCCATTTCTTCATCATAAATAATAGGACCTTCAACATATTTAAAAATAAAGCAGCTTTTTATAAAACAATGTTTTAAAACAGTTGTAAGTCTATCAAAAAGTTCATCTATCTTATAGGACTGAATACTTTCATGCGCTCTAAACCTTGCCGCTAGTTTTACTTCCTTATTGTTCTCTATATCGTTATTTTCTTTATTGTAACTGCACCCACACGATTCCCGTTTTACCATAACACAGGGAAATTCAATAGTCTGTTCCTTATTTTCACCTTTTACCAATAATTCTACCGCCTTATAACACATTTCCTTAATAGGTTGTCTAACCGTTGTCAGTCGAGGAGTTACCTGACTTGCATTTAAAGAATCGTCAAAACCGCATATTATGCTTTTTTTATCAACAGGATATTTTCCTGCTTCCTTCATGCTTTCAATACATTTAATCGCTCCTAAAGCCATATCGTCGTTTGCAAATACTATCGCATCATAATACATTTCTAATAAAATAATCTCTTCCATTATTCTATAACCTGTTTCAGATATAAAATTGCCTGAAAACACGAGTGTTTCATCAAAACTTATATTGTTTTCTTCAAGAACCTCCTTATATGCACTGAAACGTTCAACTGATCCTTCAAAGTTCTCTGGACCTTTTACAAATATAATTTTTTTATAGCCATGCTCCTTAATTAAATGTCTCATAAGGTCTTTCATACCTTCTTTGTTGTTACTAAGCAAACTAATGGCTTGGGGTATTTTTATACCGAAAGAAACGCACGGAATGCCCCTGTATTTCTTAAAGAATTTCATCAACTCTTCATGACAAAAATTTAATATAATTGAAGACGTTGTAATAATTAAGCCGTCTAGCTTTCCTTTTTCAACAAAACTATATACTATGTGATGCTGCTTTTCTGCATAACCCGATTGTCTCAATGTTCTTCCCTCAAAGACCAGTAAGTTACAGTCTAGTTCATCAGCTGCTCGCTTGAACGCAAGCCATAAAAGTGTTTGGTAACTGCCATCGATACTATTAATAATAAGCCCTAACGTCTTACGCTTTTTCATCTAATCACCCCTATAGCGTTTCACTTAAAGGTACTGCAATGTAAAATGTAGCACCATTATTAACTTCCGATTCAAACCATATCTCGCCTCCAAACTTCCCTTTTATGGTCGAATATGACAATAATAGACTTAATCCTATTCCATTCTTTCCTTTTGTAGTTTCCATGTTCTTAAATAATCGAGGCTTTATGTCATCTTTTATTCCACAACCAAAATCTTTAACTGCAATCGTCAGAACGTTTTTATTTTTTCGTATATATATATCGATTTTGCACTCATGCAGTTCTTTATTATCATAGGACTCAATTGCATTCTTTAAGAGATTCTCAATCACTTGAACCATATTCAAAATATCTCCAGGAACAACAACATCCATACTCGCATCTACAAATAGCTCGATGTTAGAATTTTTGATAGTAATATCACTACTTTTCATGAATTCAATCCTATTTACCAGTTCATCTATTGTAAAACCGTTATTAGCATGATAATTCAATTGAACTGCCTGTGACTTAACATTTGATATTACCTTGGACATATATGCGTTATATTCTTTTAACTTCTCAATCCATTGTGCTATTTCAGAACTAATTTCATAATGATCCTCATTTGTTACCATTGGATCTCCTATAGATTCTTTATATTCATTTTTCAAGTCCTCTAGAGCAGTAGATATACCAGCAATGGACATAATTGGCGTCATAAGGTTATGAGATATACCTCCAATCAACTGTCCCAATGAAGCTAATCTCTCATTTTCTCTCAGAGTTTCTTCAATGCTATCCCTCTCAAGTATCATTAGTGCGCCTTTGAGAGCATTACTTATCTCACCCCTTAAAAGCTCATAAGTCATTGCATTACTATCAGTAGCTTCAAAACATATGTAACCAAAATGCTCATTCCTAAAGAACAACGGCATAATAATGTATGTTAGTCTTTTTTCGTCCTGTAAAAAACGCTCCGGAAGAATATTGCCAGTCCTTATAAGCTTGTTTTTTTCCTCAATAGATATCCGCTCGCCCTTATAATAGGCATATATTATTTCAGACCTCAAAGGTATTTTAAAAGATTCATCAAAAGCCATGTCAACATCGTAAAAATATGGACCATCAAAATACTTACAAATAAAACAGCTGTCTATAAAGCACTGTTTGAGAACAAGTGTAAGTTCATCAAAAAGCTCCTCTACCTCGTAAGTTTGTATGTTTTCATGAACGTTATAGTTAGCAACAAGTTTTAGAGATTTGTTATTATTATTGTTTTCATTCACTATATTATAACTACACCCGCAAGATGCCCTCTTAACCATAATCGATTGGAATACAATTAACTCTTCCTTAAGTTCCTCTTTCACGAATAACTCAACAGCTTTAGTACACATTTCTCTAATAGGTTGTTTGACTGTTGTTAAGGGCGGATTTGCCTTGTTTGCCATAATTGCGTCGTCAAACCCACAAATTACAACCTTTTTATCTTTAGGGTATATATCCGCTTTTTTCATGTTATCTATGGCCCTTAATGCACCTAATGCCATGGAATCATTTGCAAATACTATAGCGTCATATTCAATATCCGAAAGAATAATCTCTTCCATTATCTTGTATCCAGTATCCGCTACAAAATCTCCATGAAACACCATATTTTCCTCAAAACTTATATTCTTTTCTTCAAGGACTTCCCTATATGCTTCAAATCTTCCTATTGAACCACCATTATTTTCAGGTCCAGTCACAAACATAATTCTTTTATAGCCATGGTCATCAATTAAATGCCTTATAAGATCTTTCAAACCATTTTTACCTTCACACACTATACTTGCAGCATTAGGAATCTCAATACCAAAAGACACAATAGGAATATCTTTATATTTTTTGCAAAATTCCTTAAACTCTTCCGGGGTTACGAAGGTACCAATTAAAGCACTTGCTATTATTATTCCATCAAGTGCTCCTTTCTCAATAAAATTGTAAATTATATGGTGCTGTTTAGCACCATATAATTTGTTATTTAAAGACCTTCCTGCAAACACCATCAAGTTGCAGTCCATTTCCTCAGCAGCTTGTTTAAAAGCTAGCCAAAATGATACTTGTAAACCGCCATCAATATCATTTATAAGAAGACCAATTGTCTTACGCTTTTTCATTCTATCACCCCTATAAAGTTCATGAAGTTCTCATAAGCATTAATTAGAACTTAAAGAATAGATATTACCAATAAATATAGATTGTAAAACATAAGCTTCTTCTAATTTATAGGCACGGAAATGTAAAATGCTGTTCCCTGATTTTCCTCAGATTCAAACCATATTTCTCCTCCGAATTTACCCTTTATAGTTGAATATGATAACATTAGACTTAGTCCTGTTCCGTTTTTTCCTTTAGTAGTTAACATATACTTAAACAAACGTGGTTTAATGTCTTCGGGTATTCCACTACCGTAATCTTTTACCATGATTATAATCATATTTTCATTTTTACGTATATGAAGTTCAACTCTGCATTGATAAAGCTCTTTCCCCTCATAGGATTGAATTGCATTCTTTATTAAATTGTCCAGTATTTGTATCATATTTGATACATCACCTTGAATTACAACGTTTGCATCTATATTTACAATTAACTCTAGATTTGCTTTTTTTATAGTAATATCGGTGTTTTTTAAAAACTTTATTCTATTTACAAGTTCGTCTATTGTAAAATCATTTTCCGAATGAGAATTTAACTGAATTGCCTGCGATTTAACAGTTGTTATGACATTAGACATGTACGAATTATAATCCTTTAACTTTTTAACCCACTCTGCCATTTCAGAATTTATTTCATAATGATCCTCTTTTGTTACCGTTCCATCTTCAATAGATTCCCTGTATTCACTAATTAAATCTCCTAGAGCAGTGGATATACCTGAAATTGACATAATAGGAGTCATAAGATTGTGAGATATTCCCCCTATCATCTGTCCTAACGATGCCAACCTTTCATTTTCCCGAAGGCTTTCTTCAATACTATCCCTTTCAAGCAACATAAGTGCGCCCTTTAGAGTATTGCTAATCTGCCCCCTCAACATTTCAAAGGTCATTACATCATTATCGGTTACTTCAAAACATACATAACCAAAATGTTCATTTTTAAAAAACAACGGCATAACAAGATATGTAAATCTCCTATCCTCAGGTATAAAACATTCAGGAACAATCCGGGTAGTCCTTATTATATTGTCTTTCTGTTCTATAGCCTTGCGTTCACCATTATAATAGGCATATATCATTTCAGATCTTAACGGTACTTTAAAGTTTTCATCAAAAGCCATTTCTTCATCATAGAAAATTGGTCCTTCAACATATTTAAATACAAAACAACTTTCAATAAAACTGTTTTTTAAGGCAGGTCCAAGCTTTTCAAAAAGCTCCTCGATAAGATAAGTCTGAATATTTTCATGCACTCTACAATTCAATACTAATTTTACTGAATTTATATCATTTAGCTTGTCCTTCTCTTTATTATATTCACACCCACAAGACGCCCTCTTCACAATAACTGAAGGCAATATGATAGCCTCTTCTTTATTTTCACTCTCTATTAAAGCTTCCACTGATTTAAAGCACATTTCCTTAATGGGCTGTTTTACTGTTGTTAAAGGCGGGTTTACCTTGCTTGCATTTAAGGAGTCATCAAAACCGCAAATAATAATTCTTTTATCAACCGGGTATTTTCCTGAATCCTTCATGTTTTCAATGCACTTTATAGCACCTAAAGCCATATCGTCATTTGAAAATACTATTGCCTCGTATTCCTTTTTTGAAAGCACAATTTCTTCCATTATGTGGTAGCCCGTATTAGATATAAAATCACCTTGGAATATCAAATTCTCATCAAAATCTATATTTTTTTCCTCAAGAACTTCTTTATACGCCTCAAGACGTTCAATTGCAGCATCATTGCCTGCTGGACCTGTTACAAATATAATTTTGGTATAACCATGGTCATCAGTTAAATGCCTGATAAGATTTTTCATCCCTACCTTTGTATCGCAAATTACACTTAATGCACCGGGTATTTCAACACCAAAAGATACAAAAGGGATATCTCTGTACTTCTTCATGAATTGCAGAAACTCATCATACTTTATAAAGGAGGCTATAGAAGAACTGGTAATGACCAATCCATCAAATCTATCTTTTTCAATAAAATTGTAAATAATATGATGCTGTTTGTCAGCATAATCATCATGTTTTAAAGACCTTCCTTCAAAAACCATTAAATTGCAGTCCATTTCTTCAGCAGCTTGCTTCAACATTAGCCATATATATGTTTGATAGCTCCCATCAATATCGTTGATGAGAAGACCTAATGTCTTTCGCTTTTTCATCAAATCACCTCAATAATTTTTGAATCGGCTATTAACTCACAAGTATTCAATTAAACTTAAGAAATAAATTCTACTGACGATAAAAAGAACTGTAAAACTAGGCTTTTTCAACTATAAAAATCCTTTAGAAATCAACTTACAGAAACGTAATACATGCATATAATTATAACACATTGTATTAAATATGGAAATAACAAGTTTTTGTTAGGACACGGAAAATTCAAAAGTATAACCTAATATGGTGTACGAAAATTAAATTCACCCTTTGTCAGTAGCATCAGCAAGCTATGCCTTCTTGCCACTCTGACGGGTAAAACCGAAAATACAGCCAAAAATGCCACCCGCAATGTGAGTAAGTTGTGAAACATTATCTTCCTTTAGTAATGCATCGGCAAATTCCATTCCAAGGTAAACAACAACCACCAATATTAGAGTAATGGGAATACTTCCCTTTTTTATATTAGCAAAAGAACCTAACAAAATAAACATAAACACAATACCGCTTGCACCAAGCAATGCAGAATTAAAAAGCAGTATATTCAACAAACCAGTTACAAACGCTGTAGTTGCTATCATCATAAGCAAATTTTTCGAACCGTATTTTTCCTCAAGCATAGGGCCGATTATTAGTATTATGAGGAAGTTGCTCAAAAAGTGACTCCAATCCGCATGTCCTAATACATGTCCAAACAATCTGAAATAAAAGAAAACATCGGTAAGACTTCCTCTATATACCGAAAAAAGCAATCGAGTAGAATAAAATTTTGTAACTCCACTGAGAATTAGCACTATAAAGGATAATATAGTGTATGTCAGTATTACTGGTGAATTATAGTGAAAACGTTTTAGCATTATAAATCCTCACTTTCTTTGTCCAAAGCCTAGATTTAGGTTGGAAACACTACTTATTTGCCTATTCTTTAAATCTCATAAGCTGTTCTTTATCAAACGTCCATTCCGGAGTATTTAGTTCCTCTCCAAAGTCAGAGTTGTACCATGGACTTATTATGTTGTTTTTGTAATTTTTTAGGACATGAATATCCTGAGCCGGCATGTAACTTTGTGCTATCATAAATATCTTTTCTCCCGTAGATTTATTTTCCGCCATATCCACAATAATAACACAATGGCCGGGCAATGCACCTTTCATAAAAACATCTCCAATTTTCATATCTTCAATACTCACCTTATCAAGTTCCATAGAGAGGGACAATGTTCCTGCATATGCAAAAACCATATCCATATACTGCCTGAAAACCGCATAATCTTCAGAATACCCGGCTCGCTTTACCCAGTAAGCATTATTACCTTCAACTGCAATCCTGTATCCATTCCTCCATTTAGAATAGTCCGCCATAAAGCCGTTTGTAAAGTTGAAATGAATCTTATCATAAAGCCCTTTATTGTACAAGTACTCTGCTCTAAACCGCATTACGGCATCAGCACATTGCTGTAAATCTCTTTCTCCCACATCCATATCAATTACAGCATCGTACACATCTCTACCCTTTTCCCGTCCGTCATAGTAGTGGACAACAGAACCATGAGGCTTTAAAGGAAGATTTCTCAAATATTGTGCAAAAGATCCCTCAGCAACAGGAACACGTTCAAATCCTTCCGGTAGATTAAATCTATCCTGTATTGTTGAACCCTCAGTATTTATTACACTCTTTTGAAAATCCTCTTTATGAGTTTCCTCAGGCAAAGACGTTAATTCATCATTTCTTTCAATAGTTTTGTCAATACTATTTTCATTTGCTGTAGATGATGCGTTTGGTATACTCTGCTCATGTTTGCCAAATGAGCCATCAAGAATAAATATGCTCAAAAGAATCAAGACAATACCTAAAATTCCTATAATAAATATTCGCTTAAACGTTCTGCCTCTTTTCACTTTTAAAACAGATGATTGATCTTTTTTATTCATATTCCATCCCCCTTTTACTTACTAATCACTTTGGGTTTTACTTAATCTCTTTGAACTAACAAGTCTAAAAGTGATAATTGAGCTAAAGTTTATCTTAAGCTTCCTAATCAGCAATGAAATCTATTGTACAAAAAGAATCAAGCTTAAAGCCATAACAATCATGCCACTTATCAACCCATACATAGACAAGTGATGTTCTCCGTATTCTCTTGCAGTTGGCAGAAGCTCGTCCAATGAAATAAAAACCATTATTCCAGAAACAGCTGCAAACAATATACCAAACACAAGATCATTCATAAACGGCATTAATACAAGAAATCCAATTAATGCTCCTAGTGGCTCTGAAAAACCGGAAAGCAGTGATAATCCTAATGCACGTTTTCTGCTTCCTGTAGCGCAATATACCGGTATTGATACTGCAATTCCTTCCGGAATATTGTGTATTGCGATGGCTATGGCAATGGCAATGCCCAGTTTTGGCTCCTTTACAGCAGATGTAAAGGTAGCAATCCCTTCTGGAAAGTTATGTATAGTTATTGCTATGGCAGTAAAAAATCCGGTTCTCAAAAGTTTTTTGGTGTTATCATCAGTTCTGCAGGCTTCCATATCCTCTATTTTTCGAGTCTCATGGGGATTCTCATAGGAAGGTATGATTTTGTCGATAATGGCAATTAAAAACATACCTCCAAAAAATCCTGCAACAGTAATCCACGGTCCATTCTTCTCTCCCATACTGGCAATAAGATAGTTATGCGCTTCAGATAAAATTTCTACAAAAGATACATAAATCATTACTCCGGCTGAGAAACCCAGCACTACGGATAGGAGTTTTGTATTTGTTCTCCTGTATATAAATGCAAACAACCCGCCAATTCCAGTCGAAAGACCGGCAAATAATGTAAGGGCGAATGCAAGCAAAACATTTTCCATCGACATTTCGTAAATCTCTCCTAGTTGTTTTTAGTATATTATGAACTATTTATCTTCATTTATCAATATAGTGACTTTAGAAAATTAGGTTTGAGTATTAAATTTGATAGGGAGAGTTTATTGTTTAATAAAATAGAGGTGGATTTTTAGAAATCCCACCTCATCTTTTAGGTTTTATCACCAAATCAAACTTTATAAATATTCGTGGTCATAAAATTTTATTTTATCTGTTTTGCAATTTACTTTACAACAATGTTGATAATCTTGTTTGGAACGTAAATCTCTTTCACAATAGTTTTACCCTCTATGAAAGGTAGTATGTCGGGAACTTTTTTAGCTGCTGCCATTGCTTCATCTTGTGAACAGTTTAACGCAAGTGCAACAACACCGCGAAGTTTACCGTTTATCTGGACAGCAATTTCTACAGTTGAATCTATAGTCTTTGCTTCATCGTACTTAGGCCAAGGAGCTAAGGCTAAAAATCCTTTTCCTCCGACTTTCTCCCAGATTTCCTCACATAGGTGAGGCGCAACCGGGCAAAGCAGTTTTGTAAAGGTTATTAGTTCATCTTTGGTTAGAGAACCATGGTCAAAGATTTCATTAATTAGTCCCATCAAGGCTGCAATTGCAGTATTGAACTTCATTTCTTCAATATCATTTGAAACCTTCTTGATAGTCTTATGGAAAGATGTTTCCAATTGTGGTGTAACACCTTCTCCACTAGCAATATCATATAAATTGCTGACACGTTCAAGAAACCTCTTACAACCCTTTACTGAGCTCTCACTCCATGGAGCGGCAGAGGCATAGTCACCCATAAACAAGACATAAGTACGCAGTACATCTGCTCCAAACACATCGACTACATCCAACGGATCAACAACATTACCCTTTGATTTGCTCATTTTTTCACCGTCAGGTCCTAAAATCAGGCCTTGTGCAGTACGTTTAGCATAAGGTTCAGGAGTATTTACCTCTCCGATATCATACAAAAAGTGATGCCAAAAACGGGAGTATATCATATGTCGGGTAACATGTTCCATGCCTCCATTATACCAATCAACCGGCATCCAATATTTTAATTTATCCTCAGAAGCAAAAGCTTCATTATTATCAGGGTCTAAGTAACGCAGGAAATACCATGATGAACCTGCCCACTGTGGCATTGTGTCAGTTTCACGTTTTGCAGAGCCCTTGCACTTCGGACAAGTACAGTTCACAAAAGAATCAATCTTTGCAAGAGGTGATTCACCCTCTACGCCCGGTTCGAAATTTTCCATATCTGGTAATCTCAAAGGCAATTCCTCATAGGGAACGGGAACCACTCCACACTTTTGGCAATGAATTATTGGAATGGGTTCGCCCCAGTATCTCTGACGATTAAAGGCCCAATCCTTCATCTTATACTGCACTGCGGCTTCTCCAATGCCAAGTTTCTTAACTTCTTCAATAACTCGTGCTATGGACTCTTTTTTATTCTTATATCCGTTCAGGAATTCAGAATTAATCATCTCACCATCACCAGTATATGCTGCTTCAGAGATGTCTCCACCCTTTATGACTTCAACGATATCTATTCCAAACTTCTTAGCAAACTCATAGTCACGCTCATCATGAGCAGGAACAGCCATTATTGCACCCGTACCGTAGCCCATCATTACATAGTCTGCAATGTAAATAGGAATACGCTTTCCATTCAACGGGTTCACTGCCTCTATACCCTTAAGGCATATACCTGTCTTTTCCTTTACAAGCTGCGTACGCTCAAATTCTGTCTTCTTGGCACACACATTGCGGTATTCTTCAACCTCATTCATGTTGGTAATCTC
Source organism: Bacillota bacterium (assembly GCA_023421115.1). GTDB lineage: Bacteria > Bacillota > Clostridia > Acetivibrionales > Acetivibrionaceae > Acetivibrio. The sequence continues at coordinate 118,266 of JAEZUI010000264.1, read as the reverse complement.
TTTGGCATATTTATCAATAAGCGGATTTTCAGGTGCCATTACCATAAAAGTAACACCAAACAAGGTATCTGGACGAGTTGTATATACACGAAGCTTATCTTCTTTATCTGCAATCAAAAAATCAACAAAGGCACCGGTAGATTTACCTATCCAGTTCATTTGCTGCTGCTTTATGTTTGGCAGATAGTCAACTTCCTCAAGGCCCTGCAGCAGCTTTTCAGAGTATTCTGTTATACGCAGATACCAAACATCCTTTGATTTTTGTACTACATCACTATTACAGATATCACATTTGCCACCCTGGCTGTCCTCATTGGACAATACAACCTTACATGACGGACAGTAATTAACTAATGCTGTGTTACGAAAAACAAGTCCCTTTTCATACATCTTTAAAAAAATCCACTGGGTCCATTTGTAATAATCTTCTTTAGTTGTGTCAACTACACGGGACCAATCAAAGGAAAAACCCACCTTCTTGAGCTGCTCGGTAAATTTCACAATATTGTTATCTGTAATTTTCCTTGGGTGCATTCCGGTTTTGATAGCATAATTTTCAGTTGGCAAGCCGAAAGCATCAAATCCTATTGGAAAAAGAACATTATAACCTTCCATACGACGTTTTCTAGATACAACTTCAAGACCGGAATATGCTTTGATATGTCCTACATGCATACCCGCACCGCTAGGATAGGGAAACTCGACTAACGCATAAAACTTAGGCTTTTCGCTATTATCCACTGCATTAAAAACCGCTGCCTCTTCCCATTTTTTCTGCCATTTAGCTTCTATGACTTTAAAATCATGTTTCATTTATTATTCCTCCAAACGTAACACGTTTAATAAACCTCTATATTCTTATCACAAATATGTATATAACTTCATTAAAAATCTTCTACATAGCAATTCAAAATTCAATATAGCTTCGTGAAAATTTGTTTCCATATATTGAATCAGCCAGTTATCACAATTCAAAAATTATAACTTAATAGCGCTGCTTTGTCAATCTTTAACACACCTCAAAAACAAAGCGAAACCCGCACTACACCACTACTACACAAACCTCATTTCGTAATGTTCTTTCCCTTCTTTTGTGCATTTTATGTTTTATCATTTTGATGTTATTATTATATACAACAATCCAAGCATTATCAATATAGTCATCTTTTTTAAGGATGGTGAATTCATGTTTTTGATGATTTAGGAATAGTTTATAATAGAATTGATGTTAAGGGATAACGAAAAAACAACTTCTTATTCTCAAATTGTGAAAACATTATCAAATCAAATTTTTCGTTATCCCAGAGTTGGAACTTATATTTTAATCGTTCCTAAGAAGAATCATGAAATGGTTGAAACACTAAAGTTAAACTTAGGTCCTAATATTATTTAAGTTTTTTAGACCTACTGTAGAATCCTGTTTATAGAAAAATTAAACGTCTCCTTCTTGGCAAGAATTACAGACAACAAATGCCAAGGAGGAGACTTTTATGGCAATACTGTTAATAATTATGATATTATTTCTCAATCCACAACAGGTTTATCTTCAGCAATTTTCAAGTCCTTATCTGGCAATACATATGGATAAAAAGTTTCCTCATTCTCATCCGTAAAAGAACTAGAACCACCAATACCAAAATACTTCTCAAAGAATGCTTTCAGTTTATCTATAACACCCTCTTTCTTCTCCGTCCTACCACCAGTAAACCTCGAAACAGGCGGCATTATCTTATCAATATCAGTTCCAACAGTCTTAATTTCTCCATACCTAAAGGCATTCTCAATAAACTTTCTCGTATCCACTGGCTTTAACTTTTCTTCTTTTATAATTGTCTGAAGTTCCTGTTCTCGCTGTTCTACCACATAATCATGCCATTCATTCATAATATCATCTGTCTCGTTAACACCTGCAATAAAGGTTTCAATCAGCTGTTTTTTGCTACGAAGTTCTGGGCTGGCATCGATTGCCTTTTTTATGGTAATCAGAACTTCTTTATCTTCACAGTTAGTGTCATGATATTTCTTTACCAGCATCAATATATAATCTATATTAATTTCTATCTGCTTGATTAGTTCCACTTCAAATACAATGTCATCTATAATATCTGTACTTTCACCAGATTCACGTTTACGCTTCCATTCATCTCGTAAGTCCTGATACCTGCCAAGGTAATCCTGCAAGTCCCGTTCTGAAATCAATTCCTTGCCCTTAAATTCATCATAAGACACAAGGAGGTTCCGCAGGATAAAGAATCCCTTTTCTTCTACAAGACCTTCTCTGGCTTGTTCTGCATCCTCATCTGACATTTTGGCATAATCAAAATCTACGTTTCCAGCTTCAATTTCTCCACTATTAATATAATTAATGATATTTTCCGAAATATATCGATAAAACATAGTGCCAAGAACATAGTTCTTAAAATCCCACCCATCTACCGCTCCTCTTAATTCATCTGCAATTGCCCAAATAGCACGGTGCAGCTCATCCCGTTCCTGTTCTTTTTTAGTATCTATCATTAGCTCTTATCCCCCTCGAGTCTTTTCTTATATCTAGCATCTGACGGTTTTACCGCATCCGATGGAATCAACCAAGTTTTTCCTTTCTTTATCGCTCCTTCAATTCGTCCTTCTGAACACAATACCCCGATTCGTCTAGGTGTAATCTTCCATTTCTCAGACATTTCAACGGTTGTTAAATATTCCATAATCGGAACCTCCAATCTTCTTCCTATTATATTCCTTTATCGGAATAATAACAAGCTAAAAATGTGCCAATTTCACCTTATATAGAAACCAGCACATTTACATTCACCCTATAATTATATTACCAAATACAGTTTGTAGTGCATCCCTATTAATTCCGTTTTTGGCTTTCCACCAGTTAACTGGGTAATAATAATCATTTGTCAGTTCCGGAGGTGATGTCTGAAGAGCATTTGAATATTCATAAAGAAAGCCTCTTTGCTCGTGTGTCTCCAATATTCCACACATCCCTAGCGTATCTAGAATTGTTGATACTTCACTTTTATTAGATGGGAAAAACTTTTTGTGAGAAATCAATTTTTGGAGTACACCAGCCTTATTATTGGGTTCCAGTTCATTGACACATTCCAATATCTTTGACAATATTTTTACATCTTCTTCGCAGCAATGCTTTTTGTCCAGTTGTAAAAACAACTTCAAATCCGCAAGTGCAAAATTAACATTTTGACAACTCATTCCGTATTTCAGCCTGTAGTAATTTGCAAAATTTCTGCCAAAAAGTTCAGCTGTTTCAACTACTTCGTCCCTTCCCAAATTCCAATGACAAATTCCACACCAGCCTAGACTCTTTCCTTTTATCTGGGTACCGTCCTTTTGTGTAATGGTTACTCTGTAATTTTCCACTTCCCGCCAGTCATGTTTTGGAATGTTAAGTAAATAAACATAGCTTGCTAAAGCTGACCGATAGGCTAAATGCCTTGTTGACAAACTGTACAAAAAGGCTTCTGAGACATCTTCAAGCGAGATCACCTTCAGTATTTCTTCCCTCATTGCATATGCCTGCTCATGTATCAGATATATATCATCAAACATAACACCTTTTTCCTTAGCGTACTCAAAGTCTTCCTGTGTAATACGACCTCTCTCAAGCTCTTTGGCTACAGAATTAGAAATATTTAAATCCTCAAGTATTTTAAAAGCCCGCTTATCTACATATTTCATAACTTCTCCTTTAAATTTCTTATATATTTTTATCGTCATGCTTTAAACTTTTACTTATGAGGTTCATAATAAAAGTTTAACCTATAATATATACTTTTCAAGAAGTTTTAACGCCTTTTCTTATAACTTGGGTATAAAGATAAATACATAATAGAGTAATTCAAAGGTCACACAGTTTCGGCTGATGACTACTACACAGGCGGTTATCTCAATAGAGGTAGCTGCCTTTTGCTGAATTGGAGATTTTTTTATCTAAAAGGTATTGTCTAAATAAACCGAAGTTAATGTTAATCAAATATTATTAATGAAAAAACATTATTGTATTATTTACAATATTGTGTGACATACAGTATAATATAAATAGGAGGTGTACCTATGGGAGAAAATTTGCAGGAGGATTTATTTGACAGTCTTTTGCTAGAACTAAGGCGGGGTACAATTATACTCAGCGTATTAAGCCAGCTAAAACTTCCCCAATATGGGTATTCACTGGTTTTATTACTCAAGGAGAAAGGAATACCTGTAGACGCTGGAACACTATATCCACTTTTAAGAAGATTGGAAAAGCAAAACTTATTGGAATGCAATTGGGATGTTGATGTGGCAAAACCTAGAAAATACTATCGGTTGAGTGAATATGGAAGGGAAATATACGACAGACTATGCGATCAATGGTTTGAGATGGTAAAAAAAATGGATACTATCATAAAGGAGTGAGAAATATGGATTTGGTAAATAGATATATTTACGCTGTCACAAGAAATCTGCCGGAAAAGCAGCGAGGTGATATAGATAAGGAGTTGAAGACACTCATAGATGATATGATTGAGGAGAATGAGGAGTCTATACCATATGATGACAAGGTGAAGAAGGTCCTTATAGAATTAGGTGATCCTGAAATACTAGCTGATAATTATAGAGGTTCTAAACGGCATCTGATAGGGCCCAAATATTATGATACATACTTATTGATACTAAAGATTGTTCTTATTTCGGTATTTGTAGGAATTACTGTTGCGATTATGGTGCAAAGCATTTTTTCAAAGGACCAAAACGGTGTTGATATTGCAACGAATTATTTAACAGCACTGTTTAATGGGGGATTGCAGGCATTTGCATGGGTTACAATAGTATTTACAATTGCTGAAAGGAGCTACATGAATGCTAGTAAGAGTCCTTCGGAAAAGAGTATGGAAAAGAACAATTGGAATCCTTCACAATTACCTGTAATTCCTGAGAAAAAGGCTGCAATACCTATACATGATCCCATTATTTCAATTATATTAAGCACAATATTTTTAGCATTACTTTATAATACTCCACAGGTTTTTGCAGCGTATTTTGAGGTAGAAAATGGAATAAAAGTGATACCTATTTTTGATCAGTTGGCTATGAAAGGTTTTGGTATAATTATTCTCTCGGTACTTTTATTGCAGGTTCTTAAAGAAGTATTGAAACTGTATAGCAGAAGATGGACCTTAAAACTTTCAATTGCAATTGCTGCCTTAGGTGGAATGTCCACAATTTTGATATTATGCGTATTTGCTAGCCCTAGTGTATGGAACCCGGATTTTTTAAATGAAATTATGAAGAATATGAAGTTATCCATTGATTTTGCTAGCATGTGGGCCAATTTAAAAACAGGATTTTTTGTAGGTATTGTAGTTATTAGTGTTATAGATATTATTTCTACACTTTACAAAGGTATTAGATATAGTAGTGTAAAATAGGTACTTAAAAGCTTGGAATATTATTAAGACAGTTACTGATGTCATCTAATAAATGTATAAGCTACACTTATGATGTAATGAACGGGTTGAGGGATATGGAGCCTTGAGTATGGCACAGATAGAGGATGGCGTGGCAAGGTTGAAAAAATCACTTAAGGAATAGAATTAATCCTAAACAAACCTTTTGACGATATCAAAGTCAGGCAAGCTTTAGAATTGGCAATTGATAGAAACTATATTGTTGAAGAAGGTAAAATGAATGAAGAAGTTGCAACTGGTTTTGTCCCTCCAGGCATACCTGATGCAGAACCAGGTAGCGATTTTAGGTTAAAGGGCGGGGAATATATGCATAAGGAATTCTCAACCCACAACGTAAATAAAGCAAAGGCTTTGCTAAAAGAAGCCGGCTACGCAAATTTGAGTGAATTCCCGACTATCTCAATACTTACAAGAGATCTAGGGGAGGAGATCCTGATTGAGTGCAGCAAAAAAAATGAAAAACGTTTAAGAATTATACTGGAATGAGGTCGGCCAGAGAGTTGAACCTGTGCTTGCAAGTATACAGGAAATCAGGAACAAAATCGCACAGATCAAAATAACTGATGAAATTAACGTGTAAGATGGAATCATGAAAAGGATTATGGCAAAACTTTCGAATGTCACTTCGCTATAGGGTTTTTAAAGAGAACGACGATGAAAAATATAGTGACCAAATAATTGACGGGGTCAGGCTTGAAATATTCTCTTATTGATTTCTGGATAGCAATAAGGGAATATATCAAACCTGACCCCGCTAATTCTAGTTGGTATGCCTTTCATCCAACGTAACTTCCCATGTTGCAGCAGTAGCTAATGCATTGCCAGCTAAATCATGTATTTCTGAAACTTGAGTTACAGTTGTCTTAACAGATGCATGGGCAGTGTGAACTGTAACTGCAAGAACTACAGTCTTGGCTTCAGCATGAACTGTTATACCAGTTATTGTGAAACCATCTACGTTGAATGTATCTACTGTAAGAGTTGATACATCAATAGTTTCTGAGAAAAAAATCGTTATAATACCGAAAAAACCCGATGGAACACTGTAGTCATCGCCATAATATTGAGGATTAGCAATATCTCCACTAGCTATAACCTTAGCAACTTCAGGAGTTGATTCATCATTATCATGATCCCACATAACAATTTCAGGAGTTAGCTTGTCATCAAGAAAACTGAAATAAGGTAGCAACTTACTACCCAATTCCGACTCTGAAGATATTGTAGGAACAGTAGTAATCTCAACCCAAGTACCTGACTCATCTTTAGCATCAGTAGTCAAATCTTTGTTCAGAATCAAAACCACTTCTGTTTTTCCATCAGAATTAACAGTATTTGATTCACAAGCTGAAAAACTAATTTCACCCGGGGTTGTTGAGAGAATTTCAAAATCACCCAAATTAAAACTTCCCATCTTCTTGTTGAATACAAGCTTGATCTTATTCTTAGCAATTAATTGAGCTTCTTCAACATGAACATTTTCCGGTTCAATATTTTCAATAATGTAAGGCTCATCACTATCATACAATTTATTTCCTGCAAGATCCTCGATTGGAGCTATCTTTACATAAGGAATTAAATATGTACCCTCAAGTTCCTTGACATAAATCAGAACTCTCCTATCATCAACCTTTGTAATTGAATCATCATCACCTAGAGCCATATAATTCAGACCCTGATCAATCGATACCTGATAGTTTCCCTTATCAAGCATTTGTGTTTCATTCATAGCTTCAGAGTAATTTATGGAAATCTTACCCTTTTCAACTACTAAAAAGCAATCATAATCATCCTCTGGGTTATTTATTACCTCCGGAGGTATAGATTCCAAGGTGGTGAAATCAAATACATAATCGGATGCATTTTCGTTTCCAGAAGTATCTTTATACTTTTTGATCAACAACTGATAATCACTATTATCTTCTAATTTAGTATCGAAACTTAGCTCCACTGATGTCATTGCTTCATCTATTGCAGCTGACAAAGATACTCTTTCACCGCCTGGAAGTTTCTTTACTACATAACTGTTTGGATTAGTTGCAGTATCTTCATCAAGTTTTTCATCAAATACTATCGTGATACTTTCATTCCTGTTTACTGTGCATTTAGTAACCTTAGGAGCAGTATGATCTGAGGTGGTGAAATTATATTCATAGTCAGATTTATTTTCGTTTCCAGATGTATCTTTGTACTTTTTGATCAACAACTGATATTTAGTATTATATTCTAATTCAAAATGGAAATTTAGTTCAACTGATTTCCTTGACTCATCTATTGTAGCTGACAAAGGTATTTCTTCACTTTCTGAAGACTTCTTCACTACATAGCTGGCCGAATCTGTTGCAGTTGCCATATTAAGTCTTTCACTAAATGTTATCGTAATACTCTCATTGCTATTTACTGTGCAACTAATAACAGCAGGAGGAGTATTATCCGTTTCAGTCCGGGAGGTTGAAGCTGGGGAAGGGGATGGGGATGGTATTACCTCAACAACACCACTGAGAGTCTGGTCCGGCACAAATACACCTTCATTGTCAACTAACCTTTCGTCTTCGATCTCGCTGTTTACCAGGTAAAGTTTAAGTTCTCCAAGTGGCAACGAATTGTTAAATCTAAATTCGATCTCATTTGTATAATAAGTCCTTGTAGCATCTGCCCTGTATAATTCATTGTTATAAGATAGCATTATATTAGAACCTTTGACCGGTTTCGAAAAACTAAGAACAACTGTGTTTCCCTTTGCTGATTTAACTGTTACCTTCGCTGGTATTCCTTCAACATTACAAGTAAGAGACTGGTCTGGCACTTTTATATCATTACGATCAATTAGCATTTCATTAGCAGTTGTGCTGTTTACCAGGTAAAGGTCAAGTTTTCCAATTGGTAATTTCGAGCCAAATGTAAATGTGATCTCATTTACATAGTTTGCCGCGTCAGCTATTGCCTTGTTGGCTTCATTGTTTTTATCTGTATGGTATAACTTGATGTTTGAACCCTTGACTGGCTTCGAAAAACTTAGAACAACTTGTTTTTCCTTTGCTGATTTAACTGTTACGATCACCGGCTCTACCCCGATATTTTCAACAGTGTAAGCATCAATACGACCATACAATCTCTTTCCTGAAAGATCCATGATTGCAGCTATCTTTACATAAGGCCTGATAGTTGGATCATTCTTATTCTTAAGTTCCTTAACATAAATTGTAATTGTCTTATCATTAACCATAGTAATTGAATCATCATCACCTAAAACCTTATAGTTTTTACCTTCATCAATTGATACCATATAGTTTGCTTTATCAAGCATTTGCGCTTCATTCATAGGTTCAGAGTATACAATTGTAATTTCACCCTTTTGAGCTAGTGCAGAACAATGCGGATAAATATTTGGATCATCAATTACCTTTGGATGCTTGTAATCCCCGGTCGTGAAAGTATAAGTGTAATTCTTTGTAATTTCGTTTCTATAAATATCCCGTGCCTTTTTAATTGTCACCTGATATTCAGTATTATCATCTAACTTAGGATTTGCTACCAGTGTAACTACTTCCTCTTTTTTATCTTCTATTTTAGGTAAGAAAGATATCACTGTATTGTCTTTAACCTTATTTACTTCATAGTTTTCCGCCTTTTTTGCATATTCTTTATCAAGCTTTTCATCAAATAATAACTCAATACTTTCGTCTTTATCAAAATCGCCAGAGACAAAAACAGGAGGAGTTTTATCAATTACAACTGTACAAGTAAGTGTCTGGTCTGGTACCTTTATACCATAAGCATCAACCAACTTATCATTATCATTATCATTGCTGTTTATCAGGTAAAGTGAAATATTTCCATCTGGTAATTTCGTTATCGTATCCGAGTCATATGTAAATATGATCTCATCTACATAGTCAGTCGTTGTAGCTGTTGCCATTTTGGATGCATCGTTTTTTGTTGTATGATATAGCTTGATGTTTGTACCCTTGATCGGCTTCGAAAAACCAAGAACAACTCTGTCTTCCTTTGCTGATTTTACAGTAACGACCGATACAGATGTATCCTTAACATAGTTAAATGTTGTTTTAGCCTTGAATACTGCATATCCGGCATAGTCAACAATTGCATTATCGTCACTTGTACCTGCGTTATTAACTGTAACATCGATAGGACCTTCAACTAATTCTGTTCCGACTACCAAGTTAATAACATTATTGTTCAAAGTGGCTTTTTGAACATAATATTCATATGTTCCGCTTACGACCTTAAAGTTGGCTTCAGCAATTGAATTATCATCACCTTTGTCATAAACAGGCTCTGAGAATGTGATTCTTATATTTTTCTCTCCTGTAGCTTCAGCCTTTGTGACTGTAGGAATAAGACCATCTTGTACTGCAACATTTTCAAATACAGCATCTTTATCTAATCTTTTATTATTCTTAGTCTTGATATTTCTCTTAATTTTTACTGTTGCTTCAGTTGAGTTAGTCAGCATATCAGCAACTTTTTTATCTAAAGTAATAATAACTGTTTTGTTATCAGAATCTAATGAAGCACTGTTATCACCAAGTTCTATTATTTTATCGCCCTTATCCTTTATCTCATAGTAATCCTCAGATTCGACTAAGTCTCTATCCATTTCCTGATTAAATACAATTTCTATCTGCTTACAGTTTAAAGCCTTAACTGATTCAACAGCTACGTCAGAAGTTGGAGGAGGATCTATTAAGCCAATCCTCTCGGCCTTTTTCCTTAAGTCAGCATTGTCACCAACGATATCTTCGATAACTTTCTTTCCGCTAGCCTTTTCAGCAGTCAGAGCACCATACATTACGCCAACCGCAGCGTCTCTGGTTAAGTCACCGGTTACAGTCGCATCAACTTTGCTTCCTTTAGTTTCTGCAAGCTTAGCAACTGATTCTTTGTAATCTGCAACAGAATAACCCATCTGTTTGAGCATAAATGTAGCGAATCTTGCAGCTGTAACAGTATCCTTAGCTCCTACAAAGAATTTGCCATCTTGTGTTGAACCGCTCAAAATCCCATTTGCTGCTGAATATGCAACTACTTTCTTGGCATATTCTGATATACTGGCAGCATCATCAAATTTAGCCAAGTCTTCTGCTACTTCGTCATCTATTAATGCACTGGCAGTCTCAAAGTAACCAAATAATTTAGCTAGAAAAATCAATGAATCCTGTGTAGTCAATGCGTCCACTAAACCAACTTTAGGATCATTTGCATCCTGACCTGAATAGAGACCCATATCCTTTAGTGTTAAAGCCTTATCAGCGTTTGCTACTGTAGCTTCATCAGCTGCGAATACGGCAGTCATAGAAGTAAGCACCAATGCTACTACCAGAACTGCTGCAGATAGGTTTTTGAGATTCCTCATATTTTTGAACACTCCTTTTCTGTTTTGATGATTACCGGATTTGCTAAAATTTGAAATGATGGCGCTTCTCTCAAATCTTCCTAAATCTATCTATCTTAGAATAAAATTATATCAGGGACATTTTTCATAGTCAGATTGGCGTAGTCGTGAACAACAAAGCCATTGCTACCAAAAATGAAATTATTTTTCGCATGCTTGTGCATAACCTCCTGTCGATTTAATTTTTTGTTGTCACTTATACTTTTTTCATAAGTTACAAGTAAAACTTGTACTGCCCATTCTCATAAAACCCGTTGAAAAAAAGACTTCAAAATTTTTGAAATTTGATATTCTGTCAGACACGCTAAGAAGAGTCCTTCAATAAAAGAATTTCTGTGCAACACATGAAACAGAAACAAAGCAAATGATGTTACATTTCTAATGAATTAACTACACTAAAGATGATAAAATTTGAAATGAGTAGACTTAATAATTTTACCAAAAGTTACTATAAATTTCAATAGTTTTGTAAAATTAAAGATAAGAGTGGTAAAGTTCTGTATCGTTATAAATCATGTATAGATAAGTTTCCGTATACTGTGGAACATGACGGAAAAAAATTATAATTTAATTCAAACCTTTATACAATAAAAAGTGAAACAAGAAAATCCATAATACCATATAGCAGCTTAAGAAATGACTTATTATTTCAAAACTTTTCATCAAACTTTTTATAAGTAGTTAAAAACGGCAAGTATGGCTTCATAGATCTTATCTTATTCATCTAAAATATACAATAATATTAAAATATTATGGGTACATAAATTAAGTCAAAGAGCACTTTCTTAAATTGAAAATATGACTAAAGTCATATTGTATAATAAAAAACGTGACTATCAGGTATAAAACATATGATTATTAATATCTGGCAACAACGATTAACTAGGTTTATAATGGTAATAGCAGAGATTAAGGGGGAATAGTTAAGTGGTCAAAAAATATATTGTTTTAGTTTTTATGCTATCATTTTTAATGGCTTCATGCCAATCGAATGAAATTAATAAAAATATACCACCGACAGGTACAAACAATAAGCTGATTGTAGAAAACGAAATTGATAACAAGGTTGAGCCTACAGCTGAAGATGGGCCTGAACGTAATACTGGTTTGTGACAATACGCAAAATGTCGAGGTGAAGAATTCAACAATTATTGATTGATCTTCCACACTAATGGATCTATATAAATGTAATGATTTTGTATTTAAGAATACTGAGTTCTCACCGCAAAATGTAGGAATACGGAATTTTAAGTGTGATTATATATCCTTTGAGGATTGTTTTTTAACAGAAGAACCGAATAAAAAGCTGAATTTTTCTGACATAGGTTCCATGGCTCAATATATTTATGAGTATAAAAATCCAATTGATAATGGGGATATTACTTTTAACTGGGTAAAAGGCTATCAAGCTTATGGGCCCAAATACGCAAAGATAGAGCTTATTAATGATAATCTCAAAAAGAAGAATTTAAATATCCAGATAGCTGTTGATATGGGACATTTCATAAGAAATGAAAATGGAGTAATGGTTGATATTGGAAAGCAGTATATTGGTACAAATCTTGACCAGATATATTGGTCTGGAGATGCTAAAGACGATGAAAGCTACGGTTTCTGCAATTTTAAAATTTATTCTGCCAGTGATAATTCACTCATTAGTTCATGGAAATGCAGACTACTATATTCTTCTGAAACCGATTCCTATTACACTCTTCATGAGAGAGGAATACCAGCTGTTGTAAGCCCTACGGGAAATAAATATATATACGAAGATTTACTCCCAATGGGAAATGTAAGCTTAAGTGAGCTTCTACATAAATTCGGGAATTCATATACTATGAGAGATGGCTTTATGGGCAAAGAGTACTTGTATGACACAGGACTTCTTTTGAAAGCCGGTAGTAATGAGAGGTATGATGTTTTTATAGGCAATGAGATAATTGACCAGGAGAGTATTAAAAAATTAACTTGCGATTTCTTGGATAATGATGGTTTGGAAACCCTAGTATTATATGAAATGGATTATAGATACTTTTTATCTGTTTTTAACTCAGACTGCAACAAGTTTATAAAACACTTCAGCTTAAATTACCAGTCAATTGATGATTGGAGCACATATGATATTAACAATGACATTAAAAATGAACTATACCTTTATGGTTCGAGGGATGATGGAACTATACTAAGAGAACTTCTGACCGTAAAAAACGGTGAAATGAAAGCCTTGTATAGCACATCAAATTCAAGGCAATATAATAAGAGTATTCAGGCAATCTTAAATGATAGAAAGCTTAATATAAAGGCCAATTCAGGTGATTTCAAATTATCAGCAGAGTCAATGATGCCTAAGAGGGTTTTTTATAACATGAAAGATGTTAAAGATAAAAATGACCTGATTGTTATTAGTAATGATTGGGAAATAGTAAACTATAAAGGCAAGTACAGGATTAAAAATAGTTCTACAATTAACATGAAAATTATTGAGTACTACTTTGGGCCGCCAGATGAAAACAGTGAGTTCAATGAAGTTATGCTCAATGATGTTGCAGTCGTAGATTTTTACCTTGAACCACACAAAGATGAGTTTAAATTGGTTGATGCAAAAATTAAAGTTAAATACGATAAGGATGAACCGGTTGATATTGAACCAATTTTTGAGGATGATGGATGCCTTGTAAATGGACCGGCATTAGGTATGTCAATGGGTGACGCATATGAGGCTTTAGGGGGTAAAACAGAAGATTTAATAAATGATTATAATAGCAGTATAGAGTATAAAGGAGTTAAATTATTTGAATTTTGTTCTGAGGTGGTTGGTATAGAAGTATCCACAGATAAGTACAAGACAAAAAGAGGTTTAAAGGTTGGAGATTCCATAAAAAAGGTAGAAGAGCTTTATGGAAAGCCTGACAAAGGTTTTTCAGGTGATGCGTCTGTTGAATACAAATTTTGTTATGGAAATAAGGAAAGCCCTGAACTTAACTATTATAGGACGCTAACGGTATATTATGAAAATGGTTTTGTCAGTAAATTTGAACTATCGCAAATAATATTGGATTAAAATTATTAAAGATGAACTTAACGCCCTTCAGGCGAACTTTTTAAAATGCAAATTCCTATACTATTAAATTATACAAGCTTTTAATATACGCTATAGATGAAAAACTTTAAAACTATAGATTTCCTTTAAAATTTTGGCTTTATCACTAAATTTTGAAAGAAATCCTTATTATGACCTTCTTAACATGTGAATAAATAATTTCTCCTTATTTACATATTCTCAAGCACTTGCCCTCCTTCCATGTCTATTAATCAAGCTTGCATAAATCCCCCAGTTTGATAAAATGTCAGTGACTTTTAATTGCATAAATGGGGGGCTATAAATGTCATACAAAGTCACAATCTCAGGCGGTACGGTATTGGAAAAATGTATTGATCACGTTTCATTTAATGTAGATACATGAAATGATTATAATATCAGAACGACTGCACCAAGAAACTCAATGATAATCATAGGACAAATAGACATTGAAGAAGGCAGTGCAGGGCTTTATAAATAGGCAATAGTATGCAAATGAATTATTACCATAGCGATTAAATAAAGAGGTATCTATGATGACCAAAAAACTAGTTTTACAAGGAATAGATAATTTTAAGAAATTTAAAGACAACAATGGTTATAAAGAAGATAAATTCAAAATTGTGGTTATAGCATTGGTTTTACTTAAATTCATCGTACATATTTTAACTGCGAATGGTTATGGTTACTTTATTGATGAATTATATACTCTTGCCCTAAGCAAGCATCTAGCTTTCGGATATGTAGATCTGCCGCCAATTGTTCCTGCTATACTGGCTGTTAGCAGAAACATATTTGGGGAATCACTTTTTGCATTACACATTATACCTGCTATGGCAGGAGCTGCTACCGTTACTTTTGTATGTATGATAACAAGAGAAATGGGAGGTAAGCTCTTTGCAGCGTGTGTTTCAGGACTTGCATTTATAGCTGCTCCTGTATGGTTAACCATGAATTCGTTTTTTGCCTATGATGGTTTCGATCAGTTGATTTTATCTGTTTTTTTGTTTTTCCTTATTAGATTTATTAAGTCTGAAAATAGAAGGCTCTGGATACCGCTTGGCTTGACAGCAGGTTTAGCTGTAATGACTAAGACTACCATTTTATTTTATGGCCTCGGATTTTTGATTGCATTAATTTTATTTAAACACAGTACGCATCTTAATTCCAAGTGGCCGTGGTTTGGTCTTGGCGCATTTCTTATCATAATATCACCTTATATTATTTGGCAGCTGGTTAACGGATGGCCTACCTTGGATTACTGGACTACGTATAAAGCAGTCAGGACTTATAAAGCTTCAATAATTGAGTATTTGATAAATATTATTATTATTATGAATCCGTTCACATTACCTTTATGGTTATCAGGTATATATAAAATTGTTTTTGATAAAACGCAAAAGTATTTAAGATTCTTTGGAGTTATGTTTTTTGTATCTTTACTTGTTTTATTTTTATTAGATGCAAAAAGCTATATGTTATCAGCCTTGTTTATTCCTTTATATTCAGCTGGTGCAGTATTTCTTGAAGAGAAACTGGCAATAAAGAATAGAAAAGCACTTAAGATTTCGTTTGTATCATACATTTTAATTACAGGCCTTGCTTTAGCACCTGCAGCCATTCCGATATTATCCCCTGATCAACTTACAGTTTATTTCAATATGTTTGGTATGATTAACAAATCTGTTACATTCGACAAACTCCCAAAAGCGTGCTTTCCTCAAACTCTTGCAGACAGGTTTGGATGGGATAATATGGTCTATACTGTCAATAAAGTATATCAGGGGCTTCCTGAAGTTGATAGAAATAAATGCAGAATTTTTGCCGGATATTATGGAGCAGCCGGAGCAATTGACCTATTAGGTAAAAAATATGGACTTCCAAATGCAATGAGCGGCCATTTAACCTACTATTTATGGGGCCCTGGTGATTTTTCGGGTGAAGTTATGATATCTATAGGTGTACCTGAACAAACTCTAAAATTGTACTTTGATGAGGTGAGTCAGAAAGATATCATAATCAGTGAGTATACTATGCCTTACAACACATTTATTCCAGTGTATGTATGTAGAAATTTGAAAGTAAAGGTAAAAGATTTTTGGGCTGATTTTAGGTATCTGGGCTGATTATGCCTTCACAAAAAGTAATCCATTTAATCCCATCAGCTTTGGCAGGACTAATTGCAGCAGCCGTTGGGTATCCGTTCAACTCAATCAGTGACAGTATACAATATGGACTAGTGTTTAGCTTAGCAGGGTGCATGGTATTTTTATTGATAATCAGAATTTAATTACAAAAGTGGATATCTATAGTATTTCTTTAGTCAATAGTCCCCAACTCATTTTTGATAGACTCAGTATATTTATTTTTTATTTCAATGAATTCACTGAGATTTTCAAAAAAAATGTCAACTAAGTGAGGGTCAAAATGATTTCCTCTTTCATTTTTTATTAATTCCAATATACGGTCCATTTCCCAGGCTTTCTTATATACACGGTCACTCGCTAGTGCATCAAACACATCTGCGAGAGCTAAAATTCTACCATAAATACTGATTTCCTCACCTTTTAATCCTCTTGGATATCCTGTACCGTTATATTTTTCGTGATGCTCATAGGCGATGACAGAGGCAAGCTTCAACATTTTTCTATTTGATTTATTAATCAGATTGTATCCAATTTCCACATGGGATTTGATAATTTCAAATTCTTCCGGAGTGAGTTTCCCAGGCTTATTTAAGATTTCATCCGCTATAGCTATCTTTCCTATATCATGCATAGGCGAAACAAGTTTTAACATATTGGCTTCTTCCTGAGAAAAGCCGCTTTTTATTGCTAATAAATAGGAGTATTCCGCCACTCTTTTAACATGATACCCTGTTTCTCTTGAACGAGCTTCAGCAGCTTCTCCTAATGTATATATCATTTCGCTCTGGGTCTCATTGATTTCCTCATTAAGCATTAAAATATCTCTAATCGAATGATTTAAAAGAAGCAATGTTTTGGTTCTGGATAAAAGTTCTTTTTTATCAAAAGGTTTATTGACATAATCATTAGCTCCAGCTTCAAATCCTGCAACTAAATCCTTTGGCTGATTTTTTGCAGTAAGCATTAATACTGGAAGCTCAAAAAGGTTATATTTTTCTCTAATTTTTTTACACACCTCATATCCTGACATTTTGGGCATCATAATATCCAGAAAAACCAGGTCATATTCCCTTTCATTTAAAATTTCCAAAGCTTCAATCCCGTTCTCTGCCAAAGATACATGATAGTGCTCTAATGAAAATTGATTAAATAAAACCTGTCTGTTTACTTTTTCATCGTCTACAACAAGAACTCGATATTCCGCTTTCTCATAAGGAACTTCAAAAACATTGCTTATCACATCACTTTCTTCACTACTCACAGCTGTTAATAATTGGGTTTCGTATGAAGTGTTTTGGATCTTTTGGCCTGCGGGAAGTGTAAAACTGAATTTTGAGCCTGCTCCAAGCTCGGATTCTACCCATATTGTGCCTCCATGGATCTCAACTAGTTGTTTTGAAATGGCAAGTCCGAGTCCTGTACCTCCATATTTTCTTTCAATGGAACTGTCTACCTGTTCAAAGGATTTAAATATGTCCAAACACTTTTCTTTTGGAATCCCAATTCCTGTGTCTTCAATAATTATTAAAATCCACGCATCTTTTTGTTCCGCACTAATCTTAACATAACCTTCACTGGTAAATTTAATGGCATTTCCTAATATATTGAACAAAATTTGCTGAACCCTGTTTTCATCAGCAAAAGCACAAGGAATTTCATCGGGAATTTCATTTTTTAACTCAATATTTTTTGTAGATGTTAGTGATTTTAATATGTTTAAAACCATGTCAGATGTTTGCTTTAAATCAATATTTTTACTGGATATAGCAATATCGTTGCTTTTTAGCTTTGAGAAGTCAAGGATGTCATTTATGAGACTGGAAAGTCTCTTACTACTAGAAATAATCATATTCAGATTCTCTTTCATTTCGGGATTGGGTTCTCCCGCCACACCGTCAACCAATGATTCAGTAAGTCCAATAATACTATTGATGGGCGTTCGAAGTTCATGTGAAACATTTGCTAAAAAATCATCTTTCAGTTTATCCAACTGTTTCAATCGGAGAACAAAGTTATTGAAATTATCAACTACTTGTCCGATTTCATCCTTTGAACTGATTTTTATTGAAGTGGATAATCCGCTGTCATTATTTGAAAGGCTCTTAAATGCTAGGATTACATCCTTGATTGGATTATATACTACTCTTAAAGAAATTATAAATATAGTAATAAGCATTGCAATTGACATTAAATTGGAATACACAATTTTTTCCATTTGTTTTTTGTATGTTTCGTTTAATTCGTTTTGAAATAAATCCACCTTTTCTTTGTATGTATATGTCGTATTTTGGAAATTATTATTAATATTCCTGTCTATCGTTAATCGAACTGAATATATGATGGTTATGCCAGTTACTGTGAGCTGAAGGATAATAGCCAAAGGGATAATAATGGCGATACTTAAATATTTCATTTTATAATTGATATATCCCTTCCCCGGGTGAACCCCCAACTCAGATGTTTCTTTTTCAAAATAATATATAAATGTAAATGTTAATGAAATACAAAGAAAAAACAACTGAGGAAGCCCGCCTAAAAGAACAATTATAGCACTATATTGCGATGTATTACCAGAAAGGAAAGGTGAAAATAAACCCACAGTATTATACACTATCAAAAATACAATAAAAAAGTTTTCAATGAATTTTACATTATTGCATGCTACTTTTTTAAGATTTTCTTGTTTTGAATCCAAGTATTTTATGATATGTGTTAGTTTGCAATTAATTACAGCACAACCCATTACAGAAAATACCAGTATATATATAAGAACACCGATTGTGAAATTTCCTATACTTTCACCCTGCAATATAGAAGTAGTAAATCCAAAAGCGGGGCAAACCAAAATAGAAAAGAACAAAATGAAGTTTACTTTTTTTCTCAAGGTCATTCGAAATCCTCCTAATGTATATATGAAGAACAACCCTAGCAATCAATATCTAAACTTATATATTAATTGCATGATTCGATTAATGCTTTATTATCAGAATACTCTATGCACTTATAATATCGGATAAATTCTTGTTTAATTAACATAATATCTAGTTATTTTATGATAATGCTTTTACTATTTTTCTCCGTTTGACTTCCATATTATTTTTGCCAAACTAGTAAATTATTTATAACTTATATTAAGAACCAAATTATAAAAAACTAAATTAAATTAGTAATAAGAATTATTCTATTGAAATATCTTCTAATAAAGGCTATACTTTTGAATGTGTGTAGTATAAATTAAGATATTCGGGAGGATTATACAATGTTAAAAAAGTATGTAAAAAAAATCGGTGTTCTATTAATTTTTTTGTCTTTACTTATCTCTACTTCATACGCTGCATCTCTTAAAAAGACCATTGATGTTTATTATGACAATGTCAAAATATTTGTAAACAACTCATTAGTAAATTCTAAAGATGGAAACGGTAAAACTGTTGAGCCTTTTATTTATGATGGAACTACATATCTACCTGTAAGAGCAGTAGCCGAAGCTTTAGGCAAAGAAGTAACTTGGGATGGGACAACTAAAAGTGTATATATTAGTGATGAAAAAGCTGATGTGGTATGGCTTTATGATTTATATCATTTTAATCTCCAAGCTAAGAGTGGTTTCAGCGAATGGAATAAACTTCCGATCGGCAATTTCAAGGATTCTATGGAAAATTCCTATGCCAGAGTAATTGACTGTAATATAAATTATAACTGGTTATACACAGACTATCTGTTAAGTAAAAAATATAGTAGAATTAGCGGCAAATTTGCTCTTTCCTATTACTCCAACAGTACGGATTACAAAGCCACTCTAAATTTGTATGGAGACAACAAACTTTTATACACATCTCCTGAATTGACAGGAGGAATTCTTCCTATCGATTTTGATGTAAACATTTCAGGAGTGGAAAAGTTTAAAATTGAGATAAATACTGATATCCCCTCCACTGCATCAACCTTTGTACGTTATGGGCTAGTTGATGTGGCACTTCACAAATAACTTATTGCTTTAAACTTTAGAATTTTTTAGAAACCGTAACTTGACTTCAGTTACGGTTTTTTGTTTGTTAAAGCAGGGGACGGTTCTTTGTTCTATTTTAATAATTCTTGTTAACAATCAACCGGATCAATCTAGACAACAGGTCTTAATGAACTTCCTTCCATTTTCTAAAATATTATCAGTACTTCTCTGTTTGGGCTTTATTTGCTTTTCATACTAGCTGACCTTAGCATAAAATTCTCCTACCTTTTGCTGATTTTCTTAAAAATTCCGTCATAATCTTATCCTCCTGGTAAATTATATAATTTCTTTAATAATCTATAACTTTTTGCACTCTTTTAACATATGTTCCCAATATAAAATTACGGAATTATTGTAATAATGCTTAATTTATGTCTAAAAAACTTTTGGTTGCCTGGAATATTAATGGTACTGCATCCATTCGGAAGAGATTTAAAAACAAAGATGCATGTACATATGTTAATGACAGAAGGAGGATTAACTCCAAAAGGTAAATGGATAGCAATGTCCTACATAGACTATACTGTGATACGAAAGAAGTGGCAGTATTATATATTAATAGCATTAAAGAAAACGATGCCAAGGGATAAGGAATTAGCAAAGATAATTGACTGGTGCTTCAAAGAAAGAAGTAATGGCTTTAACATACAGGCGAAAAGAAGGACAGAAGGGAAAACAAAGCAAGCAGCAAGATATATGGCACGATATGTTAGGCATCCAGCAATAGCAGACAGTAGAAATAAACAAACAGATAGATAGGTAGGTATTTGCTTTTTTCTTAATTCCCAAATTATGAGAAATACTGGTCACCATTTCCTGCATGTTTCTTTGCTCCACAATTTTAGACCTATACTCTGTATTACACCACTTTTCCTCTGCCCAACAGCATTAGCAACTACCCTACTTTTATTCTCTTTCGACTTTTTTTCTTGCACATACATATTCCACCACTCCTCAATTGGATTATTTGTCCGTTATAGGCATCCACCCAATTGCCTATAACAAGGAGGCTAAAGGCTGCGTCAGTTGCTTTTAGCTTTTGTTATGGGCCTTTTTCTTCATACCCGCAGTATTTACATTTGTAATGGGCTTTGCAGCTTTTAAGGATGATAAAATCTTGTGCTACTTTAATATCGACTGACAAATGAATTCAAAGCAACGCAATGACTACTGATTCTATCTAAATATTTATCCTATAATTCTATTTATGTCCATCTTTGAATAAATCACTCGATGTATTTCAACAATTTTCTCATGTTCTCGCACAACATAAAAAACCGCATAATTTTTTACTGGTAGCAGTCTATATTCTTCATCTATAGGTTTTATCATACGAAAAAGCTTATAAGCATAGGGAAAATCCTGCAATAAAGAAATCGAAGCATCCAGAGATTCCAGTAAATCCATTGCAGCTTTCGATGCACTTAAATGTTCTGATATATAAAGGATAATATCTGTGATATCCTCTTTAGCAACAGGGAGATAATTAATTTTATACTTTCTCATTATCTATTTTATCCTTCAATTTCTTTTTCAAGTCGCAAAAAACTTCCTTATGAGTAAATCGTTTATTTGTTTGCTTTGCTTGAATCTCAGCTTCCTTAAGTTTTAAATATATCTCACTTTCAAATTGATACTTCTCAAAAGCTTCATAACTCATAACAACCATATCTCCATAGCCATTTTTTGTTAGAATCACTGGTTCAGTGGATTCGTGGACAGCTTTTGAAATATCAGCAAATTTATTTCTCAAATCGGACACTGGTCTAATTTGTGGCATAAAATAGCACCTCCAAGTTATATTACTATAATTTTATCATAATTATGATAAAACTTCAATAAAATTTCTAGCAGATAGAAAGCAAACCTGAAAGAAACTTATCTTAAGGTTTATAAAGGTGACTACTTTAAACAACAGTTCAAAACTTTTATAAACAAGAATTATATATCATTCCAATTGACGTTTTGCCAACTGGGCAAAAATGCCGTCCTTAGCCATAAGCTCTTTATAGGTTCCTTCTTCTGCTATCTTTCCTTTTTCTAATACAATTATACGGTCACAATTTATTACAGTACTTAGTCTGTGTGCAATAACAATTCTTGTCGCATCTAGTTTATCTAGACTATCACTTACATGTTTTTGAGTATTGTTATCAAGAGCACTTGTAGCTTCATCAAAAAACAGTATTTTGGGCTTATTCACAATTGCCCTTGCTATCATTAGCCTTTGACGCTGCCCGCCTGACAAAGTACTTCCGCCCTCCGATACAATAGTATTAAAGCCCATTGGCATATCATTTATATCGTCTAGCAAACCGGCCATCTGTGCCGCTTCTTCGGCTTCTTTTATGGTCAAAGCCGGATTGGTGCCAACAATATTGCTGAAAATATCACCCGCTATGAGCTGTCCGTTTTGAAGCACTACTCCGAACTGCTTTCTTAGTGCTCTTATATCCACTGTCTCTAAATCCTTACCACTGTAATAAACTTTTCCCGACTCTGCCTTTTCAAAACCTAATAGTATTCGAAGTAGAGTTGATTTTCCACATCCTGAAGCACCTACAATTGCAACATATTCACCCTCTTTTATTTTAAGGGAAATATCGTCTAATATTACTGGTCCATTTTTTTCATACCTAAAAGTGATATGCCCAATCTCAATTT
Source organism: Bacillota bacterium (assembly GCA_023421115.1). Taxonomy (GTDB): domain Bacteria; phylum Bacillota; class Clostridia; order Acetivibrionales; family Acetivibrionaceae; genus Acetivibrio. Next base: position 95,477 of record JAEZUI010000264.1, on the reverse strand, counting down.
TACCGTCAATTTCCCCGGGATCTTCTTTTTCCTCATCATATTCAGGAAGTGTACAAAGTATCGGCTTTATATTTTCATAGGTAGGAATAATTGTATTTACTTCTAAAATAGTATCGGATATTTGCAGCATTGCTACCATAAATATTCCAAAAGAAGCATTAAACGCCACAAACTCACCGGTGGTCATGTCTCCTTTGCTGCCTCCTAATATATAAAACAGCGTCATATATGCAATCAGTGGGAAAATTGCGTTGAAAGTATTTAAAATATTAGCAAAAAGTTCTTTAGACAAGCATATCTTACGTAAAGCAGCAAATTGTTTTGACCACTGATAGAAGGCTCTGTGCTCAGAACCGGATACTCGAAATTTTGTCACACCTTCAATAATCTGCAGCATAAATCCTGATATTCGGTTTTCCATATCCTCTTTTTTTCTTTCAAATTGAATTTGATAATAACCCAAAATCAGGGAAATGGTCACTGCAAACAGGATTAATGCCATTGCAACAAGGGATAGCTTTACACTGTAATTAAACATAAGCAGTCCGTTAAACAGTGAAAAAACGCTTGAAATTATTGTGCTTATTGTTGCTCCCGAAAGCACCTGTCGTATCTGGCTTATACCCATAGCCCGCATAGCAAGCTCACCGGAATTAAAATCTCTAAAAAAAGTCATAGGAAGACTTATAAGCCTGTCCCATACAGCCGACTGCCCAAAGCTGTCCATTTTACCCTCCATTCTGACCATTGCTGTGGAACGTGTTAACTGAAATAAAACCTTGCCTATTGCAAAAGACAAAAGTAAAAAACCAATAATAAGGAGCTGACTTCTGTCTGCCTGTGGAACAATATTATCAATAATAATACCTGTTACCAAGGGATTTATCATACCTAAAAGACCACCGGCCAAACCCATCAGCAAAATTATAACAATATCTCTTATTGCAGTCATTTCAAAACTAAAGCTGAACAGTTGTTTCAAGCCAATAGGTTCAGAAGGGAAAGGTCTATAAAATACATATGCAAAAGGTTTGATAAGCTGTGCTGTTTCTGCATCTACAAACATCTCTTTTTTATTTGTGGTATCAAACAGCTTATATATATTCAACGATTGAGGGATAAGGGCAATTGGTCGGTTATCTTCTTCAAAAAATGCCAAAAGAGGTCCATTATCTCTTTTCCACCAATCACCTCTTAGTGCAACCTGCCTATACCTTATGCGAGATGCTTTTGCAATTTCATCTAAAAGGTCATTACTCTTTTCGAGCTTTTCTTTTGAAGGTATATTAATTTTCATTTTCATCTTTTCTGCAACATACATACATGAGTTTACAAGGGGATTATCTGATATTGCTTCCACCCCTGGCCTCTTTTTATCCGAAACTGCTGCAAGATTAAATAATGCACTTTCCATATACTTTTCCTGTCTGTCTTTTTTCTTAATTAAAGTATCTTGCGGCATAGCCTATCCCCCTTTTTTTGGTGATCCAAAAAAGCAACTGGTCAATTGCCATTTCAAAAAAATTCTATTTAATGGGCTTTGCGACCTAAATATTTTATAGGTTATTTTTTGAAATGGCCTTAGCTTACACTTATGAGCTTTGAATAATATCCGTTCTCTTTTTTTAATTTCTCATGGGTTCCTCTTTGTACAATACTCCCCTTATCCATAACAATAATTTCATCACAATCTCTTATTGTACTCAAACGATGGGCTACTATAATGCACGTGCACCCTCTTTTGCATATGTTCTCATACACAATTCGTTCTGTATTGGCATCAAGAGCACTTGTAGCTTCATCAAGTATCAAAATTGAAGGATTTTTTACAAGAGCACGTGCAATTTCTATTCTCTGCCTTTGACCTCCGCTGAAGTTTTTTCCTCCTTCAGCCATTATGTGACTGTAGCCACCCTTTCTTGCAATTATGTCATCATGGATACAAGCATCCTTTGCAGCCCTTATAACATCAGTTTCAGGTATGGAATCGTCCCAAAGCGTTATGTTATCTTTTACAGATGCGTTAAACACACATATATCCTGATCTACAACAGCAAGGGAATTGGTTTTAAGTATGCGAGGAATTTTTGCCGAAGGCTTTCCATCAAAATAAATTTCTCCTTCCCAGGGTTGGTAAATTCCACATATCAGCTTTGCAATTGTAGATTTACCACTACCGGAGCCTCCAACAAGGGCCACCCGCGAACCGGGCTTTATTTCAACGTTAAATTTATTAATAAACGACTGTTCCAAAGAATTATATCCAAACGAAAGATTCTTTACCTTTATCAAACCCTCCAGCTTTTCTTTTTTAAACCCTTTCAAGTCGATTTTTTCAGTTTTTAGTTCCACATCTTCAGGGTATTTTAAAACATCCTCTAGCCTGTTCATATCTCCCACCATGCTCTGAAGTAAAGAACCCACACCCATCAAATTGTCTATGGGGTTTAAAAAACTTATCATAAGACTTTGAAATGCAATTAGTTCTCCAATGGAAAGTTGACCTTTCATTATTTTTATGCCTCCGGTAATTATCACAATAATTTCAGTGATACTCTTTAAGGCAATTGGAAGTATTGACAAATAATTATTTGAGACCCCTATTTTTTGCTGTGCATTGAGAGTCTTAGCATGGTATCCGGACCATTTTGAAAAAAAATCCGCTTCCGAGCCTGTGGCCTTTAAGGTCTCAATAGTTTGAAGGCCTGACATAGAAACACCTATAAGCTTTCCCTGATCATTCAGGTATACATTGTTCTCATTACTTCTTTTGTCAGATACCAATTTTAAGTATACTATATTTATTACAGCTGCAATAACACCTATCATAGTTAGAAGCACGTCATACTGTATCATAATAAAAAAATAAAAAACAATCATAAATAAAGAAAGACTAAGCTTTAACAACTGACTGGAAAAGACTTGGGCAAAGCGTTCATTACTTTGCATTCTTGAGCCTATGTCGCCTGAATGCCTTTGACTAAAAAAAACTGCTGGAAGCCTTAATACATGCCACAAGAACTTTCCTGCTGAACTTATAGCGAGTTTAGTTTCAAGTTTTAACAGATAATAACCCTGAAGCCAGGTTAGACTTCCTTGTAAAAAAGCAGTTAACGCCATTAATGTTAGTAGTGTGGGAATCCAATTGTTTCTTCCCGATATAAGGATATCATCTATAAATATTTTGATAAAAACCGGTATAACAAGCCCCGGAACAACCAGAGCAAGTCCTGTTAGTATTATATAGATAAGATCAACCAAAGAACCCTTAAGATACTTTTTTGTCACATCGAAAAACTTTGTTTTTTCTCCACCCGGTTTGAAGGTTTCGCTTTTCTCAAAAGTGAGTACGACGCCTGTAAAGCTCTGATCAAATTCTTCTTCCGAGACAATTCTTCTTCCTAAAGCAGGATCATTCAAATAAACCTTGCCCTTGTGGAAACCCTCTAAAACTAGAAAGTGATTAAAATTCCAGTGTATAATCATTGGAAGAGGCATATTTTTTAAACTTTCGGGCTCTTTTCTATAGCCTTTTCCATCTAATCCATACTTTTTTGCAGCTTTCAATACATTACTTGCTTTGCTTCCATCTCTTGAAACACCACAGTCACTCCTTAAAATTTCAAGTGGTACTCTCAGTCCAAAATATGCTAATACCATCGCAAGTGAAGCTGCACCGCATTCAACTGCTTCTAATTGAAGTACAGTCGGTGCTTTTTTTATACTAGACAATAGTAGTACACCTCCGCTTAATTGTTTGTCTTAATGCAAAACAAAATCCTTCTGCCCGTGAAATGAACTAATTGAATTAAAGACTCCTTGATGTTTTAAGTAAATAGCATATTGACCTATAAGAATCAAAGATTAAGGCTTTTCTTTAAGTATGGAAGAACCATCTCTACAGGTCTTCTCTTTTCAATTACAATTGAACCTGCGCAGATATTACCACTGTCAATCTTTATATCAGGACCTTTTGATGTTGACCATTTAAAACCACTTGCTGTGGACAAATCAGGTATCAGATTTACCCGAACCGCTATTGTTGCATTCCCCTTTGAAAAGCTGCCTGCCAACTCCTGATTCCCGATGGTTTGTTCCACACTCTTAACTGATACAGGGTATTCAGACACCGAAATAACTTTGCCGAGCATATATCCGTAATCCTCTTTTTTCACAATAGTTGGAGCCACATGTACATCCATACCCGCTGTTATTTTCTTACCCTCATCGGGTGATACATAAAGTACAACTTCAAGACTATTCGCTGTACTATCATCTCTTATTATACTTGCTGCTGTTATTCCAGTCTCAATAATATCACCCTTTTTAATATTGACCTCTAAAACTCTGCCATCTACATGTGAAACTACCGATGAGTTTTCTTCAAGTTTATCCACTGCTAATTTAAGTTTGTAGCTAAGATCTGAAACTATTGTATTTCTTTTAAGCTCAATTTGCTTTTCTATCTGACTTTTATCAAATAAAGCTACTTCTGTATTCACCGTATTTACTTGCATTGCAAGCTCATACAGCTCACTAAGAGCCAAAGAAAGCTCTACAGATTTATTGTTAAAATGTTTAATGTCAAAATCTTGTGCAAGATTTACATCTCTCCTAATCAGATTAATCTCTTCTACAAGTTCCCTATTCTCCACTCTAGCTATTATGTCTCCCTTTTTGATATAATCGCCAACTCTTATACTTACATCTGTAACTCTTCCGGATACTGGATGAATAATATTTGCCACACCCTCGCTTGCAGTTATGATTCCTTCACCATTAACTGTCACGGGTATTTGACCTGAAATTCCCCAAAAAGCAGAAGCCAGCAAAATAATTATCAAGCCCGACATGGCAATCCATCCCCTAGGACTTGTAATAGTAATCAACTGGTCGAGTTCTTCCGGAGATGAAAGTCTTTCGAGTGATACTTTTCTAAAAACAGTATTATCCATTCTAAAGTCCACCTCCTACATCATTTGTTTGTCATATATTCCATTTCTCCGTTTTGTACTCTTTTCCAAAAAACCTTTCTACCTGTCATTTGACCCTCTAAATTAAATTCAGTAATTCCCATAATACCTTCCCAACCCGTTTTGGCTTTGAGTATTTGTGAGACCCCTGATGGAGTAAGGTCTTTTGCATTTTTAAAAGCATAAGCAAGAAGTTTAATAGAGTCATACCCCTGCATAGCCCAAAGGTCCGGCTCTAAATCGTATTTTTCGGTGTATTGCTTAATAAATTCATTTTGCTCTAGAGAACCAGTGTTTGGATTATACATGGTGGCAATAGTGATTTCATTTGCAGCCTTTCCAAGCATTGAAGGCAGCTCTGCCACGTCTAGACCATCACCTGAAAATATGGGCATATCCGAATCCCTTTGTCTTAGTTTTTTTATAAACTCTCCTGCATGAGGCATAGAATCTGCTATAAATACAGCATCATACTCTAATGCCTTCCACTTATTGTATGCCTTGCTAAATTCAATCTCATTGGCAAAATCCGTTACCCGGTCTATAACTGTCCCCCCAGTGTCAGAGAGTGAATCTTCAAAGGCTTTTGCAAGGCCCTTACCGTAGTCATTTTCTACATAAAACACCACTATTCTTTTGTGACCTTGTTCGTACACATATTGTGCAATCTGACTTCCCATATCACTATCATTAATAATGTTTTGAAATACATAATTATAACCTTTTTTTGTCAGTTCATTATTTGAAACAACAGGAGACAGCATGACAATTCCAGCATCATTATATATCTCAGCTGCAGGAAGAGTTATATATGTATTCCAGTGACCTATTACCGCAAAAATATCCTTCCTATGTGCAAACTCCTGTGCTATTTTTATTCCATCATTAAAGGTTCCTTTATCATCTTCAAAAACAACATTAATCTCTTTCCCGTCTATTCCTCCTGTTGAGTTTATCTCTTCAACAGCTTCCATAACTCCATTATAAAAACCGGTAATTTCCTTCATATATGCCATTGGACCAGGTATACCAATTGTCAACACTTCTGATGATATAGAAAATTCTTCTCGATCTTTCAATATATCCTTATCTCCCATACAACCGGTCACAGACATACAGAGCAAAATACAAATTATCAAAAGGTAGTTTTTTCTCATTCTCGTACCACCTTTCCAAATAGTATATGTCCGCTTTTTAAACCATTTTCAAAACCAATACCGTAATAGCCTAACTCTAGAAGCTCCTGCTGTTTTATAAAATCTGAAGAATGCACTGAAATTAAAGTATCAGAATCGGTTATAACAGGATTTTTTGTATCACAAAACAATATATATCTTATTAGTCCTCCATACTTAACCAGAAGCTTTCTTATGTGCAATCCCAAGTAAAAGCCGGTATCGAGACTAACTGGATTTAGAGGGGAAATGGTATTTAAAATAAATTCAAACCTTCCAGCTTCAGCAATGCTTTTTACAAGGTATCCTGCTACAATTTTTTGAAGGGAATTCCCTCGGTACAAAGGGTGTACGGCTGCAAACTCCAAATGAGCAACTTTCATTAATTCAGCGTCACAAAGGTCTATATCCCGACCTAAATTGTCCTCTCTATCACCGGGAAACAAGCTTGCGCCTACTGCAACTAAGGTGTTATCCACAAAGACACCTACCATTTCACCTAGTCCATTAAGGATGTCGGTAACCTCACTATCCGTCATTGCCACACATACATCAGTATCTTTCATAGCACTTAGTATTTCATATTGCAAACTCATTATTTCCTCTATATTCTTCATATCAAGCAAGCGCATCTCATATGGATACAGCTTATTTTCCTGGCGGTTACGCAAAGTGCCGTTACCTACTATTTGTGACATAACTCAACCCCCTTTAACCATTTGAGTTCTTTTACCGTTCACAAAAATCATATAAATACCCAGTGCCATAGCAACTCCTACAGCAATTATCCCTATACCCTTTTGAGTACCCTGAAAAGAAACTGCTGCAAATGCTATTGGCCCTAGCATTTGACCAAGCTTACCTATAATACTGTAGTAAGCCACAGCTTTTCCTTCACCAGCTTCCTTAGCCGCATCAATGTTCATATAGTCTCCTATTTGTGCAGATACTCCGAAACTGTCCGAAATACCTATTAGCAATAATGCGATAACAGCGCCTGCTATTGAACCTGTCAATGCAAATATAAGTATGGCAGAAGAGGTTAAAAGAACTGATATTATAAGTGCTTTTTTGTTTCCTACTGCATTTTTAAAATATTTGCTCAACAGGGGACCTAAATAAACAATGCAAAGACCATTTACCATAAATGCCCTACCTACATCGGAAGATGAAATACCTATATTGTTTGCATATATAGGGAAATAATAGTTTAAAAACATGGCACATATAGAAAAAGGAATCAATATGAGAAGAAAGAATCCAAAAACCTGTTTGTTGAGAATAAAACGTATAATAGAATTTTTGCTCTTTTCGCTTTTTTCATTCTTTATTACCGAATTTGATATACCCCAAAAGGCTAAAATAAAAGCTAAAACTGCGAGCAATGCGGAAATGTAAAAAACCTTGTCAAAGCCTATCCTGTCTGCAAGCATTCCACCTGTTACCACCCCGCAATTCACCCCAGCCGTGGCACCAGCATTCATATCAGCAATACCTGTGCTTCCTGCAGTTGATATAACCAGTGCTCTCATTGACATTATCAACGCTCCGAAGCCTGCACCGGTCAACCCTCTAGCTACTATATATAGAATTGGGGTCGAAACCACACCAGACATTACAGTTCCAGCTATAAAAAGCAATATGCCAAAAGAAAAAGCCACCTTCCAGCCTCTTTTGTCAATAATAAAGCCTGCCGCCAGCGTTGCTGCGAGTCCACAAAACATCTCTGCCGACACAGGAAGACCTAGTACAAAATCTCTAGACAAGCCAAGTAAAGGCTTGTATATCAAGCTCATTATTACGGGTACAAAGGCTGCTGTCAAAAACACTACACCATATACAATAAATGCTAAAGGTCTTACCATAGCACCTTCTTGTGCATTTTTTAAGTCTTTTTCACCTAGATCACGGCGTTTTTTTCCGATAAAACCTATTACCATCAGTATTATTTCAATCATGAAGAAAAATGACACTATTATTATGGTAACTGCATCTAGCAAAATTCCTCTGACGCTTTTATTAATGATTGCTGAGGACAAGCTTACAATAATGCTGCATACCTTTCCCTCATTATCAGGTCTTAACGTGACCGTGAGTTTGTTCCCTAATATTCCATCATAGGTGTTTTCACCTGAAAGAGTAGTGTATAAACAATTATTTTCGGAATCAATAATTTGTATGTTTTCTATCTGTGGGATTGTAACTAATATTTTGTTCAAGTAATCTTCTATTTCGTATAATTTTGTATAGGGCACTCCCTTACTAATAACCGTTTCAACATCCCTTTGCACAATTTTCAAGGCCATAGAAGCGGTTTCCTCTGTTATATCCATATACCCAGACTTAAACATGGAGTAATTTACATAACCAAATATAATCTGTGTAAAAGCCAACACACCAAGCATAACTTTCATTAACACTTTCTTGTCAATTTCATTCTTTTCTTTTAACTTAGCAGACAGCCTATAGATAAATGAAATTAGAATAACTGATGCTACTGCTAAAAGCATCATATAAAAAATCAATTTATATATGTAAGAGTTAATTTTAGATTGAATGACTTTTTCAAAAAATACCACGTCTAAAGTTCCCTGAAGTGTTTTTTCAGCATTATACACCGGAATTAATATATGAACCGAATGATTTTCATTGTATGTAATATATTCAATGTCTGAATGGGCGGAAAACTTGCTAATCTCCTCTTTGAGCCCTTCACCTATAGTGTTTTGTACTTCGTCCTCCTTATACTCGTACATAACTTCCCCATCGGGTCCAATTATTATTACATTGTCTATATCAGGCAAAGCTTCATTTACCTCACCTAAAAGATCGTGTATACCAAAAAATCTGTCAAGGGGTTTTCCATATTTTACGGCATATTCTATTTTTTTAACCGTCTCTTTTCCAGCTAGTGCATAGCTTCTTACAAGATAGTCAGTATAACTTTGCCGAAAGGACATAACATTTAAAATGGATGTAAACCCTAGCACTAATACAATCACAATAAATATTGCACCTATAAACACCGAATATGCTTTTGTTTTGCCGTTAGAATAGCCTATATTATTATTCTTCTGCATCATACTCGTCTCCAATCTTTGTATATATTCTGTCGGCCGAAAGTAATATATCGAAAGGAACTCTGTATCCTATTTTATCAGCAACCTCCATGTTTAGGATTATTTGTGGCGTACTTTCAAATACCTGAGGAAGCAATCTTAAGCTTTTGCCACCAAAAAACTCAATAATTGTGTTTGCGCCAAATCTTCCAATGTTCTTATAGTCCATTACTGTTATACTCATAAGTGCACCATTTTTCACTTCGTCAGCTCCAAGTTGTGAAAACACTGGTATATTTTCCTTATGGAAGGGTTCTAAAAGTTCAGGCAATTTTTCACTTTCTAAAGATGCAACAGTAACATACATGGAATCCACCTTTTGTGAAAGTTCAATATATGCTTTTTCCACTTCAGCATAGTATCTTTCTACGTCTTCAGAGGAAACAGGCTCATTAACGTATTTGTAGGTAACGTTAAACCCCTTCTGCTGTGCAAGATGCTCAATATCGTCAACTGCTGAATAATTTTTTGCAACTGCACTATCTTCGCAAACTATACCAAGATTTTTAAACTCAAATATTTCATAAAAAACGCTTAACTGGCGTTCAAAACGTTTAGGATCCATATGCGCCCACACATGTTCCCTTCCCGAATCAGTTTCCGATTCTATAATTTTTGATTGGACAGCATTGCTTGTTGCAAATACCATAAAAGGTGTAGTGCTATTACTCTCTGATATAAACCTTCCTGCTGCCGTACCCATCACAATAATCAAGTCAAGCTTATTTTTGTTTATATCTTCAATTATTGTATTAACATCATTTTTATCAAAGGATGTTAATGAATAATGTGCATTTTCTACAAAATCAATGTTTGAAGCTGTGTTATATTTTGAAATATCTTTCCACATTTCTAAAGTATCATTTTGTCCATCGGTATACCTGATCTTATCAAGGTTATTTATCCATTCTACTTCATTCAAAGCTTCAAGTAATGCATAAAGAGTCTTTGAATAATTAACAAAGGACTCACTTTCAATATAACCTATACGATATTTCATACTAATAGCATTGGTATCGTTTCTTGTTCCGCTGCCATTAACTGTAGAAATCATAGCAATTAGGATCACAATAGAAAGAAAACATTTAAGACCTCTTTTAATCTCCATTATTTAACCTCCAAAAGGTAATCTCTAGACGCTCTCTGTTTCATACATATTGAATAGACTTTTTTTTAAATTTTCTAAAACATCATTATTTTTATATCTTCTCTCTATACTTTTGTCCATCAAGCAAATACTTTCGCTTCTCTCTATGTCAATGCCACATTTTGCAGCTATATCTTCAACTGTTATACTTTCTCTTCCCTGTTTACCGAAAATAACAACCTCATCTCCTTCTTTTGCATCAGGTACATCCGTTATGTCAATAAGTGTACGCCCCATGTAGGAAGTCGCTAATATTGGAACTCTTACACCTCTTAACAGAACTTCTCCACCTTTCATAAACATAAGTAACGGCATAACTCCGTACCCTAAGGGTATCCATGCTGTTTTTACACCCTCATCAAGATAGGTTTTTTCTGTATATCCCCTGCAAATACCTCTACCTTTATTGCATACATCTATAATTTGAGTTTTCAGTTGCATTACAGGTTCCATACCCTCGGTATTCTGCCCCTTAAAGGAAGAAATACCATAAAGACATGTACCAGCTCGAGCCATCGAAAAATTGTTTTCTACCCTTTTGAATAGTCCGGGACTGCTTAATCCATGAACTAGTGGAATATCCATACCCTCATCTTTACAGATTGAAATGCACTGGTTAAAAAGATTGATTTCATCATTCACTTCGTGCATATCACCGGAATAACTTGAAACAAAATGAGTAAATATACCGCTAACAAACAAATTTTTTTTCTCTTTTATAAATTGCAGGAAACCCTTTAACTCTTCTGGAGGAATTCCTATACTACTGCTAGTGTCTATCCTTATATGGATCTGTGTGATCCTTTTATTCTTTTTCGAGTAATAATCCATCTCTTCTGCAAAATCAAAACTGAAAACAGTTGGAGTCAAATCGTATTCTAGGATCTCCCCTATAGTTTCAGGCAAACATTCGTTCAATATAATTATTTCTCCATAAATATCTGATTCTCTTAATTCAACGCCCTCTTTTACAGATGCTGTTCCAAGAGCATCAATACCATTTTCAACCAAACCTTTTGCTATCCCCACGGCGCCATGACCGTATGCATTACACTTAACAATACCCATAATGCGGGTGTCTTTTTTTACCAATCCACGAACAACTTCTAGGTTTTTCTTTAATGCGGTAAGGTTTATCTCTATCCATGTTGATTCAAAATCTTCTCTTTTCATCCGAATCCCTCCGAAATCTCTTTTTCACTCCATTGAAAAATTGTCTTCTATGTTTTAACATTTTCAATTTTTTTGAAATACGACTAGAAAACAACTGATAGTTAGGGTTATTAAAAACCCTAACTATCAATCACCTTTTTCACTAGCGTTCCATAACAATATTTAATTCTAAATCTTGTTGGGCACTAGCAAATATATTTAGTTCTGCAGTTCTACTGCTGTTCCACAATAACGTTAATCAAGGATGCAATCATTTGAGCTGCTTCTTCTCGTGTTGCAAAATCCTTTGGTGCAAATACTGCATTTGGTCTGCCATTGATAATACCTGCCTTTTGAACCTTTTTCACTGAATCTGCTGCGTAATTTGCTACATCATAATTATCGGCAAATATTATTTCTTCCTTAAGTTCCGGAAGTTCATATTCTAGCTTTTCCACCATACTAGCAATCAAAACAGCTATATCCTGCCTTGTGATTTTTTCATTTGGCTCAAACCTTCCATTTCCTTTACCCTTTGTAATACCAAAGGCATAGCCCCATTCAACAAAAGGTGCATACCAGTCCTCAGTGCCTATATCGGTGAAGCTTGTTTTATTAACTTTTGCAGCTTCCGCTTCAGCTACTTTTGACATTATTGTTATAAATTCTGCTCTTGTGATGCTACCTTTTGGATTAAAGCGTTTGTCGCCAACACCATTAATCACTTCACGAGCTGATAAGAAGTTAATGGAGTCTTTTGACCAACCCGATACATCATCAAATTCACTATTGCTGTAGATTGCTGAATACATTGAATTATGTTTTGTTTTAATAACAAGTGTTTTATCTTTAATTACTGATATCGGCATCACTTTGTAGTTTCCGTCCTCTGCAATGAAAATTCCTGCTATCCTGCTTGTATCACTTGAGTCATTTCCCGACTTAAAATCTTCAAGCTCTAAAGTTAAAGGTATGGGTTCCTTTGTCATATCCTTTATCTTTTTGTCTCCGATAAGTATGGAGAAATCGTATACAGGTCTATTGCCTACAAGTTCTTTTATGCCTTGATATTCCTCTACGCTCTTTCTGGAAATCGAAATTGTAACCTCTTGATTCTCTCCATGCTCACGCAATAAATTGATCAACGAATTCAGGGTCTTTTCTTCAAGAGTCATTTTTGCTGAAACTGTATCAAAAATAAGGTTTTTAACTGTATTTGTTGTTAGTTGGTTCATTATACCGCCCGGAAGAACCAATTTCTTTATTTCTGAAATATCCTCATCCGAAGAAGTTATTCTCAAGGTAGTCTTATTTTCTTCCTTTAATTTCTGCAACGCAGCAGAGAAATCAGCTAAAGCAGGTTTTATTGTACTAGTTTTACCTTCCAGTGTAGGTTTAAACTGTACCACAACCTCTTTTTGGGCAGTATTTGTATTGTCTGTTGTATTGTCTGTTGTACTGTTGTCCACTGCATTGTTTCCACCACTACTACCTGCCGACCCACTGCTGCCACTACTGCCATTGCTGCTGTCACCAGCGCTTACCACTTTTACCTTGACCTCTCTTTTTAAAATCATACTATCCGGAAGTTCATAACTAGTGTCAACATCTGCAAACGTACCGTCAGAAAGAGTTGCTGTAGTATTGTTTCGTGGGGCAAGAACAGCAGTGATTACAGCCTCTCCATTACTAAGTCCCACCACAGTACCATCTGGCAAAACTGAAGCCACTTCAGCATCAGATGTCCTCCACCTTACCTCAAGGGAATCAGATACAAATTCAGGTATAGGTTCAAATAGCTCGGTTATTGTATTGAGTTTTTTAGTAGTACCTGAGTTTATAGAGAAATCTCTGCTGTTTATTGAAAAAGTCTTAACATTTTTAACCTTATCAACTGTCTCCTTATCTGCAGTACGTACTATTTCTGCATAGACAGAATTATCGCCTGCCAGAAGTTTCAGTTCTACCTTTTGATATACGGAGCCGTCTTCTCTTGTTTGGCTTTCACCAAACTTAGATAGGTCAATATCCATTTCAACATCCATAGCTTCAGAACCACCGGCATCTACATTAAGATCAATGCTTCTAAGCACAGTAGCATCTTTAGCATACAAAATATCAAGCTTTCCGTCATAACCAATATTACCTTCATTTCTTGCAAACAATGAAATACTTGCTGTATCATTACTTTGCAGCCTACTGTCGAGTACAGTAATTACAAGGTCAGCTCCAGCCCATACAGCTTTTTCTGACTCCGCAAGAACATTGTCCATTTCGTCAATAATCTTAAAGCCCACAACAATATCAGAAATGTCCTCAGGAAGGTCAAATTCTCCATATAATACATGGGTATCGCCTCCAAGAATCATATTCACATCATTATCGTCCAATATTGCTTGTGGTTCACTAGTATATAGTTGCTCGCCCTTCTGCTGTATATAGTATTCATAACTTATATTTGTGATAGGTTTTATTCCTGTGTTTTTTATTACAGTACTGAAATTTAGCCTATCTTCGCTTTTTACAAGCTGTAAAGGAAGTTCTATTTCTTCTGCATCAATTGTACTTTCAATATTGAAGTTACAATACGCAAAAATACGGTTTTCTGTGTCGTCTACAAAGGAGTTGTCCTCGTTCAGGTACTGATTGTATTTGACGTATACGGCCTCGATAGAATTATAGTCTTTTACAAGGAAGGAAATATCGCTGTAATTTGCTCCTTCTTCATAAGTCAATTGTACCGGTTTTGACCATGCGTATCCTTCTGTATGTGCATATTCTTTGAATATAACAGGATCACCGGCTTCAACAACACCCTTAAAACCGTTTACATCAGACACTATGCTGTAGTCAATAAGGTTTTCACCTGGATTAAATACTATCTCATTAGCATCATTGTAAACGTATTCTGTAACAGTTACTTTCTCTGGATATGTCCCAATTCCTTTACCTTCAACAAAAGTAAAATCATATGTTTCATTATCCTCATAAGAATCAGTCAACAGAACTTCCTTTATTTCCATCATCGGCTCATGGTAAACTGCAAATATCTGCTTTTCCTTATTTACATTTTCAAGGTTTTCTGTGCCAGGGTCACCGGCTTTCAAACCGTTTTTATAGGTTATTACATAGTCTGTATAAAGTATATACTGACTGTCTCCGTTTGTTTCAATTTGGAAATGGTCTATAGGATAATCTGCTTTACTTTTTACTGCTGTTTGTACATAGCCGTCTATACCGGTATGGTATTTATCAACTATGTATATGGATCTGGTCTCACCTTCAACTTCAATGTCTTTCTTTAGAAGATTGTACTTTACCATATTGGTTATATCCATATACACTATATCTCCACCGGACAACCAGTACAAGTAAGTTATTCCTTTAGAACGTACAAACTGAGGTTTTGAATCCTGTACATTATTATTTGTAATTCTTATAGGATGATGGAACTCATTTAACTCATAGTTGTATATTTGCATGTAAAGCTCCTGATCACCAGTAGTGGTCTTGCTACTGTCGGCATCCATAACATATGTATGCAATGCAAGTCCATTGTAGGAAATCAAATCCGATTCTACAACCATAGGATCAGTATGTCCGTAAACTCTTTCCACTACAGTTTCTGTTCCTATAACTCCTTTAACATAGCCTTCAGGAACTTCGGGAACTTCAACGTCCTCTTCATCCACAGTAGTATCATGCGGTTCCCTAATAACCTCTGTTTCCTTTATGTCAAACAATATTGAAAGATCTAAGAACCTCTGTCCATAGAAGCCTTCCGGAGTAAAGCCGTACTCAGGGTCTAAGCCTTCACTATCTGAGTATTCGGTATTCCATACAAAAGTGCCATCCGGTTGTCTTTGTGCATACCTGTATGCTACTACGTTGTATCCGTTTACAATATCACCATACATAGTAGTATCGTCTCCGTCATCAGTTGTCTCCTTTAACGCATCGGTATCATTTACAGGTGTATTGTCATAATCATAGGCATAATCATCATAGTCTACTTTCGTATAGTACACCATAAGTCTCTGGGTTTGCTCATCATAGGATATCTTCGGATTTACATCTGAATAATACATATCTATTTGAGTCTGTTTTGTTATTTCAAATTCATCCTCGAAGGCCGTTGTTGCTGTATCAAACCATCTTCCGCTTATGTTCATGGCCTGAAGGGTTGTTTTTGCATCATCATCTTCTGTAAATTCCCTACTAGCATCCGACCATGTAACAAGAATTTTATCTTCTACTATAAACGCATCCGGTGCTTCATCCCAAGTGTTGTCATTGTCTACAACCCGAGGAATAGACCAAGTACTGCCGTTATATATTGAATAAAACAATTGTGCACGGTTGCGACTGTCGCGTATTTCTTCACCTGGATCGTTGATAAAGAGCATCAAAAGCTTGTCGTCAAACGGAACTATTTTTGTCTGTGGATATGGATATGCACCTATCAACAGTGCAACCTCATCACTCATATCAACAGCAAGAGCGGATAATTTTCCTGCTGAATAGCTGTTACCAAGCCAACCCGATTGGTTTTTAAGATAATCCCGGCTCATTATGTCGCTATCTTCTACAGGCTCAACAGTCTTATACAAATAGTTGGTATAAGGATCGTTTAAAGTTGACATTATAGCCTGTGAGGCATAACCGTAACTGAATAGTTCAATTCTCTTCGACTTGTATATTGTCCATTTTTTCTGTATAAACAGTATTTTGATTCCCACCGCTGCAGATATTACAAGCCCTCCGTCACCACTCGACTTATACTTATCACCCATAATAGGAGCGGTAAAATTGAAATCAGCTGTAGCATTACCCTCAACAAATGCCTTCAGATAATCCATTCCGACTCCAGCACCTATGGTTATGCTAGGACTTATATAGAATTTCGTAAATATGGTGTAATCGTTAGCATTAAGAGAAACCTTACCATTGCTGGCAAATCTGTATTTTTCCACATATCTTTCATCTTCATTGGCTTCTATACCGAAAACAACATTTGCATTACCGGTTATATCTATTGAGGCAAAAACCGGAATTCCTATTGGAGTAACATAAGTGTATTTGGCACCGAAATCAGCTTTTCCTTCTGCCATAAGCACCATTGAACTGAAATAGTGATATCCGTCTGTTACGGTAATACCATCAGCCCTCTTTATCTGACCTTCCTCAATTGTCATTGTAAGGGATGTGGAAAATTCAAAATTGAAAGTACCGCCTCCGGAACCCTTTTTCTTTGCCGTAACATCTTTATTGTCCTTGACTAATTTCTGTGTTGCTGCTTTTTGTGAGGCACCCGAAAATACTCCTTTTATCTTGTCAAGCATAGACTTTTCTTCTTTTTTCTCTTCTTCGTCCTCTTTCTGATCGCCGAATTTTTTCTCGAACTCTTTGTTGAAGCCGAAAGTAATGTACTTTGTATTATATTTGTTACCGTTTTCATCTACCCTTGTGCCGGTTTTTAATATATCCTTCAAATCAAGATCCATGCTGAGATCAAACTTGTTATTCATTTTGCCAATAAACTCAACAGCCGGAGCTAGTGGTGTATCAAAGCTTGCCAAAGCTGAAACCAGTGTTAAGTCCATACTGAAGGTGAGTCCGACATCGACTTCGGGGTATTCCCTTGCAATCTCTTCATCCCTCACATAAAGTGGAGCGATGTACATCCTGTTTCCAGGCTTTATGCCCTCATTCAAAAGATCCATTGAATATGTAAATATTCCACCGGAAGGCTTTCCTGTCCTTTCCTCATAGATAACATTCGTTTTAAAGCCTTGGGAATTTGTTTCATAAATCCGAATTATAGCATCATTTGCTGCTACGCCCTCTTTTCCGTTATCCACTCTGAATTCAACTTCTGTTGTTCCTCTTCTTACAGGTAAGAGCGTCCTATCCTTGTCAAGAGGTATTCTTTCATTATCATTCTTTTTATACCGGGCCTTGAAATCGGTAGGCCTCATGATATCACTTGTGTCAAAAACATGCTTAACAGTCCTTCCAGGCTGTACATAAGTATAAAATTCATAACCTTTATACAATACCCTCGCAGAGTAATTTACGCCCTCTTCAAAAATAGGGTCTGTCATTGTGGCAACGCCGTTTTCGTCGGTTTCATATGCCTTGTTGCCTACAATTACTGTAGCACCTTTTACCGGCAAATCATTTGAAGGTGTATCGGGATCTATAACCGTCCTGTATTTTTCATAAATGACTATAGAAGCTTCCCATTTAGAGCTTTCTTCGGGAGACTTTTCAAAGTTATAAAGTATCTGGGAAGGGTTGAAGAACTTAGGTGCATAGTTAAAGAAATTGCCCCAGAACAACGCATCATAACTTCTGTTATTAGGGTTTGAACGTATGGTGTCAAGATTCATTCCATATGCAGCCATCTTTTTCCGCAACTTCTCAGTTTCATCATAGCTTTCCTGACCGTCACCATCGAGGTCTCCGGAATAATCCCTCCATTTTGCAGTAAATCCCGGAACAAGATAAGAGGTCATTTCATAGTTATTTACAGGGTCAGCCTTTTCAATTACCACAGGTTGGTATACATCTCCTGCAACAATTTCATCCTTGGGAGTCTTTACGGTTATATAGTTACCGGAGTTTACAAGAAAATCAATAACATTTTCCCTTGTAGACTGCAATACTCCATCACTTCTTTTTTTACTTCCGTATATAATAACCGTTGCATAATCATCGGCTTCCCAGCCTAAGTCTTTGAGCTTTCCTGAATATGTATATGTACCGTTTGAAGCACTAACAGTATAAGTATTTGGAGAACTTTGAGTTTTATTTGAGGAGTATTTTCCTTTTACTGTACTGTCGCTTTTGTACACCGTCAACACGGCTTCTGACGGATTTCCAAATTCATTCCTTACAATGCCGTACGGATCGGGATAATTATTGTCAAAAACATACTTAAATGAAATTGCTATTGTAGGATTTTGATCATTGCTCAGATTTTCATCGGAGTTTGCTTCAAATATCTCACTCATTTTCGCACTTAAGCTTTCATGGTCAGAATATAATACTCCGTCAATCCTGAATTCAGGCTTTGAAACATTATGCTTATATACATTAGGATTCGCTTTAACAATAATTGTTGGGTTGAAGAAATTTACATTAAGATTGTTGCTGCCTGAAGACAATTCATATATGACACTTGTATTTGCACCTGTTGAATCTGTTGAATGCAGCTTAGAATTATTGTTAGATGACCAGGAAGGGGTTAGTGACGCACTAAAATTCCTTGCTATTGCATTAACTTTATCCCCTACCTTTAGTCCTGTAAAGGTTTTTTCTGCAATTTCCTCACCAAGTTCTTTAATATATCCGTTTATAGTATCTGCCTTAAGAGTCAGGTTAACATTGTTGTGTTCAAAGACAGGTCTTACCTGTATAGTTCCAGCTCTTATACCATCGAGCATTCCGCTTTTTGAAAAGAATTCCTTGTCCAATGAAAGAGTAGTACCACTGAATCTTTCCCACTTTCCATTGCCTTTATGAACTTCAAAACCTACATATTTTGAGTTCTTACCGATAATGTTATCTGCATAAGTTACACTAAATTCAATTTTATCTGAACGATATACTCCAGTACTCGCTGTTTTTGCTGCAAGACTCTTGTCATTATTAACGTTAGAGTACACGGTTTTTATGGAAATCGAACCCGGTTGAGAGCTTTCTATTACACTTTTTTTATTTAGTTTTTGATCAGCAATCTCATATTCTTTTGTTTCAAATTTCGGCACATTTGCTTCATCGTTTTTCACTTGAAGGCTGTACTCTTTTAAATACAGTCTTAACCATCCTAAATCTGCTGTACTTTGATTGCCACCTGCCGCCCATGTACCATAACCCAACCAGGAAGTGTTCCATAAGCTCTCTGCAATATTTCTGTCTACTCCTTTTCTTCCAAGGTTTCCATTTTCCTTATACAATTCTGGTGAATTATTTGTCGGTGACACAACTCCAAAGGTCGTATTAAAATTATGTTCTGATTTGTCTACTTTTTTAATCCAAAAAGTATACCATAGTCGTTCAGTCCAATGACGTCCGCAGCCGGAATTTCCCACTGCAAAATTCACCTTTTCTACTCCATATAGTTTCACATTTGTTGCTCTTGCAAAAGAATTACTGCCATTAGCCCTTAGTCTTATCTCGTTTCCATCACCGTATGCAGTCCCTGACTTAGAACCAGAGAGAAAATCCTGTGCAACCACAGCCCATTGACCCTTTTGTGGTGAAAAACCGTAAGGTGATATCACCTCTACTCCTGATTTGAGGTTTGAAACGGCCTGTGCACTATAGTCAGCTGAAAACACTTGAAGGTTACCCGATTGTATGGTTTCTGTTTCAGGTATTATAATTACTTTTGTCTCAGCTTTTTTTATATTTACATTTTTATTTTCTCTGTCAAGAGCTATCTTAAATTCCCTATAACTATCCATTTTCGGATTCTTTAGTATATCTACTGTTATTTTCTGCTCTTTCATTCCAGGCGTAAACAACAACTCCTGAAGCCCCGGTATATAGTCAACTCCTGCAACTGCTGTGTGCTCTTCTGTTCCAACGTTTACCGACGCATATTGTGAAAGTCCACCTATACGACGTACAGTTACCGTAGCTTGTCCGTCCTTTGCAACTACTGAGTCTTGTGAAAGCTCAAAAGTTGATGCTTCATATTCTTCATCATCAATTATGTTTGCATAAGACATGTAAAATTCGCCTCTTACAGCACCACCTTCTGGATTTGTAAGTGCAAAAAGTATCTGTTCTTCACTTTCTGATAAATTGTCATTTAAAGGTATGATATATAAATATTTTATGTATTCGCCATCTTTAAATCTAATAGTACTTTGCGCACCAGGGATATTGTAAAAGAATTGATCATATTCCGACTTAAGCTGTTCTACAGTTTTAAGATCAACCTCTTTCCAATCTGGTCTATCGCTTTTTATTCCTAAAGCTGATTCTTTTAGTTGCCTTAGAGATTTTGGAGCAGTTTTGTTTCCAATATCAACAATTTGAGCTTCAAGGTCAACATACGGTTGCTCTTTCTCATCGGCTGTATTATTATGGTCAACTACTTCTTCTTCAATAGGTTCACTAGCCTCATTCTCATCAACTACACTCTCCTGCTCGGAGTATACCGATTGCTGCACTGTTATATCACCGTTTGTTTCTTCTTGTTTACTAATATTAATGTTTGCATCATCTTGGAGAGTTTCCATTAACGGAATGGAATTTTTGTTTTCTTTCATTACATACTTATCAGAGTTTTCATACACCCTAATTACGTAGTCTTCTCCATACTTAGCTGACACATCAATTGCTTTAAAGTCAACAGTTACATCCCCTTTTGTGCCTCCTTGCCTTGCAATTGCTATTTCCATAAATTCCTGCGATTCGTGGACTATGTATTGAGTCCCAACGAAATTGAACAAACCTTTTGGATAATTTTCAACCCAAAGTTCATCTCCTCTAATTGCCTCTCTAAGTTCCTCATTGCTTAAATTCTTAAGATCCGCAGTACTTATTGCATAGACTGGCGTAGTCGTTAACAACAGAGCCATAGCTACTAAAAACGAAATTATTTTTCGCATACTTGTGTGTAACCTCCGTTAATTTAATTTTTGTTGTAAATTATGCTTTTACCATAAGTTACAAGTAAAGCTTGTACTGCCATTTCTCATAAAACTCATTGATAATTAAGACTTCATAAAAACCTTTGAAATTTGATATTTTGTTACACCACACTAAGAAGAGTCCTTCAATAAAGAACTTCTGTGCAACACATGTAAGTATTTGTAAAACTGAAACAAAGTAAATGATTTTACATTTTAAATGAATTAGCTACGCTAAAGATGATAAAATCTAAAAAATTGACTTGAAAACTTATAATCTGACGTGCAACTTAAATCTTTGATTTGGTATTATCACCAATATCGGTGGTCTTAACTTTGCCAACTTTACGCAAAGAAGCACCTCCGGATACTTTATCTAGATCTTCTGAGGATAAGACTTTGTCATTTTCACTACGCTGGGTATCTTGAACTTTCTTCTCCTTACCTTTATCCTTTGCCATAACATTATCCCTCACTTTTTATTAAATTTTTAGTTGCACAGAAATTTGAAACGAATTGACTTAATAATTTTACCAAATGTTACTACAAATTTCAATAGTTTTGTAAAAAAAAACATATCATAATGAATTTACCTTTTGTTTTACCATACTAATTCAAGTTGAAATCCATATTTCTATAATGAAAACTATGACCGATCCTATTTTATTCTCTACAGTCTTAAGATACTTCTAATGAAGCCAACAACATGTCTTTGACCAGAACATTTGCCATCTATTTAGCTGATATCGCTTCACCCTTCATAATTTTATCTAGGACCTCTCTAAGTTTTGTTGAAGATGTACCTTGAGTATAAGGAAAATAAGCGATATCTACTCCAACATCTCTAAATTGTCTCTCAAACTCATTCCATTTGTCTGTATCCTTCCAATCACTGCCTACAAACATAACATCAAATTTATACTTCTCCCAAGCTGCCATTTTATCCATGCTCTCTTGAGACACCACTTCATCGACATATTTAATACTTTCAATAATTGCTATACGTTCTTCATGAGGTATAATAGCTTTTCTATTTTTATATGACACTAATTCGTCCGTTGTAACTCCAACAATTAAGTGTTCACATTGTTCCTTAGCTTTCTTTAAAATGTTAAGATGACCTATATGGAACATATCAAACACACCTGTTGTATAACCTACTTTGTACTTTTTCATAATTATTCCTCCCTTAAGAATAGTTATAATAGTACCTTTAATCTTTCAAATTATCTTTTATTGGACCTTGTATCTCGTTCAGTTTCATAACTCTTTAGTTGCTCAATCTATACTTTGAACTAAAAGTATTCATTACGCCCCATCTACTCAATAAGTTTTTTATAATACTTTAAAATAAGTTTTTTATAATACTTTAAAATAATTTTCTCATATATGTATTTAAACTCTTCTGTGTTTCGATATGCCATAACAAATCCTAAATTCACCAAAATCACTGTTATAAAAGCTTTTAATAGAAAATCCAAAATTAAATTAGGTATATTCATTAAACTTACACAAAAACCCACAACAATATTAACCGATAAAATGGTCACTAGGTAAAATATCGTTTTTTTGTAAAAGGGGACAACAGATCTATTGAACGCATGCTTATGTACAACATAAGGGTCATACCATATACTAAAAGATAAATAAGCTATTAAGGTTCCTAAAAAGACACCTAGAGCACCATAATGTTGTACTAAAATCAAGGAAAATATGATGTTAATGAGGGCTGAAATTAATGGTCTGAATTGACCTTGAATAAACAACCCAAATGTATTCCTAAACACATTATATGCACCACAAACACCCATAAAATAAAAATTAAGCAGCAAAACTATTACAACATATCTATCTAATAAATATTTTTCACCAACCCATAAAACTATGAAAGGATGTATAAGAATATTTAAGCAAATAAAAACAAATCCATATAACCAAGAAGTTATGAAATTGGTAGAATTATAAATCAAGTATTGCTTTTCTTTATCTTCAGTAGCATTTAGATTACCGACACTTGCGGTTATAGCTCTTAAGGGTGACTTTGTCAGTGCATAAACAGATTTAGTAATCAAATGATAATTTGAATATAGACCAACTATGCTTATTCCCACAAAGTAAGCTAGAATAATATTATCCGTGCTATTAATTACAATATTTGATATTTTGTATAGAACTAAAGCTCTTACATCTTTAAAAATGCTTCTCTTTTCATCTTTGGCTAATCCAATTGGTTTGTCTTTTAGATAACTATACTTTTTATCACACAATAAAGAAATTTCAACATTGTGAAATAGTATAGCAACTATTTGGATTATTAAATAAAATAAAAAGCTTCTATATACAAGTAATAATACTATTTGGATTATACTAAGTATTATCGTCTTAATAATGTTAATTATCTCAGCAATATATTCTTTTTGATCAGCAATCAAAAGCGATTTTTTGTACACAAACAGATAAGTAATCACACTATTTGCTAAATAAAGTAAATAAACCAATCTAATATCTTCAATAATTCTCGGGGGTGATTTTATAATAGAACCTAAAAAAGGTAGAATGAGCAGTCCTATTCCAGTTACAAGAATTGCAATTACTTGATAGGCTTTCCTATAGAATGCTATCAAAGAATTTATTTTCTCTTTGTCATTAAATGCTACCGGATGATATAATTTATAAATTATTGCGTTTCCTATTCCAAGTTCTGCTAGAGAAAAAAGCGTTAATATGTTAGTAAATAAACCATTTATCCCTAAATACTCATTGCTTAGTGTTTTAATAAAAACAGTTCTTACAAAAAAACCAAGTAAAGTCACAATAATATTACTAATAATACTATAACTTATATTCCTCATAGAATTAATAACTCTTGATTCATTTTTCATTTCCATTTCATTCCTTTAAATGTTCAAATGCTTCATAAACACTTCAATTTCAGACTTTCATCTAGGGTCAGATTTAATTTCTTATACATATCTTCTTGTTTTTCTTTACTAGGAATTTCCATATAATCTCCATATATTTGGATTAAGTACTCTATTATCCTATCAGGCGCTATTAATTTTGTATTCTCAAATTCAATCATCTGACCATCTCCATATATGCCTTTGTACATGACTTGCTTATTGTAGTCATAATGGCTTGCCATACTACATAAATAATCACTATTGGTATTATTGTACTTAATCATCGTTTTGGTCATATAATCAATAATTTTTCTTTGGGATACTGGCTTTGATAATAATTGAAATGAGTTTATAATAAACTTTTTGAACTTTTCAGCTGTAGTTTTTGGCTCATAGTGCTCTACAACTTTATAACTTGCAATTTTCTTTAAAATTTTTATTTTAATCCTTTGAATCTTTCTTTTTATATCACTCTTTGGTACGACATCTAATGGAAACACATCTAAATTCAATCCATTTTTTGAACTGATTGCATATCTTTGGGCATTGTATTTCTTAGTTCCTTTTACAAGTATTTTAGTTTTTGGTGTGTAAAACATTTTCTCAGTTCTTATGTTCTGGATAAAATATTCATTGGGAAACCTATTCTCTACAAGGGTTAGAAATCTCTGATAATCACTTCTAGGCATTGCAACATCGGCATCAACATCCCATGGTATAAAACCTTTGTGTCTCACTGCTCCTAGTAAAGTTCCCCCAATTATATAATACTTTAAATTATGCTTCACACAAAACTCATGAAATTCTTTTAATAAATCTAACAAAATGATTTGCGCAATTTTAACCTCATAAACATTCATACAAATTACCTCCAACTTTTCTTTGTGTATCTTTTCTAGGTACAATGAATAGAGTAAATATTCCTAAAAATATCTGCAAAGTTGCATTAATAGACATAAACGAGTGTGAAAACATACCACTAGATAATACTATTAGAATAGGCAAAATATTATAGTACCCAGAAAATGAATAATTGTAGAGTAGCTTCTTAATAATTAGCCTTGACACCTTCAAATAGCTAATAAACACGAAAAAACTCCCCACTAATCCAAATGCCGAAATTTGCTCAATTAATGCGTTATGAGCCATTATCGGAATACCCACCCTATTATATTCATTTCCAACTCCGAACAACAAGATGGTTATATCACTCTTAAATATTCCAATATAATATTGCCATATTTCAATTCTTCCATTTGTCACATCTCCACGAGATGGATCTAAAATACGATTTATTGCTCCCCACATTTTTTCTGATATTACTCCATCTGAAATAAATAGAAAGTAATAAATCCCTACAGCAATTAAAAACACAACAGCCCACCCTTTCGAAATTTTTGAAAAGTACTTTTTGCATCCCGGCAACATCAACCATGCCATGGAAATTATAAAACTAATAATAAAAATCCTTGACTGCGTATAAATACCTATTAAACTAATCAAAACAAACAATATGAACAAATAATTTTCATTATTTATGTGCTTACTATTCCACATAGTAACTATCTGAGCAATTGCGTATGAGCATATAATGGCTAAAGCATTAGAATTGCTGTCGTTTGATAAAGCTAGCCTCTTAAGTGCTTGAATATTTGGATTTGTAATTACAGAAACGAAAACTTGGCTAGTAAGACCAATTGAAAGAAACATCACTGCATTTTTATATAGATCTAAGAGCTCTTCACTCTTTTTACTGAATATTTCTAAGCAAAAGAATAATAGCATAAAGGTTTTAATCGCTTGCAGCATTTCAGAAGCAGAAGAAAACCGATAGAAATAAAAAATTGTATAAATAAAAAATATTAAGCATGAGAACAATAACTCGCTATGTCTTTTATTTTTTCCAGAAAAATACTTTATAAAAAATATAACTATGACCATTAAATTAACCGAAATTCCCCAAAAAGTAAACAGTCTATTGGTTGGCATGATAAACATAAGTATATAAAGCGTTGTTTGTTCGTCTACAAAGAAACTATAAATAATTATTAAAAAAGCTCCCACAAACTTCAAACTCGATATATTATAAACTTCACATATTTGAGCTATAAGGACAGCAGCCAACAATACAAAAACTATTTTTGATTTCTTAGTTTCTGTTTTACATTTCATTTTACTATTGCTTCTACAAGGTTCTAACAGCAAATTTTCACCTTCTTATACTTTATGATACTATATCTAAATTTACAGTTTTGAAAGTACAAATTTTCTCCACTGTTCGAATACTTTATCAAAATTATATTCTTCTCTAACCTCAACAGCTTTTTTACCCATATCAATGGCTATTTTTGAGTTGTCAATTAGATAAGCGATTGAATTTGTGAGACTGTCTACGTTATTGGGTTCAGCTAATATACCCCTTTCATTGTCTTTTAGTAATAAAGCTGGTCCGCCAGAAGCACAGTCTGTTGCAACACAGGGTATTCCTACTCCCATTGCTTCGAGTAAAACATTGGGAATCCCCTCTGTTCTAGATGATAAAACGAATATTCCGTCTTCTCTTATTGATTTCGCAACATTTTCAGCAAATCCGCAAAGAAATGCTTTATCACAAATACTTAAGTTTTTAATCTGCATTTGAAGTTTTCCCTTTTCTGGTCCTTCTCCATATATATACAATTTATATTCTGGATACTTTTTGCTTAAGACAAAAAAAGCTTCTATAAGAATATCAAATCCTTTATCGTGACAGAGTCTTCCAGCAGACACAATACTCTTTTTCCTTAAGCCATAATATGGTTTCACTTCTTCGCCTTTTACTATAAATGGATTGGGTATAATCGTGGAGATTGTATTTATTCTATCTCCATAAAAATCTTTTGCTTCTTTAGTTTGAAAAATCAAACCATCATACTTAGGAAACAGAATTTTGGAAAGAATAATCCAGAACTTTCTTTTTGTATGCGGTGCTCCCCTTTCAGACCCAATTAATTTACCTTTCCAATTAATCAATGCAAGCTTAGTAATCATCATTTTGTTAGCTGTAAAAACAATAACCACATCAATCTTATTTTTAATAACTGTATTTCTTATGGATTCCCCTATCCTAATATAGGATAATAATTTTTCAATCGTTCTTGTAGCTGAAATATTAACGTTATAGTCCTCATAATATAATATTGTCTCATTCTCACGTTTAAAAGTTTTATTTTTTTCTAAATCATGAACTAAAATAAAAACATTCTTAAAAATGCTGCTTAATTCCTTTATGGTATAACTCAATATCTTAGAAGAACCATCGTATCCTAATCCCCTACCTATATATAAAACTCTCAGATTATCATGGCTATATTTCATAATTTCACCTTCAATTAGAAAAAGTTTCTCTATTTTAGGCCATTTCAAAAAATAACCTATACAATAATTAAGTCACAAAGCCCATCAAATCAGATTTTTTGAAATGGCGATTGACCAGTTATTTTTTGGAATCACCTTAATACTTATAATAATAAAGCTCAATTAATTAAATATTTACTATATTCATAAAGCAAACTTTTTTCATAGTACATAATTGTATAGAACCTTCGTTTTATATATTCGTTTATGATTTCTGAAACTAATTGCTAAATTTCTCCTCATATCTTTTAACAATAGATTTTATATCATATTCTTCAAGTATTCTTCTTCGTGCCTTTACATTTCGTTCTACTTTTGTATTCTTCAAAGCATCAGCCAATGCAGAAGCCATACCTAGATAATCTTGTGAACTAACAATATATCCTGTTTTATCTACTAATGTCTTTGACTCACCAACGTCTGTAACAACACAAGTCAATTCGCATGCCATTGCTTCACCAATCGAATTTGAAAAACTCTCCCCTAGAGAGGATGATACATATATATCCGCAACAGAAAGCAATGCTGGAATATCATCTCTCCTTCCTAATAAAAGAACTCTATCTTTAAGATTAAACTTCTCTATCAATGCTGTTAATTCAGCGTTTGACTTATCTAAATTCGTGCCGACCATAAGCATTTTATAAGATGTTTTAAGTTCATTTAATTTATATAAAGAATTAAATAAAGTATAATAATCTTTCTGAATATTCCATCTGCCTACTGTAATAATAACTTTCTCATCTAAATCAATATTCAACTCTCTTCTTAATCCCATTCGAAAATTTTTGTCAAACTTAAATATATCCAACTCAAATCCATTAGGGATAACAGAAGATTTTTCATTCTTATATCCTATAAGCTTGTGATTTTCAAAGGCTTGGTTTGAATTATAGGTTATACTATCAATATATTTTGAAAGCCATGAATTAATCTTAACAATTCTTAACGTTCTCGCTTTGTTTGTATTCTTATCTAAATTATTATGTCGTATATTCCAAACTATTTTTTTCTTTAGCAACACTTTAGCTACTATAAACCCAAATAAATCAGGATGATAAAGCCACGTACTTATCAGATCAGAATCTACACATATTCTTTTAGCTTTAAAAAGAGATTGTACAAGATTTTTAATGTTAATGTTTAGTGTATAAACATTAATTCCCTCGCTTCTTATTTTGCTCCCAAATGTTCCTTCATCGGTCAAAGAAATAACCTCATGATAGTATTTAGTCCTATCAGAATACTTTACTATCTTGTAAAGCATATTTTCTGTCCCACCACTTCCAAGACCGCCAACGATATGAATAATTCTTTTCATTATATTCTCCTGCTAATCACAAACTCTTCCTATACCATTCTATTGATGCTTCAATTCCTTTTTCAAAACTCCAACTCGGATTATATCCAAGCATCTCTTTTGCCTTACTAATGTCAGCATTACTATGTTTTATATCACCTTTTCTATATGGTCCAAATATAGGCTTAATATTTTTACCTAAAGCTTTACAAAGTAAATTATAGACATCAATTAAATACTCTCTTCCACCAAAAGCAATGTTAAAAGCTTCTCCTGCTATTTCTGATGAAGCTTTACATGCCTTTAAATTCGCCTCAATTACATCCTCGATGTATGTGAAATCTCTACTTTGTTTCCCATCACCATTTATCATTGGCTGTTCATCATTAAGTAATTGTTTAATAAACTTAGGGATTACAGCTGCATAATCTCCATTTGTATCTTGTCTTTTCCCAAAGACATTAAAATACCTTAAGCCATAAGTATCCAACCCATATAGTTTTGAATAAAGCTTACCATATTGTTCATCAGCCATTTTTGTTAGTGCATAGGGTGATAAAAGATTACCTTCTCTACCTTCTTGTTTTGGAAGATTAGGTTCATCTCCATATACAGACGAACTAGATGCGTACACAAACTTCTTTACACCATTTTGTCTTGCTGCTTCCATCATGTTTAAAGTTCCTCTAATGTTTACTTCTTCATATAGAAGTGGAAGCTCAATACTTCTTGGAACACTTCCCCAAGCCGCTTGATTAAGTACATAATCTACACCCTCACAAGCTTTCATACATGTCTCAAAATCAATGATATCTCCTTTAATAAAAGAGTATCTTGGATTATCAATAAACAAATCTACATTAGCTTGGTTTCCATTTGATAGATTATCAAAGCATTTTACTTTGTAGCCTTTATCCAACAAAACCTCACATAAATTCGAACCAATAAAACCAGCTCCACCTGTGACAAGAAACACACTATCTTTTTCAAACATAATATCTTCGTAGCTCACGATACGCACCACCCTTTATTACAATCTCCAATATCTATATCCTGCTGTCTCGTACTCTTTTCTATCTAAGATTCCTTTAATATCAAGCAAAACTCTGCTTTCATTGATTCCTTTTTTGAACATCTTATTGAAGTCTCCTTGAGTATATTTCAAAAATTCATCGTGACCCACAGCTACAACAACAGCATCCATATCCTTTTTATCTTCTACTTCATCAAACACAATTCCATACTCATGTTTTGCTTCTTCAGCATCAGCTTCCGGATCTATTATTATTGGGTTGATTCCATACTCCTTTAGTTCGTTTACAATATCAATAACTCTTGTATTTCTGGTATCTGGACAGTTCTCCTTGAATGCAAACCCTAGAATTGCTATTTTGGCATCTTTAACTGGTATATCCGCTTTAATGAGATTTTTAATTAAATTTTCAGCTACAAATTTGCCCATATCGTCATTGATTCTTCTACCAGAAAGTATTATTTGTGAATGGTAACCTAGTTGTTCAGCTTTGTATGTGAGGTAATAAGGATCAACACCAATACAGTGCCCTCCAACTAGTCCTGGTGAGAATTTCAGGAAATTCCATTTAGTCCCTGCAGCTTCGAGTACAGCTTTTGTGTCTATGCCCATTTTGTTGAATATGATGGATAGTTCATTCATAAATGCAATATTAATATCTCTTTGTGAATTTTCAATTACCTTGGCCGCCTCAGCCACTTTGATAGATTCTGCCTTGTATACTCCAGCATCAACAACAAGTTCATACACTTTAGCAATAATATCTAGGGATTCTTCATCCATACCTGACACTACTTTTACAATTGTCTCAAGTCTATGTTCTTGATCGCCAGGATTAATTCTTTCAGGAGAATAGCCTACTTTAAAGTCTGTACCACACTTAAGACCCGATTCTTTCTCTAGAATCGAAACACATATCTCTTCCGTTACACCTGGATATACTGTTGACTCATAGACTACAACTGAGCCTCTAGTTAAGTTCCTACCAAGAATTCGGCTGGCTTCTTCAATTGGTTTAAGGTTAGGAGTGTGATCGGATTTAACAGGAGTTGGTACAGCTACAATATGAAACTTTGCCCCTTTTAGTTTAATTTCATCAGAGGTAAAATCAACAGTTGTTTCTTTGATAGCTCCGTTTCCTACCTCTTTTGTAGGATCAATGCCTGATTTATATAATTCAATTTTAGCTTTATTCACATCAAACCCTATAACAATAGCCTTTTTTGCAAATGCTACTGCAATAGGCATACCAACATATCCCAATCCAACTACTGAAATTTTTTCTTTCTTTTTTATAATCCCTTGATATAAGTTCATATTAACCTCCATTTCGTCGCTACCGTTGCGACACAAATAAAGCTAAGCTATAATATGCCAAACTGGAATTACCATTTTTATAGCATCACATTACTCTTTTGCAACTCAACTTTGAAAAAGTATATTTAGTTTTTTATCTGATTTTTATAGAAAGTTTATTAAGCATTTAATACTGGTAAAACTTATCGTGATGCATTTTATGCTTTAATAACATAGAATGTTCCTAGGTATATTTAGTTCTATTTTGATTTGAGTTCTTTTTTAACTTCTTAATTTCCTCTATATAGGCATTAACAACTGTCTGCCGATTGTATTCCTTTTCCATTTTCCTCCGTCCAGCAAGCCCCATAGCTCTTTTCTTTTCAAGGGGCAATTCAATAAATTTGATAATAGCATGTTCTAAACTGTCTACATTCTTAACTTCAAAGCCCAATCC
The DNA here is from genome assembly GCA_023421115.1 of Bacillota bacterium. Classification (GTDB taxonomy): domain Bacteria; phylum Bacillota; class Clostridia; order Acetivibrionales; family Acetivibrionaceae; genus Acetivibrio. Next base: position 63,879 of record JAEZUI010000264.1, on the reverse strand, counting down.
ACTAATCCCCTCATCAAAAGTTTCAATGCATCCTGTAACTTTCGAAGCAATGATAGGTCTCCCTGTTGCAGCTGATTCTAACAATGCATTAGATGTTCCTTCATGATACGACGGAAGTATTGTTGCATGGGAGTTCTTTATGAAACAATGGACATCATCCTGTAGTCCGTAATATTTGATAATTCCAAAATGCATCAATTCTTGAAGAAAAGAAGCATATCCCTCCTCACAAAATCCAATTAAATTAAAATGTACATTTGAGTATTTCCTTTTAATTCTCTTTGCAGCTTCTATGAGCTCATCAACCCCTTTGCCTTTCATAATACGTCCAATGAAGAGAAAACTTATGTTTTCTTCACTTTTAGGATAGTCTTCTAATTTATGCTCAATTAAATTAACCCCTGACCCTGGTAGAACAATCATCTTTCCTTTTATAATTTTTCTACCAACAAATATTTGCATGTTAGATTTATTTTGAAAAAATACACATTTAGAATTTCTCAGCCCAATTTTGTATAATAGCAAGGCAATTTTTTGTATTAGTCCCTTGTTCTCTATTGATGTACCTAAACCTGTTACGTTTGACAAATAGGGTATATTGGCAATTCTACACGCAATTCCTCCATATACATTTGGTTTAATAGTGTATGTTAAAACAACATCAGGCTTAGTACATTTTATTATTTTCAAATAAAAAAGCATTAATTTAAAGTCTTTAATTGGGTTTATGCTTCGTCTTTCAAGTTTAGATTCAACATATTCACAGCCTAATTCCTTTATTTTTGTCACGTACTTATCGTTAGGTGAACAAATATAAACTTCGTTCTTTTGACTAATAAGCTCTTCAATAAGTTCTTTTCGAAACTTATATAAACCCATACTAAAATTATCTAACATGAGGATTTTCATGCTGAAATACCCCCTCATCGACTATATTACAATCTATATTTTTTCAAAATTCAAATTTTTATAAAATCTAGATTTAAATGAGTAGATAGCAATTATCTATTTATCCAAAGATGGTATATAGAATTACAGCCTTCATATTGAAACCCACAGGATACATAAAACTTAATAGCTGGAACATTATCAATCTGTGTACCAACTCTGATTTCTTTAATATTTTTCTCCCATGCATATTTCTCTAATCCGGCTAATAACGCTTTTCCTATTTGCTGACCCTGATATTGTTTATCTACTGCTATCAATTCTATGGTTACATAACTCTGTACCTCGTTAATCGAAAACAGTATATACCCGGCCACTTCATTTTTTCTTTTCGTAATCACAAAGTATTTATCCTCTTTTCCAAAAGCACACTCGGTCCAATAGGCATATATCTTTTCTGCTTGCTTTTCCATAAGCTTGGAATCATTAAAAAATCTTGAATAATGGAAAGCTGTTCTAGCAATTTTTAATACCTTCGGATCTCCAGCATACCTTTTATACACTTTTGCAGACTCATCTACCGCACAAGGCTCTACATCTATTACTTTTTTGAATTGAACATTAATATCTACAAGAAAAGAATTATTCTCAATTCCAATCCAGTAATTATTGTCTTTATTATTTCTCATATTTGAAAGGGTAACAAATTCGAACTGCTTACAATATTCTATTATTAAATCTTGACACTCCTTCGATATATTCCCTTTTAAAACCACTCTAGCAGACTTAACACCAAAATATTCTGTATCCCAACTTAAGGGTGTACACTCGTAGTTTTCACTAATAATCTTTTCAGCAGTGATTACTTTCTCCTGCATATTATCAATTACTCTTTCCTTCTTTATAAATATTCCCTTTTGTAAAATTATACTTTGAATAGTTTTAGTAAAAATCTTTATATCAAGCAAAAATGATATGTGTTCTAAATAGTAAAGGTCATTCTTAAGTCTCAATTTCCATACAATTGAATTTCTGTAATAAGCCTGATTATATCCACTTATTCCTGGCAAAACTTCAAGCTTTCTTATTTCTTCCCCCTCATAGCAATTAATATGTTCCGGCAAATCAGGTCTTGGACCAATAAAACTCATATCACCAATTAGAATATTTATAATTTGTGGCAACTCATCTAGACTAGTTTTTCTAATAACTTTTCCTATTTTAGTCAACCTAGGATCACTTTGTGAATTGAAGGTAGATAAGTCTTTACTTCTTATATCAGGTACATTAACCTTCATAGTTCTTAGTTTATACATCTTGTACACTTTTCCGTTTTTACCTAATCTTTTACCACAATAAAATATTGGTCCCCCATCTTCTATTTTGATAAGAAAAGCCAATAACAATATTACCGGGATGATAAAGGGCATTAAAATAAAAGCTAATAAAATATCTAATAGGTGCTTAACATACTTTTTGTACACCTTTCTCTTCCTCCATATCAAACATATACAATGTGTAAATTGTAGAGTTTTCAAATAATTCAGTTTGCATTTTTGCATTGCAAAATGATGTTTCTCTGTTTAAATACTTATAAACAATCATGACAGGCTATGTGCCCTAGATGTTGCTTAATTCATTTGGGCGAGGACTTAACTAAGAATTAATTTAGTATCTCTTTTAAGCTATCAGCTACATACTCAACCTGTTCATCTGTTAACAGTGTATGAAGTGGAAGTGTTATTTCATTTTTGTACATTTCGAAAGAATTTAGATAATCATTTATTTCAAATCCCATATTTTTATATGATGTTAACATAGGTAGAGATTTGTAATGTACATTTGTAGCAATACCCTTGCCAGCCATCTTTTCTATTACCTTATTTCTGTATTCTTCATCTTTTCCAATCAATCTTACAAGATATAAATGCCCACTTGATGAGAAATCATCTCCATAATGCTTTAAACATGCCACTTTGCTGTTTTCTAGAGCTTTATCATACATCTCAATAATCTGCCTTCTTCTTTTGAGAAGTTCCGGATATCGTTTTAATTGTGCCAATCCTAAGGATGCCGTTATATCTGTCATATTGCACTTATATGCAGGATAAACTATGTCGTACTCCCAAGATCCCAGCCTAGTCTTTGCTAGTGCATCCTTTGATTGTCCATGAAGAGATAATAGCATAAACTCTTTGTATATCTCATCATTTTCAATTCCTTTTATATCTCTCCAAGTAACTGCTCCACCCTCAGCAGTAGTCAAGTTTTTTACTGCATGAAATGAAAAGCATGAAAAATCCGCTGCAGCACCACTTCTTTTTCCTCTATACTCAGCGCCAAAAGAGTGAGCAGCATCAGCTAAAACCACAATTCTCCCAATCTTATCTTGGATATTATTTGATGCATTAAAAACACTCTTTTTGTTGTTAACTATCTCAAAAACTCTGTTATAATCACACATAACACCTGCAATATCAACAGGAATAATTGCTTTGGTCTTTGCATTTATTGCTTTTTCTACTTGGTTATAATCTATATTAAACGAATCTTTTGCTGTATCTACAAGAACAATTTTTGCTCCAACATGTTGAATAACACTCGCAGAAGCTGAAAATGTATATGCTGAAGTTATTACCTCACTACCTTCACCAATTCCCAAAAGCCTAAGTGTCATTTCCATAGCAGCTGTAGCAGAGTTCATACATACTGTTTTTGAAGCAGCAGTATATTCAGTTATCATCTTCTCAAATAATTTGGTTTTTGGACCAGTTGTTATCCAACCAGATTTTAAAGTATCTACAACTTCATTAATTTCAACTTGTGAAATGTCTGGAGGAGAGAATGGGATAATCATTGATTTATACTCCCTTCTATTGTGAGTTAATTAAGAATTTCTTTTATAGCTATTTTCTTAAAAGACTATTATACTTTGATAGAAAAAGATCAATCCTCATGGATGTTTACCTATACCTTATGATATGAAGGTCGCCAATAAATGGTTACATTTTACCTTTATAAGACGGAATTATTTTAATTATTAATTTGATAACTTCGTATGGATCATCCAGCTTATCCAACTCAAAAGATTTTATTTTATTCATATAGGTATCAAGATTGATTTCCTCACACTTCTCAATAAAAATTTTATCATTCTTTGTTACGTTTACCCCATCCTCTAAAATAAGCAACTCTTCATAAAGCTTTTCCCCTGGTCTTAACCCAATGTATTCAATATCTATATCAATTTCCGGTATCAATCCAGACAAATAAATCAATGACTTAGCAAGGTCAAGAATTTTAACTGGTTTCCCCATATCAAGCACAAATATTTCTCCACCCGCCATCATTGAACCAGATTGAATAACAAGGCTTACTGCCTCAGGTATTGTCATAAAATACCGGGTTACTTCCGGGTGGGTTATAGTTATAGGTCCTCCATATTCAATTTGCTTTTTAAAAAGTGGAATAACACTTCCATTACTGCCTAATACATTTCCGAACCTTACTGCTGAAAATTTTGTTTCGCTGACACTATTCATGTATTGTACTATCAACTCGGCAATCCTCTTTGTTGCACCCATTATACTTGTTGGATTAACCGCTTTATCGGTAGATATCAGCACAAACTTTTTGCAGTTACACTCGTGAGCACATTCAACGAGATTTAAAGTACCAAATACATTGTTCTTAACAGCTTCCTGAGGATTAAATTCCATAAGAGGAACATGCTTGTGAGCTGCTGCGTGAAATATTATCTCCGGCTTATGCTGTGAAAAAACATAGTTTAATCTTTTTTTATCTCTAATTGAACCTATTATCACCTTAATATCCAATTGATTTTTGTATCTCTGTATGAGCTCGTTTTGAAGATCATAAGCACCATTTTCGTATATATCAAATACCAAAAGAGTTTTAGGCTTATAAGATGCTATTTGCCTACAAAGCTCTGTTCCAATAGAACCTCCTCCGCCTGTAACTAAAATGGTTTTACCTTTAAGATAAAAAGATATCTCTTCTATAGAAAGTGAAATTTCATCCCTTTGCAGAAGATCCTCAACTGTAACATCTCTAATTTTTCTAATGCTCACTTCTTCATTTACTAAGCTATAAACGCTTGGCAATACTTTTAATTTGCATCCCGTCTTTTGGCATATATCTATAATCTTGAGTGTTTCTCTTTTTTTAACAGAAGGCATCGCTAAGACAATTTCTTCAATATTCATATCCATTGCAGTTTTTTTAATTTTTTTTCTGCCCCCCACCACAAGAACTCCGTTTATTTGTGTATTGTGTTTATTATTATCATCATCAACTGCAACTACCGGTTCATAAATACTGAGTTTATTATTCTTCATCTCCTTAATTAAAAGCGAAGCTGCTTCACCCGCTCCTATAATCATTATTCTTTTTTTATGATATCTTTTTTTCTTTTTAATTCTCAAATTCTTTATTATTCTGCTACTATATCTGCTTCCCCCTACCCAGAAAAAAGAAATCATCCAACTGATAATATAAACGGAAATCGGATATAAAATGTGTGAAGAAATAGCAAAAAGACATTGTACTACTAATGCTGCTAAAGTTGCCAAAAGTATTCTTATAAGTTCTTCCACACTTGCGTAAGTCCATAGCATTGAGTAGATATCAAACAAAAAAAATATTGTAAGGCTTACCACTGTCGTAAAAATGCAAGTTAAAGGGAGCATTCTTAGAAAAATTACCGGAACATCTGCATCAAACTTAATTATTAACCCAATACATATAGCAGCATTTACAAATATACAATCTAGTAGTAAATATATTTTATTTTTCAGATTCTTCAAATTAAAGACCTCCCAATTAAAAAACCTACATAATTTCAGAATATACAAAGGTTCACTAAAGACTTTTATACGTAAATTATGACTTAAATAGCATAATGTATATTATGTAAGATAGCTAATAGATGTTAATCAGAATCACTGAATATTTTACAATTTAAATTTAGAATACATGGAACCTTAAACAGCCATGATGAGTATTATGTTAATAGAGTAATTATGTATCTTATAGAAAGGAGAGTAAAACATGGTATTGCTTAGTGCTATTATTTACTTTTTTATGCTCATAGTTCCGGGATTAATTTCTGAATGGTATTATAACTGGTTATCTCGAGTAAGACAAAGGACAATTGTAGCTACCGCTCTGATATTTGATTTATTTATATTTTTAATCAACCTTATCGGACTACGTATTTTCAACAATGTTTATACTGTAGGAGACCTTTATGAGCATTTTCTTTGTCTAAGTTTTGTCCTAAAATACGGTATTCTTAGTATTATAGTAGCAACAATACTTGGAATTATTTTCGGAATACTAGCAAAAATATTCTGGCTAAGAAATAGAAACGAGAACTAGAATAAAAAAGCATATGATACTCAAGCTGCACCTTATGTAAAAGAATAATTACAACTGCGGCTTGAGTGTTTATATCTAAACAAAAACAACCGCATGGTAATTTTTTTTAATAAATCGAATACTATAAAACATGATTAGTTTAAAAATCAATAATTCGAAAAGGTGATTTTAGTGGAACTAAAACAGTTTATAATAATTATAAGAAAAAAAATAGTGTTTATTGTATTGATTTCTATTCTTGTATCTGTTATTGCAGCTTTTGGAAGTGTGTTTTTTATCTCTCCTGTATATGAAGCCTCGTCAACGCTCTATATAATCAGTCAAAAAACAGCTTCCGAAGGCGATGTAACTTATAATGATCTACTTACAAATCAACAATTGGTCAAAGACTATAGAGAGTTAATTAAAAGCAAACTTATTGTTAGAACAGCTTTAGACGAAATGAAAATAACAGATATTACTCCAAGCCAATTAGCTAATAAAATTACAGTTAGCTCAAAAAATGATACTAGAGTGTTGGAAATCAAAGTGGAAGACACCTACCCTGTAAGAAGTGCAGAGCTTTCAAATAAAATATGTGAGGTGTTTATAAGTGAAGCCAAAAGCCTTGCAAAAATAGACAACGTGAGTATTGTAGACACTGCAGTAATCCCACAGACACCTATTAAACCCCAACCTGCACTTTACACTGTAATAGCTTTTCTAATAAGCTTAGTGGCAACTGCAGGTATGTTTTACCTATTAGAAATAATAAATGAAACTATCAAAACATCTGAAGATATAGAAACATATTTAGAGCTAAACGTACTTGGGACTATACCTTCATTTAACATTAAATAGGAGGTGCTTTAATTGCCGGAAATAAGCTATGTTGTTAAATATGACTTAAATCAAACTGTAGAAGAAGCTTATAAAGTATTGAGGGCAAACATTCAATTCTGTGAGTCAAACAAAAAAATCAGAACTTTTGCACTTACAAGTTACGGCCCCGGTGAAGGAAAATCGACAACCTCAATAAATTTAAGTATTTCTATGGCTAAGGCAGGTATGAGAGTTTTATATGTTGACGCCGATTTACGCAAACCAATGCCGTTCAAATACTTTATGAGCAGCAATTTAAAAGGCCTTACAAACTATATCTTAGGTCAGGTAAAGCTTGAGGAAATAATAAATAAAACTGATATCGAAGGCTTCAGCTTTATAACCTGCGGTATTAAGGTTAACAATCCTGGTGAACTAATAACATCTGTTAAATTCAGCAACTTTATTCACGGATTGGCAGAACTTTTTGATATAGTTATTATCGACACTCCACCCTTAGGCAGTGTTATAGATGCAGCTGTCATTGCTGCTCAGGTTGACGGAACAATTATTGTTATTGAAGCTAATGCAGTGAAGTGCCAGAATGCCTTAAGAATGAAAGATCAACTAATAAAAGCTAACGCTAATATATTAGGCACTGTTTTAAACAAAATAAACAAGTCGGAATACAAGAGTTATTATGGTAGTTATGACTATTATAGTTCCAATAAAAAGTACATCAAAAAGTGGTCGGAAGTAATTAAAGCTTTAAAGAGGGGAAAATATGATTGATATACATTGTCATATTATTTTTGGGGTAGATGATGGACCTTCAACAATTAAAGATTCTGCAAGAATGGTTTTGGAAGCTGAAAACCTAGGAGTGGATAAAATTATTGTTACCCCCCATTATAATAAATACGTTTATAATTCAGATAAAGTCCTGGAAAATTTCTATAAAATCAAATCCAGAACAAGAGACTTTGGGGTGGAATTGTTTTTAGGCTATGAAGTATTTCTAATTTCTTCAATTAACGATGTGCTTACACAAAAAGGCGATTATACTCTGAACAAGTCCAAGTACTTACTGTTTGAGCTTCCCTTTGATATAATGCCGGTTAACATTAATGAAACCATTTTAAAACTACACTCGGAAGGAATAGTCCCCATTATAGCACATCCTGAAAGGAACATGTACTTTGTAAGAAACATGCAAAAGTTCATTGAATTGATTGAAACAGGATGCCTTGTTCAACTGGATGCTGCAAGCTTGGTTGGAGTTCATGGTTCAAACGTCAAAAGATTTGCCAAAAAGCTTATCGACATGAACTTGATCCAATTTGTAGCATCCGACGCTCATAAGCCCGAGGATTATGAGCTATACAAGAAGTCATATGATATAGTAAAAAACTGGGCTGGAAAAGAGTATAGTGACAAAATATTTACCTATAATCAAAGTGTCATTATTACTCCTCCAATTACTCAAGAGGTACACAAAGAATAAAATTTCCTACGATTCTTTACACTTCTATATCCTTAAACAACTTTACGCCCTTTGTTGTTATAATCTTATACAAAACCAAATCAATAATTCCAAAAACAAGAACGATAATGCCAAGTGTTGTAAGTGCATTAAAATCAAACACAATAGAAGCCCAAACAGTTGCTGCACCAAAAATTGCACCTAAGAGCATATGGAACAAAGGGTTGAAATTCTGCTTCACAGCCTTTTGTTCATTATCCCAATTGAGTTTCGGATGGAAGAGATCAATCATCACTCCTATAAAAGACATACAAACTATTCCAAACAAACTTATACCGGCTATCATAAATACTAAATGCAGCGGTATACGTAAAAATACTGTCACACTTGTAAGTATTGTAACTACCCCTATCAGAGAAATAATTGTTCCTGATAGGGCTTTAGCCAATATTTGCGTTTGATAAGAAGTAGGTATGTATTTGCTTATATACAAATTTTGACCTTCTCTTGAAATGGAAGTTGAAGTTATTGAGTTAATGGTTGAGATTAACATCGTTGAGGCAAACCCTGCTGCAACAATAACACCTTCATAAACCCCACTGTACATAATTGTCTTAATGCTTTCTAGTTCGCTGCCCCCCTGAGATTGAGTTAAAAATGGTATAAGCATAAGTATGGGAAACAAAAAATTTATCAGAACACAGTTCATGAAATAGATAGGTGTTCTAAAAAGAAGTTTCAGCTCTTTAATTGTATATGCTTTTAATTTTGATTGGCGGATACTAAGCTTTCCGAGTTCCTCACTACTGACCTTCTTTCTTTTTGCTGCGCTTTCGGAAATACCAATTACGCCCCTGAAATACAACAACTCACCAATATATAAAAATATCAAAAAGCTTGCTACAGTAATTAAAATAAAAATCAGAAGGTTTACTATCCCTTGAACACTTGTATTATATACGATACTAAGCGCCGCAAATTTTGACCCAGGAAAAATTCTCGATACAAATTCAACCATGGAATTCTGTCCTTGTGTAAACATTTCCTGAAGTTTTTCAGGTGCCACACTCTTTGATGCAAACTGCTGTATTACAGCATTAAAACCAATAGCCCCAAACATTGCTATCAAACCGCCTACCATTTTGAATCGGTCACGGTTTTTTGCTATGCCTGTAAACCTCATGATTATCATAACTAAAACTGACGCAATCGAAAGCGGTACAACGGGCACAAGAACAAAAACTACTAGTGCATAGATGTAATACATAAGCGAAGCACCACTTTTATACGCATAAACAATAAACAAAGGCAACAATAGTATTAGTTCAGTAAGGTATTCGTATACTACTGTAACAAGGAACTTCGCTCCAATTATTTCGGAAGGTTTTAAAGGAAGCGGCAAAAGATTCTCTACATCATCGGAATAGTAAAAAATATTAATGACATAAAACACGCCAAAGAAAAATATCGTAAATGAAGTAATTGCAACTCCAAGACTTAAGATTAATCCTTCTTGCTCTATAACCTTAAGCGCATCGTACATTGTTGAAACAAAAAACGACAGACTTATAAAGAGCGGTACAAAACACAAGGCTATCAGTATTATAAATATAATCTGCCTGACTTTCTTTTTTCCAGTTGCTTTTATACCAAAACCGTTTTTTAGCAGTGCTTTGGTAAGTATAATGAGTTTATTGTCCATTTTCAGTCAACTCCAAAAACATTTTTTCAAAGGATTGATTATTCTTAAAGTGTTCTCTCATTTCCTCAAGCTTTCCTGCAAAGAGTATCTTACCCTTATTTATAATCGCTACTTTATCGCATATTTTTTCAGCAACTTCAAGCACATGAGTCGAAAAAAACACTGTATTTCCTCCCGAAGCATGCTCTCTCATCATTTCTTTTAAAGTAAAGGAGGATTTTGGATCAAGGCCTGTCATTGGCTCATCTAATATCCATACAGGCGGATTATGTATTAACACACCCATAATAACAATTTTCTGCCTCATACCGTGAGAATAACTTTGTATATGGTCACCTAGAGCACCTCCCATTTCAAATCTTTCGGAAAGGCTTTCAATGCGTTGCTTTCTGTCAGCGTCTGCGACTTCGTACATATCTGCCATAAAATTAAGGTATTCAACTCCCTTTAGCCTTAAAAATATATTGGGATCATCGGGAACAAACCCAAATTTCTTTTTCGCTTCTAAAGGGTTTTCATTTATATCTATGCCGTTAATTCTTATATTTCCACTATCAGGTCTCAAAATACCTGTTATCATTTTTATTGTTGTGGTTTTGCCGGCGCCGTTAGGCCCTAAAAAACCAAATATCTCGCCATCCTGTATCGTAATATTAAGGTCATCAACAGCTTTCACCGTACCACTGTAGGTCTTTGTGACATTTTTAATTTCTACCATATGATTAACCCCTCTTATAAGTTTATATTTTACATATTAAACAATTTACAGCACAATGTAAACTGTTTTTTTACTTAGTCCAAAAACTTACTGTCCTCAGTTCCATCAATTCTTACTTTATAAACTCTGGAATTGTCACTGTTATTATGATAGTACAGCCAATCTCCATAAATATCTATTATTGTACTATCCGAATTGTTTAGCCTATTCCTGCGCGTGCCATCTACTTTGATTTTAAATAAGCTGTTTTCTTCATCTTCATTAACGTAATAAATCCAATCATCAACTACTCTTTCTAAGGGGGTATAATAATAAGTCAAATATCCAGAAGCAGTTGAGTACGAAAAACCTGAAGGCGAATCAAAACCGATCCTATTATCCTCTTCGGTAACTTTATTGATTTTGTATAACTTAGCTCCCGAATTCCATTTATAAGCCTTATATATTATATAATCCTGAGAAAAATACAAAGCTGATACTACTGTTCCTGAAGTAATTCTTTCTGCTCCTGATTGTGTCAACCTGCTTATTCTATCATCTTCATTGATGAAGTATACATTTTCCCCATCCGATTTGAGATATTTTGCCCAACCATCATATACTTTTGTTTCTTCTGTGCCATCGGTTTTCAGTTTATAGATCGCATTTGCATCACCATTTAAGTTATGTATATAATAAATAAAACCGTTATACATTGCTATCATTTCAGCCTTTTTATCTGAAAGACTTACAGTGGTAGAATCGGCAATATTCATCTTTATAATTTTGTTTTCTCTATCTATGAAGTAAGCATTATCTCCGTCAATAATACGATCCCCTTTTAATTCACTTATCCGGGTAAAATATTCGCTGTCACTATTACAGGATGTATATGCACTTTTTTCCCATCGGTGATCAAAAGAAATTTGTCTGTCGGATATATTAAAATAAGTATGCGTTATGGAGTCATTTTTAATTTTTCTGTCATCTTTGTCTATATTGTTAAACGTAACATCTAAGTGAAAGTACTCACCATCAATCTTTACAATATTCCATGCATGACCATACCAACCCTTCTCACTATCCGAATCTCCATGTACAAATTCGCTTTCTATGCCAACCATATTCAATAAAATCTGAATTGTTCTCGCAAAACCGTCACATACAGCAACTTTGTTTACCAATACCCCATAAGGCTGATGTGACTCTTCCGGAACCTTATCTAGAAGATAATTTTCATAATCATAAACGGTATTTAAAACTATATAATCATGAAGTGCAAGCTCCTTTTCCAAATCAGTCATTTCGGGTTTTATAACTCTCTTGACTATCTCTTTTGCCTTTTGCAACATATCTTCATATTTCTCATAGAGGATATCATTGAGCAGCGATTTTTCATCATAGTATTCAATATACAATTCTTCTAATTTATTTAATGATTTAAGAGGAGTTATGTCTAATACAGAATTTGCATAAATATCTAAATTGATCACATTTATAAGCTTTTCTATCGGGTGAAGATCAATTATCTGATTGTCCCCAAGAAATAAGCTTTTTAGATTTATAAGAGTGGATAAAGGTTCTATGTCTTTTATATAGTTTCCTCCTAAATACAATTCCTCTAAATTGGTCAAAGGGCTTAGGGGAGTCAAATCCCTCAGGAGGTTTGTATGCATATAAATTATTTTAAGATTGGTCAATGTTGAAAGCGGGCTTAGGTCTGCTATTCTATTTTCACTAATGCTTAGCATTTCCAGTTCATTTAAGCTTGATAGTAAACTTATATCACTTATATTGTTTTTTTCTAAGTATAAATACTTAATATTTTTCATATATTGTATGCCTTCAATATTGGATATACCTGATTCTCTTCCTTCTAAAACTTTAATGCTCTTTAAATCGCTGGAAAATAAGTCCCCAGAGTATTTTTTTATACTTTTCCTAATTACTTTTTCAAAATTACTGTCAGTAATATGTATTACATCCTGGGTCAACACTTCAACTTTGCGCAATTTTGCATCCCAGGTCACCTTTGCTCCTAAACTTTCAGAAATAAACCTCGCAGGAACCAAAGTTCTTCCTGCCACTATAGTAGCTGGCACATCCAGTTGGATTTCTTCTCCATTAACTATAGCAGTTTTACTGTCTACTAACAGGCTCACATTTATATTTTGCCTGAATCCTTTTACTGTTCTGGTTATACCATCCCATTCAACCTGTGCGTCAAGAGCTTCAAAAATAGCTCTTAACGGAACCATTGTCCTTCCTTCTATTATGATAGGAGAAACATCAAAGTCTATTTCATCCCAATCCACAGAAACAACAATAGCATTAGAAGTTTCCGGAGCTGCTTGTACTACAAAATAACTTTTTGAACATCCTAATAATAACATTAATAAAAAAATCAGCAAAGAAAACGTAAACTTAAAATTAGGCTTAAACTTCACAATAACCACCCTTAATTTAAAATTAGGAATGACGAAAATACAGCTTCACAATAATATTATCCGACTTTATTCCTCAACGCAAGCGTTAAGAAATAAATACCTCCTGAAATAAGAACTATAGTTGCCCCTGTAGTGGAATTCCAATAATAAGATAGGATAAGACCCAATAAACCTGAAAAAAGAGCAAAAAGCACCGACAATAAATGATACTGCCTTACATTTACCGATACATTCCTTGCAGCGGCTGCCGGAAGTACCAATAGTGAGTTAATTATAAGCAGACCTACCCATTGAATTCCTACAGTGACAATTACTGCAATAGCTGATGTGAAAATGGTCTCAGTTACAATGGTATTAATCCCTCTACTTCTTGCGAGTGACTGATTTACGCTGATTAGAAGCATTTTGTTAAACAACAGCAGCCATAATAAAAACACTCCAACAAAAGCAATCAGCAACATAAGTATATCAGAAGGTGAAATACCAAGCAAATCGCCATAAAGATAACTTGAATACTTGTTTATATTTTTTCCTCCGACAGACAACAGAACCAATCCAGAAGATATTGCTATAGAGGAAAACACACCTATAATGGTATCTGTCGAAGTTTTGCTCTTACTCTTAACAATTGTTATCAAAATAGAAAAAGCTATTGAAAAAGCTATTGCCCCAAGCACGGGATTTAAAATCCCCATAATGCTTCCTATGGCTACCCCTGTAAATGCACCATGCCCTAAAGCATCCGAAAAGAAGGCCATTTTATTATTTACTATCATTGTTCCGAGTATTCCAAAAATAGGAGATACTAAAAGTACTGCAAGCAGTGCATTTTTCATAAAATCAAGCTCTGCCCATTGAAAGGGCAGGACAGTATCTATAAGTGAATACCAGAAATTCATCATCGATTACCATCCTCCCTTCCATCTTTTTCTGTAAAATCTTTAAACCACGACATTCCAAAAGTTTTTAACAACATTTCATTACCGGACATTTCAGAAGGAGTACCACTTGCTAAAACAGTTCCCTTTACAAGCACAACTCTGTCTGCATATTTTAAAACCAAATCAAGGTCGTGGGAGACAAGTATTATAGATAAATCATAATTTTGTTTAAGCTCCATTAGAGTATTATAAAACATCTCTAAGCCATTTTGATCAATACCCGATACGGGCTCGTCCAAAAGTAATAGATGAGGAACCGGTTGCAGAGCAAGGGCAAGGAGCACTCTCTGAAGCTCTCCTCCCGATAATGCTCCTAAACGCCGGTCTAACAAATGCTCTGCTTTAACTTTAGTAAGACAGTCCTCGACTTTTTTTCTTATTCCCTTTGGTTTATACAACCATGAAGGTGCTTTGACAAGACTTGACATAAACAAATCCAATACACTTACGGGTGAACCGGTATCAAAGCTCAAATGTTGCGGAACATAACCCACCAAAGGTTTATCGCTTTTTTCACCTGTAGCATCCATAAATTTAAGCTCTCCCGTATGCTTTACCTCTCCGAGAATAGATTTTAATAGTGTGCTTTTTCCTGCACCATTAGGCCCTATTAAAGCTGTAAGCTCTCCACAGTGTATATGAAGGTTTACATCCTTCAAAACCTGTGTCTTCCCAAAGGTTACTCCAAAATTTTCAATTTTTGTGCAACACAAACCAAAACAACCACTTTGACAACATCCACTGTGTTTTGTACTCATCATTTCAGCGCCTCTAGCAATACTTTTAAATTTTCGTCCATTGCTTTTTCATAAGCATCCAATTGCGGTTCCTCAGGACCGGTTACTACTGGATCTAGTTCGTATAACATAATGCCAGTTTCTTTTGAAACGGTCTGTACTATATTTGTCAAATTCTGCGGTTCCGTAAAAAGAGCTTTCACATTTGATTCTTTTATCTTTCTTATCTTTTCAGCCAACTCCCCTGCACTCGGTGTGCTTCCTTCCTCAGTTTGGATTATCTCAACTATATTAAGATCAAACTCTTTTGCAAAGTATGGAAATGCCTCATGGAATGTAACTATGTTCTTATTCCCAATCGCTTTTAAGGCATTATACATTTTTTCCCTTTGAGTTTCAAGCTTTTTAACATATTCATTGACGTTGCTTCGATACTTTTGAGCATTGTCAGGGTCAGCAATTGCTAACTGCTCGCCAATATTTTTCACCTCATCTATTGCTCCTGATATGCTTACCCATATATGTGGATTCACACTGTGATCATGCCCCTCATGCTCATGCTCATGATCCTCATCATCTTCGTGTTCAATGTCTTCTTCATATATATCCTCCTCATCATGCTCACTTTCATGATGGTGTCCCTCTCCTTTTAACAATTCAAGGCCTTTGCTAGCTTCAACTATTTTAAGCTGAGGCCTCTCCTTGATAATTTTCTCAATAAAAGTTTCCATACCGGCTCCATTAATAACCATAATATCAGCCTTTTCAACCTTCTTCATATCCGCGGGAGTCATCTGGTAGTCATGGAGACACCCTGTCTTAGGCTCCGCCATATTAACTACCTTTATCCCCTCAATATCTTTCGCTATATTTTTTGTAAAAATATGCATTGGGTAAAAAGATGTAACTATGGTAATAGTGTTTTTTCCCGAAGCAACACTCACATTCTCGGCCCCGTTTCTTCCACATGCACTAAAAAACAACATTACTACTAATAGTATCGGTAAAATTCTAAATAACTTCATATTTTGTCCTCCATATGTATTCTTGCAAATGCAAACCATTCGCATTTATATTATACACAAAATTATTCAAAATTACACCTAAAGATTATTTCCAAAAAATCAAAGGGCAGACATAGCCCCCCTTATTCTTTTTCTTTCTTTTATTTTGATAAAAGTAATAGAAAAAGGCTGGTCATACAATCGTCTGAGCCAGCCTTTTTCTAATAATTAAGTTTGTCGTATTATTAATATATTTCATTTTTGTGTAGATTTTGTGAAGATTTTGTATGTTTTTTATGAACATCAATCAAAATTATTCAAATTCATTTTTTGCAATAGAAATATTCACCGTCGATCCTCTGGTAAAGAGTAATATTCTTACTTTTGAATGGAACATTGTTAAAAAACAGACAGTTCTCAACATTATTTATTCCATTTAGCGCCATCTTGGCCGCAATAAAACACTCCTTTGAAGGAACCAACTCTTTAAAACTTGCTTTTTTTACAGGTGGAAACTGACCGCTTGCAAAGATCACATCATATACAGTATTCGGAAACTCAGGGCTTTTTACTCTGTTAAGTACCACATTTGCAACACCAACCTTCCCATTTACCGACAATCCTTTTACTTCTACATGTACAATACGTGCAAGCCACAATAAATCTTCATCGGTGTACCACCTGTTTTCAATTAATTCTTCCGGAATAACAACGCCCTCTTTATATATAGATACGGAATAGGTTAGTTCGTCCCATTTTACATCGCAATCAAGATTCTCAGAAACAAACCTTATTGGTACCATTGTACGCCCATTTACAAGTTCGGGTACAACATCCATTTGTTTCTTTTCTCCATAAGCAATTAATTCATTACTTCCAATTACCAGTTGAATCGCTTCACTTTCGTCAGCATAAACCGCACCGGCAACGGTTTCACTTAAATCGGTTATTACTTCCTTATCCTTTTCATTTGTGCTAATTAGAACTTTACTTTGTTCAGCAATCCAATCAACCTTCGAACCTAATGCTTCTGCGACAAAACGTACCGAAACATATGTCCTGCCATCCTTTATGTACGGCTGGGTATCCATCTTAATACACTTGTCATTTACTTTCACAGTCACAAATATCTGTTCGGTTAACGCACTCGCCTCACAATAAAACACTGAACTAAGACATACCATAATTACTAGAGCAATAAAAACGCTCTTTCTCTTTATATTCCTCATCAAGTCCTCCTCTTTTTTATTTTTTTGTAGCCTATTTAACAAATTATTCTGTTGTTTTTATATGATAATATAGCTACAACATAAATTATTTTACCATAAAATCAATGGTTTTTGGAATAGAATTTCCAAAGTTAAAATTTTCCTTCATCAACCCTGAATCTGGCAGGGAACAGCAAAATCCAACAAACAAATTAATATACATAAATAGGTAACACAATTAATAAAGTTATCCTCAATTAATGTCTTTAATAAAATCTATTTTTGGAGTATAATTATCTTAAAATGTTTCGATGTGCGTAAAAGATCGCTACTAATATGTAGACGGTCTATCAAACATAATTTTAAGATTTATTAGATGAGAGGAGAAAAGTGTAATGAGTTTACCAGATAACAAAGGTTTTTTCGGTGAATATGGAGGTCGGTTTGTACCTGAAAATTTAGTAAAGGTGCTAGATGAGGTAAAAGAGGCATTTCATCAATACAAGGATGATCCTGAATTCTTAAAGGAACTTGATTATTACTTCAAGTACTTTGTCGGTAGACCAAATCCTTTATATTATGCCGAAAGACTCACAGAAGAGATGGGTGGAGCGAAAATCTACTTAAAGAGAGAGGACTTAAATCACATGGGTGCCCATAAAATCAATAACACCCTAGGACAAGTTCTCCTTGCAAAACGTCTCGGCAAAAAAAGAATTATAGCTGAGACAGGTGCCGGCCAGCACGGTGTAGCTACTGCAACTGCCTGTGCATTATTTAAAATGGAATGTATAGTATACATGGGTGAAGAAGATACAAGAAGACAAGCGTTAAATGTATTCAGAATGGAGCTTTTAGGTGCAAAGGTTGTTCCTGTAAAATCAGGCACAAGAACCCTTAAAGACGCTGTTGATGAAGCTTTAAACGACTTGATTGTAAACTACAAAGACACATTTTATATGTTAGGTTCCGCTGTAGGCCCGGATCCATATCCCGAAATAGTCAAACATTTCCAATCTATCATTGGTAGAGAAACAAAACAACAAATTATGGAACTCGAAGGTAGATTACCTGATTACCTTGTTGCCTGTGTAGGCGGCGGAAGTAATGCTATCGGAATGTTTTCACCTTTTTATGATGATAAGGAAGTTAAAATGGTAGGTGTAGAGCCTTCTGGTAAAGGCCTTGACACACCTGATCATGCTGCAACTTTAGCCGTTGGAACTCCCGGAGTAATTCACGGATTTAAATGCTATCTATTGCAGGATGACAAGGGCGAACCGCTTCCTGCATATTCAATAGCAGCAGGACTTGACTATCCCGGTGTAGGTCCTGAACATTCCTTCTATAAAGACAGTGGCAGAGCCCAGTATTGCACTGTTACAGATAAAGAAGCAATAGAAGCTTTCTTAAAGCTTTCAAAAATAGAAGCTATTATACCTGCAATTGAAAGTTCCCACGCTGTATCTCATGGAATGAAGCTTGCAAGCTCGCTTGATAAAGATAAGATTGTCGTTATCTGTCTTTCAGGAAGAGGAGATAAAGACGTTGCAGAAATAGCAAGCATACTAGGTAAGTAATGATTATTCTATGTGATTTAAGATTTTAGGATATTAGGTTACGTGTTATTACCACTTACTTCGTTCAATATTGTTAAAAGTAATTAGTGCTTCACAGTAGAATTTATTTCTTTTGTGAAGCACTATTTTTTTTGTACCGCCAAAAATAAAATTACCTTTTCCAAAAAATACATCCAATTATAATCTCTTCACCATAAGCTTTGTATAAATTGTGGTTTCTGCAATTAGTTAGTTTGTTTTGAAAAGATCAATTCACTTTCTAAAAGTTCTCAAAAAGAGCTGGTTTATTTAGCGAACTTCGAGGCTCTATTCATAATAATTATTATGGAATTAAGGGCTAAGACCTTTATGGTTATAATTGCAATAGTAAAATTTCATATACTTATCTTCCTGTCAATTCATAGTCAACACAAAAAATCGGTCAACTTTAAAGTTCTTCGGCATATATTAAAGAAAAAGATTATTTTACCCTATGTAAATGCTATCTTTTGGAGGTTATTATATATGTCAACTAATAATTCATTAAGCACATTAGATAATATACGTCTAAGTAGAGGTACTAACGAACTTTCCGATTACTTCCATAAAATACTGCTACGAAATACTTCAACAGCTGTTAAACTAATAAACGAAGAGAACCTTAGGTTTCCGTCACTATTTATTTTGTCACCCCAAATAAATAGACCGTCCTTTGTAAGACACCTAAACAGAAAAAATAAGGCCGCTTTAGTGATAACAAATAGTATTCGATCCAAGAACTTTTCTCAGTTTAGCCATATATCACAAAGGATTGATATCAATACTCCTGAAATACTTAAATGGATGCTTGAAACAAGTAGAGATGATGATCTATCAAGAGGTGAATACATAGAAACTTTAGATTCCTGTGCAGTAATTCTAGTAAAGGAATATAGAGACAGTTCAACACTTCATGTTATTAAAGAAATTATATATAACCGCTATAAACAGGGCCTTTTTATACATGACATGGTCTGGGCCTTTTTTGAATGCCGTGATCCAAACTGTATATTAATGCTGGCGGAAGGCTTGAATTCTCCTGATGAAAAGGATGTTGAAGTATCTAAAAAACTTCTTAAATTTGTTCCTGTTGTAAAAAACAGTAACTTATCAAATGATATACTGTACAATAATATATCTTATTGGTTTAGAGACAATCAACCATTTATATATTATACTGGAGAGTGTTTCCAACAAATGCCTGATCCATCTCCCTTTGCAGTTTCACTAAGTGCTAAGTACCTCTTCAAGAATGTTCCCAACGATGGTAAAATTGAGAACATTCTTTCTGAAGACGAAATGAGGTTAAAAAATATTTTTGATACTCTAGATGTCGACAGCCAGATTCTGCTTTCAAACTACTCCTTTATATTGCACAATCAAAATATCTATTGGTGGAACAACTGGATTAATTACCCTATAAGTGAACAGCTAAGAATTTCAGTTGCCAAGTTAGGAGGTAAGCCATGCTAATGATATCCGGCAATAATACAGATGTAGATGCTATTATACCTAGCCTTAATAACGACGAAATCAAGTTAAAAATCCTTAACACAATGCACAAAAGCACATACAATTACAAGTATTCATCAAAAGAAGAACTTCTTTTTGTGCTTGAAATGAGAAAAAATATTATACAAAGCTCTAAAATGTTATTTAGAAGCCGAATGCGTTTTAGAACTTTTACAGAATCGGAATGTAATGAATATTATTGGAAACGAACCCGTGAGGGTGGTTTTTTGGTAAAAAACAGTGTACCTCCATCTAGTGCTATTAACGATATTTATACGCATGGTTGGCTTTATGGTACCGAATGTGCAACTGCAATTGTCATAGTTTATTATAAAGCTGTGCTAGGCACTTTCGGAGATGACCTTTTTAACCGTTTGTTCACCGATATTTATTTAATGGACTGGCAAAACCTTGACGGAAAGCTTAAAGTAAATACTTACAGAAATCCAACTGATTTCTTTCCAGGAGATTGCAGATATATTAAAAATCCTGATGTAAATCCTTTAACCCCTGAGTGGCAAGGTGAAAATGCAATCGATTTAGGAAATGGTTATTACTATGGCCATGGAGTTGGCATAACAACTGTAGATAACATAATCTATGCTTTAAATAAAAATAGGAAAGAAGGTTCAAACGTTTCGGCATACTTGCTTGACTCATGTACACTTCCAGACTTTAGAGGACTATTCACCTTATACGGTGCTTAATTAAGCCATTTCAAAAAATAACCTATACAATATTTAGGTCACAAAGCTCATCAAATTTTTTGAAATGACAATTGCAAGTTTTTTGGAGTCACCCAAACAAAAAACTATTTTACGAACATATATGTACACTCATAATAAATTATGGTAAAATATTAGAAGTTTAGTAAATCTTGTGGGGTATTGTATATAATGAAAAAAATGGTCATCGGTGACACCTATATATACAGCGGAAAAGGATTTTCTCATACCGCCATAAAGAAAATAAGAGATGGGGGAGTAATTGAACTCGGTTATTCCTCCTGGGATGCTGACCAACAATGGATTGAAGTACTTGAAAACAACTTTTTCATTGGCTTTATCAACAGTAAAACCAAACTTGTAGACCTTAATAATTACTACTTTGTTATGGAAAATAATTTGTTATGTTATGAAAAACCGGATATCGGTTCTGAAATCAAAATATGTTTAAAACGATGTGATAAAATTTATTTGATATCAAAACTAATAAATAAAGGCCAATTGTGGTTAAAAGTCTACGACAAACATGGATTTTGTTGCTATATTGACGGAAATTCATATATTTGTCCAAACAAATTCGTACCTCATGAAACTACGTTAGCCGAAAGCACTATTATGTACATTGCATCTACCAAAAAAGGGGTCTATAAACCTATCCGGTTAAACAAAAAAAGTGCTATATTTATAAAGAGACTCATTGCTTACAATTTTGCTACAGGTTTAGATACAAGCACTAACCCATTGTTTACTGACGGTAGTCTCAAATATACAAATAATAAAGAAAATTTAGATTATCTGTTTGCTGATGAAGAACTATACTATATTTTCGATAACAATTCTTTAGATAATCTCGGTTATTTCGATGATATATGGATGGAAATTTATGCTCGCGGATTAACCGGTTATATACCTACTATTACTAAAACCAATAGCACCCCCTATATAGATAACTTACCTATCGAACACTTTGTATCAAACTCCGATCTTTATGAGTTTGATACTCACAATAAACTTACAATGCCCGGTCTAACTGCCATGATCCTTGGAACAATTATATTTTCGCTATTTCCAACACTTTCAGTTTTTGCCTTTTACCTTTGGACTTTAGGGATATGTCTTATTATACTTAAATACTTCTGTTCATAATTATACTCTTTTTGCGGTAAATTACGCCATTCCTTCACTTCGCTTTAAGAAAGATAAATAAATAACCGGTCGACAAACCAAGTTTTTAAACTCGAATTGTCAACCGGTTCATATTAAAAAACTAATTAATCTTTCAAACGCTTTTCTAACGCATCCAACTGTGCTACCAATTCTTTAGGAAGCTTTTCTCCATAGTTAGCATAGTGTTTTCTGATTGACTCAACTTCATTCAACCACTCATCTTTGTTAACTTTGAGAAGTTCAGCCATATCAGCTGCATTAATATCAAGTCCTGCTGTATCAATTGCATCCGTTGTAGGCATGTAACCGATTGGAGTTTTGACAGCTTCGCCTTCTCCTGATACTCTTTCACAGATCCATTTAAGAACACGGCTGTTTTCGCCATATCCAGGCCATAACCATTTGCCATCCTTATCTTTACGGAACCAGTTTACATAGAAAATTTTCGGCAATTTGCCCTCTTCGGATTTTGCTCCAACTTCCAACCAATGCTTTAAGTAATCACCAACATGGTATCCTATGAATGGTAACATAGCAAATGGGTCACGACGTACTTGACCGATATTGTTGGAAATAGCAGCTGCAGTTATTTCTGAACCCATGATTGAACCCATAAATACACCATGCTCCCAGTCAAAGCTTTCATGTACCAATGGAATAGTACTTGGACGACGTCCACCTACAAGGATTGCTGAAATAGGCACACCATTAGGATCTTCCCACTCAGGTGCAATTACAGGACACTGACTTGCAGGTGCTGTAAAACGAGCGTTTGGATGAGCTGCAGGAGTTTCAGAACCCGGTGCCCAATCCTTACTTTTCCAGTCAACAAGATGTGAAGGAGCATCATAGCCGATACCTTCCCACCAAACATCACCATCGTCAGTCAAACCAACGTTTGTGAATATTGTGTTCTTATCTATACTCTTCATAGCACTTGGATTTGAATCCATGGAAGTACCAGGAGCAACACCAAAGAATCCTGCTTCAGGATTTATAGCGTACAAGCGTCCATCTTTACCATATTTCATCCAAGCTATGTCATCACCTATTGTTTCAACTTTCCATCCAGGAATAGTTGGTACAAGCATTGCAAGATTTGTCTTACCGCATGCACTTGGGAAAGCACCAGCTATATATTTTACATTACCTTTTGGATCTGTAATACGAAGAATAAGCATATGCTCAGCAAGCCAGCCTTCTTCACGAGCTATAGAAGAAGCTATACGAAGTGCAAAACACTTCTTACCTAAAAGAGCATTTCCGCCGTATCCTGAACCG
This sequence comes from Bacillota bacterium, assembly GCA_023421115.1. GTDB lineage: Bacteria > Bacillota > Clostridia > Acetivibrionales > Acetivibrionaceae > Acetivibrio. The sequence goes on along the minus strand of JAEZUI010000264.1, from coordinate 40,288 downwards.
AAAGACCATATTGTTCTTTCCTCTGGAAAGTGGCTGATGTATTTCTTTTCAATTGGTGCACAAGGCCATGATGAATCTTTTTGTCCTTCCGCTAAAGGAGCGCCTACTGAGTGTAAGCAAGGAACATATTCTCCGTCACCTAGTGTTTCTAAAACCTTACTGCCTATACGAGTCATTATACGCATGTTAACTACAACATAAGGGCTGTCAGTCAATTCAACACCTATCTTCGATATTGGTGAACCTATAGGTCCCATCGAGAAAGGTATAACATACATTGTTCTTCCCTTCATGCAACCTTTGTAAAGTTCTCTCATTGTAGCTTTTAATTCATTAGGATCAACCCAATTGTTTGTAGGACCTGAATCTTCTTGCTTTTTAGAAGCAATATAAGTCCTGTCTTCTACACGTGCTACGTCAGACGCATCACTGCGGAAGAGATAACATCCCGGACGTTTTTCAGGATTAAGCGGAGTAGCCATTCCTGCATCTACCATTTCTTTCAGAAGACGTTGGTTTTCTTCTTCCGAACCATCACACCAGTAAATCTGGTCAGGCTGACACATATCAGCCACTTCTTTTACCCAAGCTAATAATTTTTGATTGTTTGTGCTCATTAAAATTCTCCCTTCAAATAGTGTTAATATACTATTGCTAAATTGCAATAACAGAATTAGGATAACCGAAATGTATATATTCGGTAATGTACTGGAGTAAATTGTGAATTAGTTAATTTTTTCACTAACTAACATGCTACCACAAAATCATTTAAATTTCAACAAGTGTTTTATGTTTTTCCTGCAAATTTATAATTCGTCAGAGTAACACTTACTAATTTAAATTAACACATAACACTTAGCAGTAACTCATATACAGCTATAATAGAACGTGTAAAAAATTATCATTGCTATGAAAGTCTTGACTTAATAATATTCATTTTAATAAAAACTGAATTGCTTATATAATTTACCCATATTTTTTTTGCTTAATCATTATATTAGGCCATTTCAAAAAATAACCTATACAATTACTCTAATTTACTGAGTACTCCCTGAGCAATCGCTGCTTCATCTCCCATAAAGCTGTAGACAAATCAACATAATAAACGTGTGGGTTTTCAAATCTCTTAACTTCATCCCACAGATTATTTATCTGCTCCAGGCAATAGTCCTTAATTTCCTTAAGTTTTGGGCTTTCATACACACATGTGCCTTTATCGAAAATCTTCTCTTGCAGCCTTTTTGCATAAAAGTCGGTTATTATTTTTCTCTTCCAGGTGTGCTCGGGGTCAAATATCTCATAAGGTTTGCTGTCATCAATGACTTCACCGTGAGTAGTTAAAACATCTGCAATAGCTTTTCCTGTCTTTTTGTCAAAAAGTCTCCAGAGTTCTTTGAAACCAGGATTGGTTATTTTTGTCACATTTTCACTGAGCTTTATTTTAGGGATAATATTTTCGTTTTCTTCAAGTGCCACAAGCTTATATACTCCCCCAAATACAGGCTCGGATTTTGAAGTTATGAGCCTCTCGCCCACACCGAACAAATCTACTTTTGCACCTTGAATAAGTATGTCACGGATAATATATTCATCTAGAGAATTGGAGGCAACAATTCCACAATCGTTAAACCCTGCTTCATCCAACATTTTTCTAGCTTCCTTTGACAGATATGTAATATCTCCCGAGTCTATCCTTATTCCCTTTGGCCTAAATCCCTTCGGAACCAATACTTCATTAAACACTTTTATTGCATTAGGTACCCCAGATTTAAGTACATTGTAAGTATCAACAAGGAGTGTACAATTATCGGGATATGCTTTTGCATATGCTTTAAATGCTTCCAGCTCTGAAGGAAACATTTGAATCCAGCTGTGAGCCATAGTACCTATCGCCGGAATTTCAAAATCCCTCTCTGCAATAGTACACGCTGTCCCCACACACCCTCCGATGTAAGCCGCCCTTGCTCCGTAAATTGCACCGTCATAACCCTGGGCTCTCCTAGAACCGAACTCCATCACACTACGCCCCTGAGCTGCTCTAACAATACGGTTGGCTTTTGTTGCTATAAGACTCTGATGATTAATGGTCAAGAGTATCATAGTCTCAATAAACTGTGCTTCTATAACAGGCCCCCTGACTGTTACCACCGGTTCGTTTGGAAATATGGGAGTGCCTTCGGGTACAGCCCATACATCACAACTAAATTCAAAGTTTTTAAGATATCCCAAAAACTCTTCACAAAATATCTTCTTACTTCTCAGATACTCTATATCCTTCTCACTAAACCTAAGGTTTTTCAGGTATTCAATAAGCTGTTCTACACCTGCCATTATGGCAAAGCCTCCCCCGTCGGGCACTTTCCTGAAAAACATATCGAAGTAAGCAACTTTATCTTTAAAACCGTTTCTAAAATAACCGTTAGCCATAGTCAATTCATAAAAGTCAGTCAACATAGTCAAATTTATCTTTTCCATTTCAACAACCCCCTGTATACTTTTGCCAAGAAACATTATACTTCAATATCCCTAACTACTTCTACTCCATTAATTATCATATTATAAAATGCCATAACGTTTAACAAGTCACCGTTATGAACTCCTAAATCATAAGTATCAACAGCATTTATCGGAACAATTACCCTATAATTCTTGTTTTGCATATTAAACCAGGTTTTTAGTGTTATTGCAAACTGCTGAACGCATATATCCGTACAATCACCGGTGACGACAAAATTTGTTATCTGCGGATTTTCATTAAACCATTTTTTAAATTCTTCTTCATGAAAACCGTTGGTTGAATTCTTTTCTATAAGTTTGAAGCCTCCAACCTCTTTAATTTCATCAACCACTTCTGCCTCAGTTGTTCCCTCCATACAGTGTTTGGGATATGCACCGAATTCCGGTGATGCATCGGTATGGCAATCTGCAAATACAAGTTTTTGAATTCCCAATTCATCACACTTTTTTGATAAACTAACTATTTCAGGTATCAACTCCTCTACCCTTTGGCTTTTTAAAGCACCTTCCCTTGCAAAGCCATTTATCATATCTACTATGAATAGAGCTGTTTGCTCTCCCTTTAGATCTTTCAGCTTAATACCGTCTAATCCTTCCAGCATATCAAGCATTTCTTTTATAGTCTGTGCACTTCTTTTAATAAATTCATCCCTGTTAATTTTTTTCATATCAATCATCCCCTTTCACTTTTTTACGCCTCTAAAACATTCTGCCAGTTTGGATCAAATCTGAACAATTTTGAAGGTCTGTGACCTGCATCTTTTGTATATTCATTGGTTTCAATAACCATATCTGAAATCTTTCTTCGGAAATTAGCCTTTAAAAGTTCGGTATCAAGGATAATTTCATATACTTGTTGAAGCTCCGTCAATGTAAAAAGTTCGGGCATAAGGTTGAATGCGATGTCGGTATATTCTATTTTATTTCTAAGCCTTTCAATTCCATATTCAATTATTTTCGCATGATCAAAGGCTATGCCCTCCGATTCAATAATTTCTCTTTCAATTTTAGTTATTCTGTTTTCAACCGTTTTCACTATTTTAACAGTTGCCGAGAGGATATCATCCTCATTTGAAAGAGTTAATTTAAAAAGTCTTTGTAAAATATATCCTGTCGGTATCACCGTTTTTTGCTCTTGATACAATTTGCATAAGACGGTAAACCACTTTGCATCATCGGCATCATCGTCGGCTTTTACATCAAGAGTATGACTGTCAACTAGAGACATGTAGGATGTACTTATTACTCTTGTCCTTGGATCTCTGCCAACATCTCCCCATGTATAAAGCTGTTCCATATATATATAGTCAATGTTGGTTTCCTCTTTCAATTCCCTTCGTGCTGCCTCATCCATGCTCTCATCCATGTTCACAAAGCCCCCGGGAAGAGCCCATTGACCTATATATGGATGGTCGCCTCTTTTTATCATCAGCAGCCTTAATACTTTTTCCGGAAGCTTCCTGTAACTCTTCTTTTCCTCGTCAGTTACAGTAAAAATAAGCATATCCACAGTAACTGAAGGTCTCTCATACTTACCGGCATCATAAGTTTTTAAAAATTCTTCTTCCGTAAGCCCTTGTTTATTTTTCAGTTTATTTTTATCCATTTTTTCAACCTCGCCGTCATTGATATTATCTTTTTGTTATTATCATTATAATACTATATATCTATTCTGTCAATATCTTTTATATCAATTAGCAAATCCTCGGAAGCCCTTCACCTTGAAGTACCTTCAAAATTCTTATACCGCCAATTCTGGTAGTAACAGTAACAGCAACATCTTCGCGTTTCAAAACTTTAGCAACTATTGCCGCCTTCTCTCCATATCTACTGTTTTTTATAATATTTAGAGCCTTATGAGCATCTTCCTGTGGGACAAAACAGACTAGTTTACCCTCATTGGCCATATAGAGTGGATCAAGTCCTAATATGTCGCAAAAGCTTTTCACTTCTGGATCAACAGGAACACTTTCTTCCAGCAAATTAATAGTAGTATCAGAGCCATCAGCAATTTCATTCAATACAGTGGCTAGTCCACCCCTGGTGACATCTCTCATGGTCTTTATTTGTATACCCTCTTTTATTAAGTTTTGCACCATTTCACCAAGATAAGCACAGTCGCTGCTGATTGTATTTTTTATGTTCATTCGTCGGGACAATATACAGGCATGGTGATTACCTAGAGCCCCGCTTATAATTACAGTATCTCCCGGCTTTACATTTGATGTATGAAGCGGATTTTGATCAATAAATCCAATGCCTGAGGTATTTATATATATTCCACCATGTCCTTCAATTACTTTTGTATCTCCGGCCACAATCTTTATTCCCGTATCTCTTGCTGTAATAGCCATTGACCTAACAATTTCCTCCAAATCCTTCATATCCATACCTTCTTCAAGGATAAATCCAGCTGTAAGGTACTTAGGTGCTGCTCCCATAACAAGAAGATCATTTAGAGTGCCACATACTGATAATTTGCCAATATCACCACCTTGAAAAAAAATCGGAGTGACAACAAAAGAATCGGTGGTATATGCAATTTTCCCACTAGGAACCTCTAGTACGGCAGCATCTTCCATCTTATCCAATGCATCATTTCCGAAATATCTTTGAAATAATTCTCCTACAAGCTTTCTTGTCGCACTTCCGCCACTTCCATGTGCCATTGTTATCTTTTGACTTTCTCCCAAAATTTCCACCTTACTTTCCTATATATACAAATAATTTATTCACGCAGATTATAGTGAATACCGCAAGTTCCTTCGTGTGATACCATACATGGACCAACCGGGTTAATCGGAGTACATACTTGCCCAAACAAAGGACACTCGTTTGGTTCTATTCTTCCGATAATAACTTCTCCACATCTGCATCCATTAGGTTTATCATAAATGGACTTCTCTTCTACAGGAATTTCAATATTATAATCCATAAAAGCTTTACGGATGACGTATCCCGAATGGTCAATAATTCCTATTCCCCTCCAATATGCAGAAGAAGGCTCAAAATACTTCTCTATAATTTCCATGGCCTTTAGATTACCTTTGTCAGAAACTATACTCCTATACAAGTTATGAACCTCATACCTACCTTTACTGATCTGTACAACAAGGTCATATATAGCCACTAAAATATGTTCTGCTTCAAAGCCTGCAATACAAAAAGGCTTATGATATTTTTTTGCCAGATAGTCATAAACCGAAATGCCGGTAACTGAAGCCACATGCCCGGGGGCAATAAAGCCGTCAATATCCGGTTCATTTTTGCATAACCAATCAAGGGCAGGACCAATGGTTTTCAGACTAGTCAGAATCCTAACATTTGAAATTTTCTTCTCAGCGAGTTTATCAATCAAAAGTGCATAAGCAGGTATAGTAGTTTCAAATCCTACTGCTGCTAGAACATAATTCTTTTCGGTATTATTCAGAGCCTTCTCTACCGCATCCATGGGAGAGTATATAATTTCCACACTGCCCTCTGACGCTTTAGCTTCTGAAAGTGAAGCTTCTGTTCCAGGAACCCTGAGTAAATCGCCAAAAGACAAAATCGTATATTTCTTGCTTATAGCATATTTCACCAGCAAATCAATGTAATTTGAGGGAGTTACACACACAGGACATCCCGGCCCTGATACAAGTTTAATATTTTGCGACAGCAAAGATCTTATACCATTCTTTACTATACTTCCGGTATGAGTGCCGCATACTTCCATAAGCTTTATTTTAGGGCCTGAATATTCAATAAGAAAGCGTTTTACTTCTTCTATATTTATCATTACAGAACATCCTCCAAATCGGCAAAAAGATTGGAAAGCTCCTCTGCTAATTCTCTTTTAACTACTTCCACTGCATAACCGGCGTGTACTAGAACATAACTACCCACTTTTACATCAACCAAACTTACGTTTACCTCTATTATATTTCCGTTAAAATCCACTTTACCTAGTTTACCGTTAAGTTCTATTATTTTTCCTGGAATAGCAACACACATATTTTCACTTCCTAAAATTCGTTATATTCTAAAACTTTGCAATTATAGTGTCTAAATCAAAACATTCCTGCAAAGGCCTGACCTAAAGAAATACCTCCATCATTCACGGGTACTTTTGAATTAAAAAACACGTTAAATCCGCTCTGCTTTAATACGTTCACAGCACCTTCAAAAATTATTGAGTTTTGAAAAACTCCTCCACTTAATGCCACATCCTTAATTTTATATAATTCCCGGATTCTTGTACACATCTTTAATATATAATCAATTATAGTTAAATGAAACCGCCATGCTATTTCTCTCTTATCGACACTGTTTTCTCTATCGGCAATTATTTCCCTTATGCACCTATTCATATCACCAATAAGCTTACCATCAATCTCATTAATTTCATAATTGTAGGGTTTATAAAAATCCTTAAACTTCTCTAAAGAATAATCCATAAATACACCCTCTTGACTATGCAAAGTCCCATACTCAGATGCATAGTTTTCCAATATAATTGCACATTCTCCTTCAAAACTAGAATAGTCTTTAATACCTGCAAGGAAGCTTACTGCATCAAACAACCTTCCCATACTAGACGACCTTACAGTATTGATATTATACGTAAGTGCAGCTTTTATAAGTTGCCACCTTTCATCTTTTATATGCATCTCTAAACCTGAATTGAATAAGTATGAGTATCCTGTCTTATAAGCCTCTTTTACACTTGAATCTCCCCCCAACATCGGAACATACTTTAAATGTCCTGCCCGTATAAAGCTATCCGGCGATGCTATAAGGAATTCTCCTCCCCACATGGCGCCATCGGTCCCATAACCTGTTCCATCAAAGGCTACACCTATAACAGGATGATACAAGCAATTCTCTGCCATAACCGATAAAATGTGAGCATGGTGATGCTGGATCTCGAGAACTTCAAGAGCACATTCTTTAGCAAATTTTGACGTTTGATATCCCGGATGAAGATCACAGCAGACCCTCTCTGGTTTAATACGAAAAATTCTTTCAAACCGTTCGATGTTCTCCTTATAGACCTTAAAACTTTGAGCTTCTTCAACATCACCACCAAATTGACTCAAGTATGCATACCCGTTTTGACTAAAACAAAAGGTATTTTTTAAATCACTGCCACAAGCAAGTACAGGTATAGCTTTCTTAAACCTTTCACCAAAATATATAGGTAAAGGAACAAACCCTCTTGCTCTCCTTATTAATTGAACAGAATTATTAGAACTAACCTTTACTACAGAATCATCTATTCCGGTTAGTATTCTTCTATCATTGTATAAAATCCCCGACAATCTTTTATCCCTTAATGACATCATCTTCAAATTGTCAATTATAATCGGTTCCCCAGAAATATTTGCACTTGTTATTACCAAGGGACCAACTGAATTTATTATCAGCTTATGGAGCGGAGTGTATGGCAGAAAACATCCAAGATATTTACTGGACTTGAAAACATCTTCGCAAATGTCCGATTCTTTCCTCTTTAGCAGTACAATAGGCCTTTCTCTCGACAATAGCTGTTTTTTCTCTTCTTCAGATAGTAAACAGTATTTCTCTACTTCCATTGTACTATCAAACATAACAGCAAAGGGCTTTTCTTCGCGCCCTTTAAGCTTTCTGATCCTAGCTACAGAATTACTGTTAAAGGGGCTGCAACACAAATGAAAACCACCAATTCCTTTAACAGCAATAATCCCACCCTGCTTTAGAATTTTAACAGCTTGATCAAAAGCTTCAAATCCTATTGTCTCCTTATCACTGTCCATTTTCTTAAATTTCAATTGTGGACCACATTCATGGCAGGAAATAGTTTGAGCATGATAACGCCTATCCTCTATGTTTTTATATTCTTCTGAACAAGAACTGCACATAGGAAAGTCTGACATGGTTGTATTTTCTCTATCATAGGGAACACAGTCAATTATACTGAAACGTGGTCCACACTCCATGCAACTTATAAAGGGGTGTAAATATCTACGGTTAATTTCTTCATATAATTCTTCCAAACAATTGTTACATACTGTAAAATCTGGCGAGATAAAAATTGGACTTTCGGAGTTATCGGTACTAGGATTTATTACAAAAGCACCGGATAAATCAATATCTCCGCAGCTTTCTTCAGTCACCTGTAAACTAACAATGTCCGAAGGCTGCGGCTTTTTTTGTTCTACATCACAAACGAAATCTTTCAATTGTTTTCTATCAGCTTTTATAACAATAAGAACACAGGAGCCGTCATTTGAAACAAAACCGGCCAAATTATGTTTCTTTGCCAAACGATGAATAAACGGTCTAAAACCAACCCCCTGAACAGTTCCCCAAATTCTTATTTCATAAGTTTTCATTATACCCTTACCTTATTTATCCATTGTACAAGCTTATCAAAACCTTCCCCAGACTTTGCACATACTTCAAAAACAGGGGCCTTTTTATTTAGGGCAGCTATTCCATCATAAAAAAACTTATCGTCAAAATCCACATAAGCTTTCAAATCACATTTGTTTAACACAATAACATCGGCATTTTCAAAAATTATGGGATACTTATACGGCTTGTCGCTTCCCTCCGGTACAGAACAAATCAGCATTTTAATATGTTCTCCAATAACAAATTCTGCGGTGCACACTAAATTTCCAATATTCTCAACAAAAAGAATCCCTTTCTCACTAAGGTTAAGGTTTTCTAATGCATTATCTACAGTTGGAGCATCTAGATGACAAGCCCCTTTAGTATTTATTTGATAGGTTTCCACACCGATTGACCTCATTTTTTGTGTATCAATGTCCGACTCTAAGTCTCCCTCAATAACATAGACTTTTACATCAGGCAGCAATTTAACAATTTGTTTTAGTGCGGAAGTCTTACCCGCCCCGGGAGAACCTAAAACATTAATAGCAAAAATACCCTTTTGGGTAAGTTTTTCTTTAACTGAAAAGGCAATTTTCTCATTTTCACTATATATATTCTTTACCACTTCAACTCTTTGAAGTTCCATATTATCGGCCCTCCATAATAATAAAAAATTTCTTTCACACTTATAAACGCTAAGAAATCATTTGTCCGTTAATATGTCAATGTCCTTAACATAAAATTCTTTGCCAATCTCTGTTGGCAAACCCATCCCACCACATTCGGGACATTCAAAGCTAAACCTCTTGCGGTAAAATAATAAATTGCACTTTGAACACTTTAACTTAGGCTTTACATAGATTATATCCACTAATGCCCCTTCAGCTAATGTCCCTTTTGACAAAATATCAAAATACATTTGAATTGATTCACCTATAAATCCCGACAATTCACCTACCACAAGGGAAATCCTTTCAATTTTGACAGCACCATTACTTATCGCATTTTCTTCAGCTATTTTAACTATTTGTTGCGTTATCGAGTACTCGTGCATTTTCAAATACTTCCTTATCCTTTGATACTGCCGGTTCACAATACTCATTACCCATTGAAAGGCATTTCTTCGGGCATGCTTCCACACAGTAACCGCATGTTATACACTGCAATCTCTCAATTTCCCACTTCTGATCTGCCCTGTTAACCGATATAGCCTTTGTAGGACATTTTTTCTGGCAGATTCCACAAAATACGCATGCTTCAATATTCAATTCAATCTTTCCTCTGGTATTTCGTGTAAATTCCCTCTTTACAACAGGATACATCAATGTTGCTGGTTTTGTAAATAGATTTATAAATATCCTTTTTGTCATATTAAAAGCGAACATTTTTATCACCTCTCCGTACAGCTTATACATGGATCTATAGTCAGTATTAATATTGGTACATCCGCAAAGTCGCAGCCCTGAAGCATCTTTAGCAAGGATGGAATATTTGCAAAGGTAGGTGTACGGACTCTTACCCTATCAAGAAATTTAGTTCCGTTACCTTTTACATAGTATACAACCTCACCTCTTGGTTGCTCTAAACGAGCAAAATATTCACCATCAGGATTTCCCGTAACCTTTACGTCGACAGGCCCTTCAGGTATTTTATCAATAGCCTGTCTTATCAGGCTTATAGACTGAAATAACTCATCAAGCCTAACTGCACACCGGTCATAACTATCTCCGTTCGTACGAGTGATAGGTTCAAACTCCAACAAAGAATATGCGCCATATCCCAATTTTCTCATATCCTGAGCAATACCACTTGCACGCATCATAGGTCCAACGGCGCCTAATACGTGAGCATCTTCCTTTGAAAGCACACCTACTCCCATCAGCCTGCGCTTAACAGTATACTCATTCATAAATATATTACTAATTTCCTTAATCTCCTTTTCAAGCTCAATAACAAATTTGCCTATTCTTTTTAAGGTCACAGGATCAATATCCTTACGAACACCGCCAACTTTACAAGAGCCGAATATAACCCTTCCTCCTGTGGTTTCCTCCATTATGTCAAGAATCTTTTCTCTTACTCTCCAAGAGTGCATAAATAAGTTTTCAAATCCAAAGGCATCAGCTAAAAGCCCCAACCAGAGCATATGACTGTGAAGCCTTGAAAACTCAGCCCATATAGTACGTAAAAACACTGCCCGTTCAGGTACTTCTATATTCATGATTTGCTCAACTGCTTGAGAATAACCCATACCATGCATAAAACTGCAAATTCCGCATATTCTCTCTGCCACATAGATATATTCAATAAAGTCTTTCTTCTCAACAAGCTTTTCCAATCCCCTATGCACAAAACCTATAGACGGGATTGCTTCCACCACTTTTTCATCCTCCATTACCAGGTCAAGATGAATTGGTTCAGGTAATACAGGATGTTGCGGCCCAAAAGGGATAATGGTTCTCTTTGACATATATATCCTCCTACCTCAATAAGCTAAAAATCAACAGTTTCCAAAAGGAGCCTTTACAGTTGTTTTGTATAAGTTACCCTTAAAATCGATTGCCATACCTTTAATGTTTAGTCCATAAAGATCATGTATTTCGTTTTCATACAGCATAGCACTCCAGTAAATATCGCTAACACTTGGCAATTCTGCATCTATTGGAACATCCAATTTCAAATTTACAAACTCATAATCCTTATCAAAGGAATAATTCAGCTGCATGTTTTCACCTAGTTTTGTACAGCTAATCTGTACCAGCCTATATCCTTTAGCTGAAAACCCCTTTACAGTGCTCACCAGTTTATCTAAAGTAATATTTTTCAACTCTTGTTTTTCACTCATGCTCAATCCCTGCCTTTTTCAACTAAAGATTTGCTTTCTTTCATTTTTTTATATTTCTCCTCAAGTATTGCGGTTGCCTTAACAATACCGTCAATTATTGCCTCGGGTCTTGCAGCACAGCCTGACACATAAACATCAACAGGTAAAACCTGATCTATGCCGCCCATAACATTATAGCATTCTCGAAATATTCCCCCGGTAGCTGCACAAATCCCCACTGCTACAACCACCTTGGGGTCGGGCATCTGATTGTAGAGATTCTTTATAACATCTATGTTCTGCTCATTAACAGAGCCTGTTACTACAAAAATGTCTGCATGCTTAGGATTTCCTGTATTTATAATTCCGAAACGTTCCGCATCATATATAGGTGTTAAACATGCGAGCACCTCAATATCACAACCGTTACAGCTTGATGCATCATAATGGAGAATCCAAGGTGATTTTGACAAAGAAGACATTTCATCCCCTCCTAACTAATAAAATACAAAGCAACTATATTAACCATTCCAAGAGTTATTGCGACAACCCAAGAGGAAACCATTGTAAATCCCCACTTTGCTCTGGCATTACTGTTATCGATAAATATCTCCAGCAGAAATGTTGCTAATGTCACTATAATCGCTACAATTGGGTTACTTCCAAAAAACAGATATACAAATCCCAATAAAAATACGTTCTCATACCAATGCGCAATTTCGACCATAGCTAATTTCTTGCCGGAAAATTCCGTTGTAATTCCCCGTACAATTTCCTGGTGCGCATGGTGCGACATAGATAAATCAAAAGGAGATTTTCTAAACTTAATAGTCAATATATAAACAAACCCTAGAAATACTCCCGGCAGATACATAATCAAAGGCTTGTCAAAAGATACAATCTTTGAAACGTAGAAATCTTTTGTGACCATATATATTCCAACAGTCATAATAATCATCATCGGCTCATAGGACATCATCTGGATTAATTCCCTTTCAGCACCCATATGGCTATAAGGAGACGACGTCGAGAACCCCGCTAACACAAGCAGTATACTCGCAAGCGTCAGTGCAAATACCACCAAAAGCAAATCTTCACCGGCAAAAAACAAACAGCCTGTAAAGATTACTACCACTAAAAAGGCAAATACATAGAAATTCTGCGATTTATTAACTATAAGAGTTTCTTTTTTCAATAATTTAAAAACATCATAAAAAGGCTGAAACAAAGGTGGTCCTACTCTCCCCTGCATCTTTGCAGAAATAACTCTATCTATACCTGCTAATAGTCCACCAACCAAAGGTCCTAATAATATAAATAATATAACAGAAATTGCGATTTTCAAAACCGTGCTCCCCCTTATCAAAGGTATAATTATAAAAACTATGAGGCATCAGTCCTCAATAAACAAAAGCCATAACTAGCATTAATAAGGTCACTGATGCACAAATTCCAGAACCTATATTAAATAGTCTGTTTTCTCCAAAATATCTATCCATATAATAATTCTCTATATATATCTTATGAACCGTTCCCATCGAACCGTAGAATCTCTTCGGTTCATTAGTATTTGCCCCTCCTAAATAAATAGAAACCTCTTTCATCTGCTTCCTGTATGCAAATAATCTTATAGGAAGCAACAAAATCAATCCCATCATAATCAGCATGATAATTACATTTCCTCTGTTCATAGAAGTACCATAACCAAAAACTTCTATTACATAAGGATTAACCATCATTGAGGAAATAAAAGGGAACAATAAACAAACCAGAATTGTAGCCATAGATAACACCGCTAGAGGAAATACTTCACTCCTCTTAACGTTACTTTCCATATGTTCTTCATTTTGAGGAATTGCTATGATCTTTCCCATCCACTTTGTCCAGAAAAATAGAGTTGCAGCACTACCAAAAGCTATAAATATTGTAAGTATAGGATTTGTATCGACAATAGCCTTTAGTGCAGCCCACTTACTGATAAGCATTCCAAAAGGAGCAAGGAACATCCCTGAAATTCCTATTATCATCATAACTGCCAATTTAGGCATCTTCTTTATTAAACCATGCATAACTTCAATATTCCTACTGCCTAGATTATGTTCCACAGTACCCACGCAAAGGAATAAAAGCGATTTAGCAACAGCATGAAATATGATAAGCAATACAGCTGCCCATACAGACTCATAGGTTCCAATACCACCACAGATTACAATAAGCCCGAGATTCGCAATGGTAGAATAGGCAAGAACTTTTTTTGCATCATTTTGTGCTATGGCGATAAGTGAGGCTGTCAAGAAGGTAAAGCCTCCCACAAGAGCCACCATAAAACCTGCTGCAGTTCCGTTTAATATAGGTGCAAGTCTTATAATAACATAAACACCCGCTTTTACCATTGTACTTGAATGAAGCAGTGCAGATGTAGGAGTAGGTGCCACCATCGCACCTAACAACCATGATGAAAACGGCATTTGTGCAGACTTAGTAAGTCCAGAAAAACATACCAACACTACCGGTATCAAAACAATTGCCTTTTCGCCCGCAATCATTTTATCAAGCTCTAATACTCCTACTTTGCCCGAAAGATATAAAAGAGCAATCGCAAATGCAAGTCCTCCTAAAACATTTAACAACAACGCCCTGTACGCATTATTTTTTGATTCCTCTGTATTTGTATATCCAATTAAGAGGAAAGAACATAAAGTAGTAATCTCCCAGAAAAAGTATACCCACATTAAATTGTTCGAAAATACAATTCCAAACATCGCTGACAAGAACACAAATAATACAAAAAAGAATTCTCTTCTCTGATCTTTTATTTCTTTATGATGGTGATGATAGTCAGCCATATAGCCGACCGAAAATAGACATATCAAGCTCCCTATAATACCCACCAATATAGCCATAATTAGCGAAAACTTATCTATAAACATGTTATGTTCAATGTCTATAGAGTGAATCATATAAAACTCTATCCAACACAGAACTATTCCCTGAAATGCCATAAGTAATGATATCAGGTATTTCTTGTGTTTTATCCCAAGATAAACAACATATATCCCAATTGCCAGTTCTAAGCACAACATTATTTTGTTAATAGCTTCAATATCAACTTTATAGTAAATTGTTTTAAATTTCAAATCTGAAACGGTCAACACTAAAGTCACTGCTGCAATAATACCTGCTGACAATTTTACTATCCAATTCCTCTGTTGATGATTTGGTGTTAGAGCTGCTAATAAAGCAACACCTAAAGGAAACAACACCAAAAATATCAATAAAGCCATCCGATCCCTTCTTTCGCACATTGTATATTGTATACAAAATAATAAAACACACTACTATAAAGTTTTAGTGAAATTTCATAAAAATCTCTTCCGGCTTAAGTCTCAATGTTTTGAATACACAACGAAATAAAAATGTGTACCGAAGTCCTTTGTTTTAGAGCTTATCTTGATTCTAAGAGGCAACAGATTTTTATTTACAAAGCAAATGACCTATACCTTTACTAGTAATTACGGCAATTATAAAACCGTCTTTACTAAAAGTATACGCCATCGCAACTATATAGTACTGTTATTAAAATGTTCAACAATATTCTTAATAATAAACAGCTTTAATAATTATAATACTTATTATAGATATTTAAAATTGTAGCAATTACACAAATTCGACAAATAAGAGTTATAAAAACTCTTTTAGCTGTTTTATTGCAACAATTCATATTAATTTCATCCTTTTCTCATCTAAGCTTCAATTATCAAATATTTTTATTATGACATATAAAATGCAACTTTTCCATAATATACAACATCAATCAAGATTTTTTAAGAATTCTATAACTTCCTTGTCATTACCCCTAAATAAGATTTTCCTTGTACTGTTTTTCAGCTGATGGTGATACATAGGGTCATAGTATTCTTTTAAAAGCTGCTCAATCCAAATTTCATGCTGATAATAACTACCCAAGACTCTTTGTTCTTTATACGCTAATTGGAACGAATCGGTTATAAGCTTGTAGCGATCTCCTCCAAGTCTTTTTTTTATCCTGTCCAAACTGCTACTAATGTAAATAAACCACTCATCAAATCCTTTTTCTTCACCAAAAGTCTTGATATAATCAGACTGTGATTGAATCACATATTCATCTAAAGTATTTTTAATACGCTGTTCAATAGGCAGATCTATGATTACAGCATCCCCACTGCTGAAAAATGCATGAAGAGGCTTAGGCAAATAACACCTGCCCACATTTTTTCCTTCGTCCTCGAGTACAATATATCGGAAACCTTTGTGCTTATGACGTATCAAAGCATATGCAAGATTATTCTCGAAATCAATCTGGGTAGGCTGCTGTGTAATATATCTTCCAAAAGACGAGCCTCTGTGATTTGCAAGGCCTTCAAGATCTATAGAATTCTCAAGCTGTTTTAGTATTTTAGTCTTACCCGACCCGGTATAACCTCCAAAAATAACCGGTATTGCATTTTGCTCAGAAGGTTCAAGAGCACTGATCAAATAGTTTCGGAATGCCTTATAGCCTCCCTCAAGTCTAGGAATTACTTTTCCCGTAGCCTTGTATAACCATTCCTGACTTATTGCCGATCGTTGCCCCCCTCGAAAGCAGTAAAGCATTGTGTTTGGATTATTTGAAACAAATGACACCCATGCATCAACACGTGCTTGTTTGACTTCTCCGGAAACCAGCTTGTGACCTAATTTTACCGCCTCTTCATTTCCCTTTTCCTTATAGCAAATCCCAACAAGACGCCTCTCTTCATCATTCATAATGGGTAAATTCACAGAATTTACAAATGCCCCTTTTTCAAATTCTACCGGAGCACGCACATCTATTAAAGGTATTTCATAAATAACAATACGTTCAAATTCATTGCTTGTTTTGTCAATCATTTGCACACACCAATCTTAAAATATTCTATCTTTAAATTTTTCGTTTTATTATAACACAAAACACATTTAAATAACAAAAAACATAACCTCAGAATTATGATGATTTTTGAGTGTAATCCATATACCTTATTCCAAACTGAGCAGCAATATCAGCAGCAAAACTTGATTTAGAAGGTGACCCTGGAATTATTCTGTAAGTTCGTGAAGATGGGTATCAAAAGAACACCTCGTACCTAAAACCGCAAAGGCTTAAAGTATATCTTGTGCTATTTTACTCCCTTCTTTTGAATTGGTAGAAGCAAAGGCTTCATTGATCAAAACAAGACTTTTTTATAAAATCATTATAACATTTTTAGGTATTTGCCTTATAGGTTTTGGAGCAAGTTTTATCCTAGGTTCAATAAAAATAATACATACCAATTTATAAGAGTAGTAGCTATTTAAATTGATGCCATTTCTTCAAATTACTATACGGGAAGCATTTCCGCCCCCGTATAGTAAAAATTATTGTTCTCCTGCTTGATTCAGCGGAATTTACTACTTTGATTGGAGCTTTCCCTGCGGTATATGTTCTATATACTAATACTTAAGATTTTGTTTAAACTTTTATCAGTACTTTCCGTAATTATTATCCTCTAGAGATATGCTTTTATAATTGCTTTCCATCGCAACAGAATCTTCATTCTGATAATTTGCTGCTTGTCTAATATGCCGTTGTGACTTTTTCTTGTCAACAATACTTTCGATTGCTCTTAAAGTATCAGTATCTAGTCCCTCAAATCCAAAATTAGCCTTAACATTTTGCAACTTAAATCTGCTGATTGAATCTTTTAATAATTCTGCCTGACTAGACAATTCTTCACTAGCTGAAGCGCTTTCCTCAGCCGTTGCAGAGTTGGTCTGTACAACCTGAGCTACCTGGGAAACTGCCTGATTTATCTGTGCAATACCTGACGCTTGCTCATTTGATGCTGTAGCAATATCTCCTACAAGATCAGCCGCTTTAGCCACACCTTCTACGATTTTATTTAGAGCTTCTGCAGTATTATTGGCAATCTGATTACCTGCCTCAACTTTTTTAATTGAATTTTCAATGAGTTCTGTAGTCTCTTTTGCAGCATTTGCACTCCTTGCAGCAAGATTTCTCACCTCATCGGCCACTACTGCAAAACCTTTTCCGTGCTGCCCTGCCCTTGCAGCCTCTACAGCAGCATTTAGAGCAAGAATATTTGTCTGAAAGGCTATATCATCTATTACTTTTATAATCTTTGAAATATTAGCCGAGGAATCATTTATTTCTGCCATAGCCTTTATCATTTCCTGCATCTGACTATTACCATTCATTGCATTATCTTTAGCATTTAGCGCTAGCTCATTTGCCTGATTTGCATTTAAAGCATTTTTCTTTGTTTGATCTGCAACTTGTGTCATTGATACTGTTACTTCTTCAATTGAACTCGCCTGCTCTGTAGAACCTTGTGAAAGCATCTGACTTGAATCGGATACTTGTTTTGCACCGCCAGAAACTTGATCTGCAGCAGAACGTATATTACCTAATACTTCATTGTTTATATTTATCATCTCTGTGAGTTTTTTACCCATAAGGTCATTTTCTGACTTTATCTTCACCTGCACAGTCATATCTCCCGCTGCCATACTTTCAACAACGTGTGCCTGTTCACGAATATTTTCCACCATATTTGAAAACGCCAACATTAGATTTCCAATCTCATCTTTTGTATTAGCCTCTATTTTTACGTTAACGTCTCCTAATGCAAGTTTCTCTGCAGCTACCGCCAACTTTTTCACCGGTTTGCTTATTATTTGTGAGATAAATACACCAAGAAATACAGCTACGATAACTCCAATCAATATTATAATAATCATTGTGTTAATAGCTGCCTTAGCCATGTTATTATTGTTATCAGATTTTTCTTTGGCTGAAGACGAATTATACTCGAATAGTTTTGAAAAACTTTCATTTAGTGCATTTATTTGTGAGTCCGAATCTTCCAAAAGAAGTTTCTGTGCTTCTGCCACTTTACCGGATTGTATCAGTCCTACGGCATTTTGGACTATAGACTTATATTCTTCCCACATAGGCTTTAGCTCACCGAACAATATCTGATCTTTTTCGTTTATAATTCCATCCTCATAATTCTTTAATTCTACATCAACATCAGAAATATATTCACTAACTTTATCCATCAGCTCATTACTAGTATTTTCATCATTCATCAATACCATCTTTAGGGTATTTACTCTAATTCTCTGGAATTGCACATCCGCGTCTCCGGCATATTCCAGTCCAAGTACATTTTCTTCATATAATTCAGTATCTTCCTGGTTTATACTATTTATGTATCTTACACCAACAATTCCTATAACTCCTGCTATTACCGCAACAGTCATAAAACCAATTAATAGTTTTGCAGCAACTCTCAAATTATAAAACCAACTCATAGCTACATTGCCTCCTTTTACTCTATTAAGAACACTAAAGCACAATTACCCACTTATGCAATATTACTTAGCCTCTCGGTTTCATCGTCACTAAAAAGCATGTCACAATCTAGAAGCAGCTTAACATTATTGCCTGATTTTCCTATTCCCTTTATGTACTTTTGCTGAGTACTGCTACCATCAATCTGTGGAGGTGGTACAATATTCTCACTGGCAATGGTTGATACTTCTGCTACAGCGTCTACTATCAACCCCACAGTTATACCCCTAACTTCGATAACTATTGTACAGGTTCTATCATTGTACTCCTTTGCTTCCTTACAGAACCTGAGCCTTACATCAATTACGGTAATTATCTTTCCCCTCAAATTTATAATTCCTTTTACATAGTGAGGAAGTTCAGGAATTTCAGTAATTGATTGAAGTCCTACAATTTCAGTAACATATCCAATTGCTATCCCATACTCTTCCTTTCCTAACACGAAGGTAAGATACCTATCTTTCTGTGTATCCTCTTCAAATAACACAGTATCCTCTAGTGTTTGCCCCATTTTAGTTCTCCTTCCTTTGTTTATTTTATATTGCTTTTCGTAAAGCGCCACCTTATCTTCAATAAGTCAAATCTTCTAAGTAGCTAACAATAGTAAATACAAGTCGGTAACTTTAGCACATCAGTATTAATTAAAAAGTCAACAAAATACCAATACGAAAAGTATATTGCAATAATAGTTATTGCCTTTTATGTAATATGTCCACAATCAAATAAAAAAGAAAAATTGAAGAAAGTCAGTTCTTCAAAGCCCAGAAACAAAATTGGATTCAAAGCATACAATATGATTGTTAGTATTATAAATTGTATACCATAATTATTTATAGACTACTTATTAGCCACTCCTTTAAAAACTAATAAAGTACCTTGCTTTATTTTTAATCACTTCATATCTATCGGAGCAAAATAAGAAATCAATAACCATTTTTTTAAACAAAACACTAAATTCATTGTTAAAATAATGTCAAATATGTGAATTATCTTAGAACAATCAGCAAAAAAGCCTTTTTTATTTATTCATTTCTAATTATTCTTCTTTACCCTCTCAGCAAGTGCATTTAAATCGTGACCTTTTAAGGCACCTTCCAAAAGTTCCGGAAGAAGTGTCGGAGTGCATGCAAAACAAGGAATTCCAATTTTGGAAAACCTGCGAGCAAGCCCTTCATCATAGCACGGCACTCCTCTGTCCGATAATGCTAGAAGGCACATTACTTTTACGCCCGATTCGTGCATTTCTTCCATTCTTTTTATTAGTGAAGCCTGATTTCCGCCTTCATACAGATCTGAAAGCAGTATAAATAGTGTTTTGGAAGGATCCGTTATAAACTGTTGGCAATATGCTACTGATTTATTTATGTCGGTCCCTCCTCCAAGCTGTATACCAAAAAGCATATCTACCGGATCATTGCCGTATTCCTCCGACAGATCTACAACAGCTGTATCAAAAGCAACAATTCTGGTGTTTAATGATGCCATACTCGCAAAAATGGAACCAGCTATGGAACCATATATAATTGAATCAGCCATAGAGCCACTCTGATCCATATCCAAAATAACATTCCAGTTATTCATCTTCCTTGCCCTATCGAAAAAGAAAAAACGTTCCGGAATGAGCTTTTTATGCTCCTTGTTGTAATTCTTAAGATTACGGTTTATGGTATACTTCCAGTCAATACTCACAGCACTTGGTATTGGGGAATGGTTTCTTTTGTTTAAAGCGCCTGAAATAGCTTTACGCAAATCGTTTTCCATCCTCCGGTTTATGTCCTCCACTACCATCCTAACAAGCTGCCGCGCAGTTTCCTTTGTCTTTTCGGGTATTTTACCTTTGAGTGTCATGAAAGTTGCAACCAAGTCAATGTCCGGCTGGACGTTTTTTAATACTTCCGGCTCAAACAGCAATTGCTTAAGTCCCTTCCTTTCAATGGCATCTGTCTGTATAACTGATACCACATCTTCAGTAAAATACGTACGGATGTCAGCAAGCCACTTTGCGAGCTTCGGAGCAGAAGCTCCCTTACCTGCAGAACGCTTTGAGGAAGATGAACTTCCCCTTGTTTCATCGCCTCCGGTGGACTTATCGTATATAGCAGCAAGAGCTTCATCCATAACAATTTCATCATCATTAAGTTCAACTCTAGATCCTGCGAAAGATTCTAGCATTTCTTCACCAGATTCTCCTAGAATCAATCTCCATCTTTTAATCTGTTCCATGTCTGTCATCATAATTATATATCTCCAAAATCAAAATCGTTTAACTCTGTTATAGTCTGCTCTTCCTCTTCAGTGAGTTCTCTGCTTAAGATATCACTGGCGTCATCACCATCTAACCCCCATATCTCTCCAAGCTTCTCACAGATGCTGCGTTTCTCGGAAGTATTAAAGTCTCCGAAAGCCCTTCTTAAGAATACCAAAGCCCGCTTAAACTGTTCTTTATCCAACTGAGCAACATACTCCGATATCTGTTTCCACAGACTTGTTCTTGCAATCAAAGCATACCTATTTTTCATAGACAGCCCTTCAAACCAACCGGCCCCAATGTCTGCATCTATTCCAGGAGATAGTCTTCTAGAAACTTCCTGTGAAAGCTTTTCGTTGTCTATAAGATTTCTCTCTAACAGTATGGAACATGCAAATCCTGATAGTTTAGGGTTTCGGTCGTCCCTATCAGACAGTTCTGTCAGTTTTTTTACCCACAATTCTTCATCAACAGTCTGATAATATTCCAGTGCAATTATATTTAATAGGTTTACTGAATCTGCTACTTGAACAGCAGCTGTATTGTCACAATTTGAGGCATCAAGCATAAGTAGTGTTGCCCTTAAAAATAGCTGCTGCAATAGCGGTACAAGTTTTGAAGAGTCAAACTTCCTGATATCACCATAGCTAATGACCTGAGACAATTGAAAAGCTGCAAACGAGGCTTCATTAAACGCTCCCGTATCGGCAGCGAGCCTTTGCAAAACTTCTCTTGCCTGTTCCATGGACTCCATCATTCCGCATTCGCAAGCCTGACGAATTACCAAAGCTGCTTGCTCAATCTTTTCACAATTATCCAACCTCTCTTTAAATGCAAAAGCTGTTGCCAGTTCTACAGTTTCTCCCCTTAGGACAGCTTCCACCAATTCAATTTCAGCTTCAGGCGTCCATTGCAGAATCCAGGCTTCTGCCCAAGTTGCTGATTCCTGACTTCTAGGTTTATACTTCTGGAAACTCACATTTAAAACTTTAAGTCTGTGAAGAAAAAATGACCGGTTTAAATCAAGGAATGCCGCCTCTTCTGATTTAACTCTCCTGTTTTCACGCAAATCCAGCTCTAAATCCATCTCAACCGGAGATTTGTACTTTTCAAATTTAAGCCGCTTAAGCTCTCTATAAAAGTCATCCTGAATAGAAGTCCGGCTCACACCTTCCGGAAGTGCACCTATTTCCGTACCCACTTCCATTTGTGCCATTGCCTCAGAAACTACCGAAAGTTCACCATACCCAAGACAAATTACTGCGGAGTCCCTCAGGTCCCGTAGAGTTGGTGCACTGCCTCCATGCATTGCAGCAAGAGTATTTGAAAGCCTCACAGCTTCAATTACCTCAGCGGATGACCTATGAGTACCGCTTTCTCTTAAGAAAGATACCATACCGGAAAAATATGCAGAAGGAAGTTTCTCTATATCTCGTTCCATCAGGCAATCCCACATCATACCGTAATAAGCAGGGGCGTTATTGCCTGCTCCATAGCCTGATCTTGAAGACAGCCTGTAATAGGAATAGGGCATAAGCGTCAATTTTGTTTTGACCCTAGGAAGACTTAAAAATTCTTCCTCGGTCATTGGGGGTAAATCTATGCCTAATGCAGGAGAATGATAAGCTCCTGTAACTACTACTACCTTCTCCGGTTCATGCCCTGATTTTATAACATTAAATATCCTGCATCTCATATAAGCTTCCCGAACAAGGTTTTTAGCAAGTTCAAACCTGTCATCTTGCAATAGTTCTCTTATACTTTTTCCGAATTCAAAGGCTGAAAGACGGTAGGCATCTTTATTCTGATTATGTTCAAAATTCCGTTCCCAGTATGTGTCATGATCTTCTTCACCCGACATTGCAGCCCATTTTTCATATATAGATTTATTTTCTTTTATAAACTTTACTTCTTCTCCTTTGCCAGAATTATCACCCTTCTTTTGATTATCATCAAAGTTAACTTCATCATTATCTTTTTGTTCTCTAACGGAATACTCAAGATTCATAAAAACCTCCGAAGGCAGGTCAATAAACTCGGCATGGACGTTGTTCTTTTTTGCCCATACAAGTGCCTGGTACTCAGGAGAATATTCGGCAAAAGGATACATAAGTGTTCTCACGGGTAACTCCTCCGTATACGCCAATATCGCAATGGGAGGTTTTGTATCCTTACCTGTAAAATGCTCTATCTGCTCATTTGCATCGGACAATCCTTCAACTAGAACTGCCGTAGGCTTTATTTCATCTAAAAACTTTATTAAATGGTATGCACCGGTAGGAGATAAATGCCTTACTCCAAAAAAATGCGGTGATTTCGCTGATTGCTTCACACATTCATCTCCTTACAGGCATTGTACAAATCACGCCACTCGGAACCACGCTTTTTCAATACATTATCTATATATTCCCTCCATACCAGTTTGTCCTTATCTTCATCCTTCACAACAGCACCTTGAAGTCCTGCTGCTATATCTTCACTAGTTATTTTTCCCTTTCCGAAACTTGCTGCAAGAGCCATACTGTTTGCAAGTAGGGATATTGCCTCAGCTGTTGATATTACACCACTTGGCGGTTTAATCTTTTCCTTGCTGTCTAGAGTCATTCCGTTGCGAAGTTCCCGGAAAATTGTAACTACCTTAGCAATTGCATCTTCTGCAGGAAGTGCCGATTGAAGATCTAAATTCACAGCCAGCTCTTTTACACGCTTTCTTACAATTTCAATTTCGGTATCTATATCTTCCGGTGTAGGCAGTACAATGATATTAAACCTACGTTTTAAAGCTGAGGACATATCATTTACACCTCTGTCTCTAGTATTTGCCGTAGCTATTATAGAAAAACCTTTAGCCGCGGGAAGTTCAAACCCCAACTCCGGAATGGATATTCTCTTTTCCGAAAGAATTGAAATCAAGGCATCCTGAACTTCCGAAGCACACCTTGATATTTCCTCAAAACGGGCAATGCCCCCACATTCCATCGCTCGGAATATCGGACTTTTAATTAGCGCTTCCTTTGACGGACCGTTAGCGATCAGCATGGCATAATTCCACGAATAGCGTATTTGTTCTTCTGTTGTCCCCGCAGTCCCCTGCACAACCTTGGTGGAATCTCCATGAATAGCTGCGGTAAGATGCTCTGAAAGCCATGATTTTGCCGTTCCCGGTTCACCAATAAGCAATAGTGCTCTGTCGGTTATTAGGGTTGATATAGCTATTTCAACCAGTCTTCTATTTCCTATGTACTTTGGTGTAATCTCCACACCTTTGGCTTTTCCTCCAATTATATAAGTCAATACCGAACGCGGTGACATTTTCCATCCAGTTGGTATACGCTCAGTTTCTGCAGAAATTAATGCCTCAATTTCATTGGAATACATCTGTTCTGCCGGTAACCTCAAAACATTATTTGATTCAGACATTTTCATTCTCCTTATAAGGTTATTTCCTTTTATGAATTACCTTTTCATATATTTACTGTTTATTTTTCAAATACCAGACCACATCTAACAGCTTTTCTACCCCTTTGTTATTGTACTTTGATGCAAAGTCTTCAATATACTCTACATCACTTGCAGGCAGCAGCTTGAGTAACTCTATAAAATCCTCTAAATAGTATCCTAAGTAGTGTTTATTGTTGCTGAAATTAGAATCAAGAACTTTTAATATTTCATCTCTTACCTTCTCATAGCCTGCCTGGAACAAACCCATTATTAAATTGGTAAGTTGATGGTCACCAAATTTACTGTGCTCTTTCAATTTTGACAGCATAATTTCTATACACCCAGTATCACCTTTTGAAACAAGCTTACACCCTAATGATATTTCATCTAGTTCTAGAAGCAGCTTTGCCCACCGCTTATCCCATTTTATATTATCTCTTCCAATGACCTTTCTTCGAACCGGATAATAATACTCACGAATCTGGAATTCTTCCTCAAAATCGCAATAATAGGACATAACCTTGGTAATTTCATTGCGTTCAAATGATTTCGGACCCTTTTTTAGCAGTAGTGAATAGTTATCAAATACATATTCCGGTGATTTTGACCTTACTGCAGCTTCAAAGGAATATTCAATAATTGAGTTATTGTATTTATTAAGTGTCGATATGATGAAATTGTATGCTTCCTCGTTTTCAAAGGCCAATATATTCCTTGCTGCTGTTCGAATTATAATATCATCTGCGTTATTAAGCTTAAACTGTATCAGCTTCTTAGAAAGATCCACGCAGGTTTTGAGGAACTCAAAAATACCTTTGTCCTTTTTGCCCAACATACAATCCAAAACCGTAACAAAATACTCAACTTCCTGCTTTGCAGGAGGTTCAGCTTTATTGAGACTTTTATCGGATGCTTTTATCAATTCAAGACTTTTTTCACCCTCTTCTAAAAGGCTTTTGACAATCTCCTGTGAATTGTTTATCTTAATAGGCTCAAAGGTAATATCTCTGTCTTTTCCTCTAAGCGCTTTAAACAAACACTTCACAGCACTACCTGACTTTATTTTGCCAAGAGCATAAAACGCAGCCTCCCGAACCTCCTTCTTTTTGTCGTCGGAAAGTTCAATCAATAAATCTTCACATTCGGGCAAATCTTTAAGAGCTTTAACTCCGCTTACCTTTATTTCTGCCGATCCTTTTTCAATTGCATTAAGATAAAACTCCTTCTCAAGTTTACCGCACAAATCCGAAATAATATCAACCATCCTTGCATCACGCTTTCCGCCATTAAGGTCAATATTTTTCTTTAAGAAAGGAACAACCTGCACCCCATATTCTTTTAATATCTTGTCTGCAAAATCTGAAATTTCGGAATAGCTGTCGCCAAGAGCGTTTATAAGAGGCGTTATTAATCTAAGATCCTTATACTCTCCGCCTTCGAAAAATTGTCTTATAACCTCAAGTCTACCTGAACCCTTAGTGGTTAATGCAATAACTACAGGCTTAAGCCTCCTGTGGGGAATACCAGTAGGATAGGAAACCCCTGAACAATCGACTTTTTCCAGCTCTCCCTGTATTCCTGTTTCTCCCTGAGTATATTCAATTGCATTCACTATATTCGCCAATTCTAAAAGCTTTTCTTGAGACTTTCCCATACCCGGATTTATTGCTGCCTCCATTGCATCGGCAACCCTCGCAAAAACAGGTACACTCTCACCGGATTTTTTCATCGCCGGCAAAATCTTTTTCAGTTTAAAATTATCAATTGACATTTCACTTCCTGCAATCAGGAGCTTTCTGACTTCATCATGTACTTCATGAATTAAGGACATGCTCATTTTTTATCAACCCCTAAAGTATTTTCGTAAAGCCATTTCTAAAAATAACCTATTCAAAATTCACTGTACAATGACAATATAAATTTTAGAAGTGGCGGTTGAATAGTTTTTTGAAACCATCATTGTTAATGCTTCTTTTTAGCATCACTATTTACTTATCAAAGTCCTTGTAAAGCAAACTCGGCTGTATACCTGTATTGTTCTGGTACTTTCCGCTACAATATTTTTCATAATCGCCCTCGATAGAATGGTAATATATCTGGCAAATTTCAACTCCAGCATATATTCTAATAGGTTGTACACAATGAATTTCCAGAGTCCAGTATCCGCTGAATCCCACATCACCAAACCCAGCGGTTACATGAATGTACAGTCCCAATCTGCCTATAGATGAACGACCTTCCAGCATAGGAACATAATTCTCTGTTTTAGTATATTCTAAAGTCCTCCCAAGATATAATCTCCCTGGCTCAAGTACAAGCCCTTCTTCCGGTATAATAATACTTTTTGCTTTATTGGGCTTTTTCATATCCAACACATTTTCTTCATATATCAAAAGCTCATTGTGAAGTCTTAGATTATAGCTGTTTGGATTAAGATATTTTTCATCATAAGGGTTAATTATTATCTTGTTTCCGATATGTTTTTTTATTTCAAGTCCTGATAGTATCAAATTATATACCTCCATCTATATAGTTCAATTTAGATTTATTCTAGCTTTTTCTCTCTGTTGAAAGTTAATAGTAAGTGTTCATAATCATAATGATATTCTATTTGTTTTAGCCAAAGTTATCAAGTAAAACAAAACATTAAATCTTTACTTTTAAAACATATCCCTAGAACAAAAAATTCTCGGCATTTCACCGAGAATTCTATTTTTCATTACTATTTTATAAAAATTTAATAACATTAAATTTTTCCACAGCTTATTCAAATCAATTTTTTTATGAATAATCCAAATACCTGCTTTTTATCTAATATATCATAACTAAAAATCTACAGTTCAAAGTAAGGAACATACTTTAATCATTTATCATACGAAGAATGCGGATTTGATGAAAAAGCTGGTATAGGTAGAGTATCCTCACCCAATCTCCTAGATTGCTTTCGTTTACCATCCTCATCGTACTTTACATAACTAAAAAGCATATTTCCTAATACATAAATAGCTTCACTTTTCTTTTCATCTAAAAAATAAATAGCCCATGTCATGCCAGATCCACCTTCAAAGTCGGGAGCACCAGCAATTTTATTAAAAGCATTAACAATATCTGTTGGATTGTCTTTTGAATCAACCAATTTTTCGGCTTGAGCTAGAGATAATCGTTTCTGATTATTAGGCAAATCACCAATTATCGTTAGTGCAGCACGTTTATAATGTCCTATACTACCATGTGTGGTATCATTTTTAAGCTTGTTCAATTCATCTATTTGTGTTTGATTTTTTGCTTTTTTAATACACATATCATAGAAGTCAGATGGAACCGATTCTTCACTGATAGTATTATCCATATGTTTTATAGCAGCAACAATATTGTCTTTAATTTCAATGATAGAACTGCTGTATCGCAATGCTAAAAACATTAAAAATACAGCAGCAGTTAATGAAAGTGCTGTCTTCCAAACAGGCTTATATCTGTAAAAAGGAATAGCAGCTTTAGTTAACTTTGTATTTCTTTTGTATTTATTCTCATCTATATTAAGCATAACCTTGTCCACTAAAGTTTGTTCCACTTCTACATCTTGCCTAAAGAACTTTTCTGAATAAGCAAAAACTTTGAATTTTTTAGCACACCTTTCACATGACTTCAGGTGATTAATTAATTCTTCTTTTTCAGAGTCCTCTAGTTGCCCATCAAGAAAAGAAATTATTCTATCGTCATCGTATTTGCATTTCATCTATATAACTCCCTCCTCAATTAAATTCTCAATTCTTTCATATAGTAGTTTTTTTGCCCTTTGCACCTTCATTTTAGCAGCATCTGAAGACACCTCCATAATACGACCTATTTCTTTATACTCAAAATCATGAAAATATCTTAAGCATACTGCAGTTTTTTGCTCAAAACTCAAGCTGTTTATCAGCTTAAGAATTTGCTTTTTCTTGTCTTTAGCTTCAAAAGCAATTTCCGGAAAATCCTTCGAGTCACATTGTACATCTGGCATTTCATCATAACAACAGGTAGAATACTTTTTCTTTTTGTAATAATTTTTTGAAACATTTATAGCTATTTTGCATAGCCATGTTGAAAAAGCCCATCTGCTATCGTATTTATAAAGGTTATTATAAGTTCTTATAAAGGTTTCCTGAAATATGTCCTCAGTGTCTTCTTTTGAAAATGTAATTTTAATTAAAAATCCATATAAATATTTTTGATATTTGTGAACCAGTTTTGAAAAGGCTTCAGTATCACCTTCTAATGTTTTGTCCACAAGTATTACATCAGCGTTTTGCACAATAATCCTTCACCTTCTTTAATAAATTATAGGATTTCACTAATGATGTATCATAAATACAATATTTTAAATTATGTATCTTGCAAATTATACAATCTCATATTTAGAAAAGTAACGATAAATTTACAACAAAATTTTTTTAATTAGTTGATTATATTAAGAATTTGATTTCAACAGTCATAAGCACATAATTTCTTCAAAAGAATTACATTAGGGTTCTATCTATATACTCCACACAATAAGATATGTTGTGGGAAATCAGAAACAGAAGCGACTGCATATTTCAATATTATACAGTCGCTGAATTAGAAAACAAAACTCCTTACTTTTGTTATTCTCAGAAACAACCTAAATCAATCTTATAATTCTGTCATTCGTAATTAAACTCAATGGCTGCGCTCTAAGCTTTCCCGTATCCGGATTATGATAGAATCTCACCAGCATACAGTTGTCCATTAGTACTTTCTCATCAACAAGTTCCAACATATGAGTACTTTTCTGCTCAAAAGCATCTTCAAGCACCAACCTCTGCCCCTTTTCATCTTCTGCTACAAACAATCCCTCTACCTGTCCTATTCTTGAAAAACTCAACAAGGCTAACGGATTTTTATCAGAAAGAGGATTCTTTATCTGATTTTTTATAGTCTTTATAACTTCAGGATATGATCTTTTAGCATGAGTTTTTATAAGCTTATAATCGACTACTGCAATCTCTCTGATCTCCATACTTTCCCATCTGATCCTAGGATTTAACTCCCCAGGGTATACAAACAGCTCCTTCACCTGTGCAACAGAATAAAAAGAGTCATCTTCACGTATATACTTTGCTGCCCTAAAAGGTCTGTAATTGAAAGTTTGCTGTATTTCACCGGTTTTCATATTAATCCATATCCCATAATCTACATATTCCATTCTTGCTTCACTGGTAAAGCTGTTAAAAGCAAGCTGTACCAACTCAACGTCCTGCTGAACGGCACCCATTTCTCTAAGCTCTGATAGCTGCCATGCCTGCCCTAAAAGTTCGGGTATTAAGTCATTTTTTTCTTCAGCTGCTTCAAGGTTTTCCAACCTTTTAGCTAAGTAATCCTTACCCTTTTTACACAGAGAATTCATGGTAATCAACTTATCTATCGCCTGTGAATAGATATGTTCACGGTCATCACTGTTTTCAAAAAGCATCAGGAATTCCCTCAGCATAATTTGAGGTCCTGTCAAATAATAGTTACCAAGTTGTTTGACTTGGTCATTCATGACTTTAATGTTTTTTGCATTTATTGTCCCAAGCCCTGCCTGCACAAAATTCCCTATGATTTTTTCAAGAATTTCAAGGCCCTCAATCTGGGCAGCTATTTTCTTTTTTAATGCAGTTTTATTAACCTTCTTAGGTCCTTTTACTACTTCAACTTTCTTCTTTTCTTCTTTCTTTTCAATTTTTTCACGCTTTTGTAATATCTCGGCTGGAATCTCTGCAATTTCAAATTTCTTGCCGTTTATATAAGCAAATAAAAGACCTAGGGAATGTTTGCAGGGAAACTGCCTACTTGGACAACTGCAGCGGAATACCGGACTATCTTGATTGATAAAATCAGCAGATGTAACATAATTACTTGCTCCGCTTCCTTTACACTCACCGAACAAAACTGTCTCGTCTTCCGAAATATTAAGCTTTACAAAGCTATTTTTCTTTATTAAACCCAAACCATTTGTAATTGCATTCTGGTTTTGAGCTATTGAATTAATGAATTCTTCAGTAATACTAATCACAAATATCCCCCTGTGCTAGTGGTCAAACATCAGTTATACATACATTAGGTTATATCAAAAAAGCAACTTCTAACACTTCTCAATCACCACAATACATGTGCTGTCCGGAAGCCTTATGCGATTTCTCTTTTCATCAAAAAACTCAACCTTTTGAGACAATGCAATAGTATAGCCCTCCTGCAGGTAATGCTTGAATTCTACAATCTTTGCCCTTGTACCGAGTACAGTCATTATAAACTCTCTAAAACCGCTTGGAGTAAAGTAGCCGAACTGTTCATTCACCTCATGTACATACGACTTTTCACCCCATGTATAAGTATATAGAAACTCCATAGCATCATTAACAGGCATTAGCACCTCATTTTGACCAACTACGGTATATCCAATCTCTCTTCCTTTGAAATCACTCGCATATCTCGCAAGGAATTCCATTCCTTCTTCCGATAAAAACTTTATGATCCTCTTTTGCTCTACAGGTTCTGTCATTATGCCGTCACGTATTATAATTCTTCCACCGGAAGGCAAAACTTCAAAAGCACTTTTAAAGGCCGCAGCTAAGGTATCATGATTAAACTTTCTTCCGTTGTATTCAATATATGAGAACAATTCGTGCAATATAGAACAAAAAATTATAGTGTCAACTGCTCCCTTTTCAATATATTGACTTAAGTTTAGCGCATCACCGTACAACACATCCCAGCTTCTGTTTTCAAGCTGCTTTTTCTTTCTGAGGCTATCTAGCACATTTTGTGCAATGTCTACACCTAGGACTTTCTTATGCGGATATTTCTCCGCTATAAGATCCATCAAGGCACCTCCGCCGGGTCCAATATCAATAATACTGTTCCCCGTAATATATTCTAAAATAACCTTCTTGTAATCAATTGTCTGATTCATCGTTTGAAGATAGGATTCTTCCTCATAGAAACGGTCATACTTATCCTTTCTGAGCTCAAAGAGGTCAAACAACAAAATTATAGCACTTTCATAGAGAATATCAGATTTTTCCGCTTCAATGCAAAAATCTATCAATTTAGCGCCTGCATTTGAAAATTTAAAATCAAAAAACATGGTATCATCAACATCTTCATGATAGGATATTTCATGTACCACATGCAGATTTTCCTTAAACCTGCCTTCTAAAATATCCTCCATCGTGATCTCCGATAGATATTTTTCAATAATCCTCTTTTTATAAATATTAACCCGTTTTTTCCCTTCATGTTGGTAATAAAGGCCTTTCATAAATCTCTCAAAACTTATATGTTTAATCTTTTCATAGTCCACTTCATATTCGATAATCAAAAACACCTTTACAAACTCCTCAAAGGAGAAGTCATACATTGCTGCCTCAACATACCATAAATCAGCCTTATCTAATAATCTCGCCATTCTAAGTATTAGCCTTGAATCGGAAAGTATCCTTTCAAACTCCGCTTCAAAATTTTCTCCATTCTGAGAGGACACCTGCCTCAATCGCCTTATTTTATCTTTGAATTCATACTGTTTATCAAAACACCCGGCAATGACAATATCAATTATCCCTTCAACCTGTTGCTTTATATCCTGCCATATACTCTCATCCACAGCGGCTATGATGCAGAAATTAAGTGCCCTCAATATTTCCTTTAAGTCCATAGCCGTAAGTTTGTTATCTACCACTAACCCATAAAGAGGTTTATTGTCACTTAAGGGAATCTCACCCCGTATATACTGCCCAATCAAGCCATGAGTCATTATTAGATCATGTACAATTTTCTTAACCTCAACAGCAGCTTCCATAGAGTGCTCATAATAAATCTGTGCAGAACCTATGTTGTGGACAAAAAGATTGTAACCCTTCCTTATCCATTGATCTCTTTGGTGTTTAAGGCCGGATTTAGCCACCTCACTCCATTTCAATGTCTCTTCAATTATATGGTTGTGGTACTCCTTAAGATTAAGACTTGAAAGAAGTCTTAGAGTTTTCTCAACATAATTCAAAACGTAGTTATTCCTTGTTTCTTCAAGAGAATAAATCCTCTCAAGGTTAATGTTTCTTTCTGTTGTTAGAGCCAGATACATTAACCATTTTTCACTTTTTAATATATAGCTATCACCGTTGTTTAGCAATTTAATGGCTTTAAGCGGTGATATATCCGCTCTATCCCTCTGTGAAGTTTCCGTATCTTTTGATGTTCCTGCCTCGGTGACTTGTGATGCATGTACCTCTAAATTATACAAATTCGATGTACACGATTGTAAATCAACTGGTGTCTCAATTTCCTTTTTATCCGATGAAATCTTATCCCTATTAGCTTCTTCAATCAAAAGCAGTTCTGTTTTAGAACCTTTATAATCTTCACCATAATAGCATTCTATAACTTTGATTTTCCCTATAATATGTTTATTAAACTCATTAAGCTCTTCCGCCGGAACCCATAATTCCTTATGTACAAAAGCTCCTACAGTCTTTGCTTCAAATTTTGAAGCATATTCATCCTCCACATCAAACTCTGTGACAAAGCCAGCATAGCCAGGAGCACTTTTTGTATTCCACTCCCTTGCTATTTGACAAGCATACTTTCTGTTTAGAACAGGATAGAATATCGGCTGTTCCGGAAGCCTTGGCGGAAATTCTGTCATCCCCGACTGTTTAATTAATTCAAGTTCACGTATTCCAACAGGTCTGTATAGTTTCATTGATATTACACCTCTATAATTTATAGAACTTAAGGTTAACTTCCCCATTGATTAAGCCTTACAGACTTTAACTTTGGTCACCCTCTTTTCATCTACTTTGTCAGCCTTAAAAACAAGACCGTTAAATTCAATACTTGGACTGTCTCCATCATCAGGAATTCTTCCTAACTGACCTATTACAAAACCACTCAAAGTATCATAATCCTCTATTGGAAGTTCCACTTCAAAATAATCCCTGACAGCGTCTAAACTAGTAGTACCATTTATAATAAATGTATTTTCATCCAATTTGTCGATATCTTTTTCAATCTCATCATCTTCATCAAATATATTTCCAACTATTTCTTCAATCAAGTCTTCTAAAGTAACAATTCCCGCTGTTCCTCCGTACTCATCAATGATAATTGCCATATGAGTACTCTTCCTCTGAAGCTCCCTAAAAAGCTCGTCTGTTCTTTTTGATGAAGGAACATAGTAGGGTTTTCTTATAATATTCCTTAAATTAAATTTATCACTGCCAGTACCTTCAGCTATATACTTAATCAGGTACTTTGAATGCATTACTCCAATTATGTTATCAATGGTATCCTCATAAACAGGCACCCTCGAATACTTTTCAGTATTTATAAATTCTGTTACCTCTTCAAGATTTGCACTGACCGGCAGAGCTGCAATTTCTGTTCTATGAGTCATTATCTCCGAAACAATTTTATTATTAAACTCAAAGATATTATTAATCATTTGTTTTTCTGCTTCGTCAATGGTTCCTCTTTCTTCTCCAACATCCACCATCATTCTGATTTCTTCTTCGGTAACATTATCTTCTTCTTTTGTTGGATCAACGCCAAATAATCTAACTATAGTATTTGTCGAGAAGGTAAGAAATTTAACAAAGGGCGATGTTACAACCGACAAAAAGCTTAACGGCGATGCAACAAGCATAGCAATAGGTTCAGCTTTTTTCATCGCCAACCTTTTAGGTGCCAATTCACCAAAAACAAGGGAAAAATACGATAATACTACTGTAATCAATACCATAGAAATACTTTCAAGTACTTTATCTGGAATAGAAACTCCAGTAAGTTTTATTGCTTCAACCAATTTTCCTGAAAAATTACCTGCCGCAAACGCACTGGCGAAAAAACCTGCAAGAGTTATTCCTATTTGAATTGTAGCAAGAAACTTGCTAGGCTCATCAACTAGCTTTTTAAGTAAAACAGCCTTTTTATTACCTTCCTCAGCCATCAATCTAAGCTTTGTATCGTTCATTGAAATTAACGCAATCTCAGAAGCTGCAAAAAACGCATTGAGCACTATGAGTAAAACTAAAACCAATATCTCGGTAAACAAAATTTTTCATCCTCCATGTAATAAGTTTAACATACAAAAAAAGGCACAATTCACCTATATTCCAGGATTCAAGGCCTTCTGTAAAAATAAGTTTTTAACCGATTTTTTACTTTTAATGCTCTACATAGTGCCCTACTACTTTGTATATCTTCCGGAATATCGTCCATTCCACTATCACCCCCATAACAACTTAATTTTATTATATCATAATATATAATATATCATTCTCACTTGTCAAGAACGCCCTATAAACTATAGTTTCCTTTATCCGAACTTTAATCGGTTTTTCTTAAATTAACTTAATATTTCCATATTTCAAATCCAATTATTTCGCAAATAGAACTCTTTCCATAAATCGTCTGACTTTATCAGGATCTTTGCAATCAGCTCTCTCTTCAACCCCAGTCAACACATCAACAGCAAAAGGATTTGCATTTTGTATTATGCTCTGTATGTTATCTGCTGTAAGTCCCCCCGCCAATATGACAGGTAACGTACTCTCCTGCTTCAACTTTTTAAACACTGACAAATCTACTTTTACTCCTGTCCCACCAGGCATAGTTTCTGTATATGAATCAGCCAGAATAGCCGATATACCGGTTTTCGCAAGTTCCTTCACTGCCATAACAGGATTGGTAATCTCAAAATCACAATTACCTTCACCACCCATACGCAAAGCCTTAATCACCTTAACACCGTATGGTTTTAACTTTTTGGATATTTCATTTACTTCATCAACAGTTTCCTTGTAATGAAGCTGTACAACATCAGGTTTAGTGTTGCGCACAATATCGAGAACTTTTTCAACATTGCCACCTGTAACTACACACGTGCTCACAAATGGAGGCACACACTCAATAAGTTCTCCGGCTTTACACGTCGAAAGATTCCATGGTACTTTTACAGGATATTCAACAACAAAGCCTAGCATATGTACTCCAGCCTGTACACATAAAGCTACATCTCTTGAGTTCATTAGTCCGCACATCTTCACTCGTGTCATAACTTATTCCCCCAACGGCTCACTAAAGTTTTTATATGTTTGTACCGGGTCCTTCGACTTAAGAATTGCAGTTCCCACCAATACCGCATGAGCACCTGCTGCTATGGCACGAGACACATCAGCTTTAGTGGAAATTGAACTTTCACTAACCAACAAAGCACCCTTAGAGGCTAATGCTGCCAGCTTTTCAGTTGTATTAACATTTCCATCGTCCGTTTCCAGTTCAATTATGTTTCTGTTATTGATTCCTAAGAAAGTCAGGTTTAATTCACTAACAGAGATTATCTCAGTCTCATTATGGGTTTCCACCAATGGTTCCAATCCTAAAGACAATGAATCCTCTACAAGTTTAAATAACTGGTTCTTTTCCAGCATGGAGGCTATTAACAACACCCCAGAAGCTCCAATTTCAACAGTTTCCATCAATTGTTCACGTCTGGAAATAAAATCTTTGCGTAAAATCGGCACAGAAACAGCCTTTGCAATTTTATATAATAATTGCGATGAACCACCATAGTTTTCAGTTTCTGTCACCACAGAAATCATAGGCACTCCGGCCTCTTCTAGGCTTCTAGCCAACAATACCGGGTCACGCCCTAAAATCAAGTCCCCTTCACCCGGTGACTTGATTTTAATGTCGGTTATCACAGGTATTTTTCCTGTACTTCTTTTATTCCATAGTGCTACAGAACATTTTGTTGCAGCATGTTTTTTTTGTTCGTTCATTTTCATTCCACCATTCTGTAATCATGTGAAGCATTTTTCAGCCGATTGAGTTTATTGTTTGCCGCTCCGCTGTCAATAATTTCGTTTGCAAGCTGGATTCCTTCTTTAAATGAGTTTACTTTATTACCTATCATTAACGCACCGGCCGCGTTTAAAACAACTGCATTACGGCGTGGTCCCTTATCTTTTCCCGAAAAAACATTCTTAATCATTATAGCATTTTCCTCCGGCGTTCCTGTAGCAATTTCCTTAAGTGTGCAACGTGTTAATCCAAAGTCCTCCGGAGCAATCTCGTAAGTAGTAATGTTTCCGTTATTTAGTTCGTTTATTCTGGTTTTTCCCATAAGTGAAATCTCATCTAGTCCATCTAACCCATGTACAAACAGTCCTCTAGTGTATCCCACATCCGATGCAACTTGAGCAACAGTATCTAAGAGCTCCGGTTTATAAATTCCCATAACATGTCTGCTTGCTTTAGAAGGATTAATTAACGGTCCTATAATGGTATAAAAAATGGTCTTGATTCCCAAGTCTTTTTCCGGAGGTAAAACCTTGCCCATCACCGGATGAAACAGAGGCGCATAAAGAAAAGCAATACCTACATCTTCAATGAGTTTTTCCACCCCTTTTGGGCTTTGATTTATTTCAATCCCTAGTGCTTCTAGAACGTCAGCACTTCCAGAAAGACTTGATATTGAACGGCTTCCGTGTTTAGCTACCGGAATACCTGCGGCTGCAGCTACAAAAGCTACCGAAGTGGAAATGTTAAAAGTACTTAAGCCGCCACCCGTACCACATGTATCCATAAGTTCATCATTTACTTTAGGAGATATATGAATACAATTGTCACGCATAGCCTTAGCTATAGCTGTAATTTCAGTTAGTGTTGGTCCCTTCATTAAGAGTGCCACTTGAAATCCTGCTATCTGTACATCACTAAGCTCATCATTCTTAATTGCAACAATCAAACTATATGCTTCATCAGATGTTAAGTCCTCTCTCTCGGTCAATTTCTTCAATACATTTTTAACCATTTCTCATCTCTCCTCATCTATTAATCTGTAAAACTTAATCTCAACTTCTTTCGTAATAGTTTTACAATTTATTTATTGCTTTTACCATACTTTTCACATAATCCTCAACATGAGGCACACATTCAAAACCATACTGTGCAATGATTTTTACAATTGCACTTCCTACAATTACACCATCGGAGATTTCGCTCATCGCAGCTGCCTGCTCAGGTGAAGATATTCCAAAACCAATTGCGCAGGGAATGTTTTTTACTTCCTTTGCGAGCTTTATCATTTCCCCTATATTACTTCCAAATTCGTTTCTAACTCCTGTCACACCCATTGACGATACACAATATATAAATCCTTCCGCCTCAGCAGCTATCATACGTATACGTTCATTAGAAGTTGGTGCTATCATGGATATGAAAGTCACATTATATTTTGAGCAGAAGGGCATAAGCTCTTCTTTTTCCTCATAGGGAATATCCGGAACGATTACCGCACCCACTGAGGCTTCCTGACAATTCTTCATAAACTTATCGGTGCCGTAAGTAAAAATCGGATTTGCATAGGTCATAAAAGCTATGGGCACATCACACGACTTACGTATATTTTTTACCATATCAAATATTTTGTCGGTAGTTGTTCCTGCCGATAATGCCCTGTAATCCGCCTCCTGTATAACCGGTCCTTCTGCTATAGGGTCTGAAAAAGGTATACCCAACTCGATTAAATCCGCACCGGCCTCTGCCATCTTGAGCACCAACTCCTCGGTTATCTCCAAAGAAGGATCTCCTGCAGTAATAAATGGAATAAACGCCTTTTTGTTATAAAAAACCTTTTCTAATTTACTCATAAATTTTAACCCCCCTGTAACGTGCTATTGCAGCAACATCCTTATCTCCTCTTCCGGAAAGACAAATTACAATAATCTCATCTTTACTCATAGTTGGCGCAAGTTTTTTAGCATATGAAACCGCATGTGCGCTCTCTATTGCCGGGATAATCCCTTCAATACGGGACAGGTATTCAAAGGCTTCTACAGCTTCAGCATCTGTAACCGGAACATATTCCGCCCTCCCTAAATCATGCAGATTAGCATGTTCAGGACCTATTCCCGGATAGTCAAGACCTGCTGAAATCGAATACACTGGGGCAATCTGTCCATACTCATCCTGGCAAAAATAAGACTTCATTCCATGAAATATTCCCAATTTACCGGTTGCTATTGTTGCTGCTGTCCTATCGGTATCAGCACCGTGGCCTGCTGCTTCACATCCAATTAAACGTACTCCTTTATCTTCAATAAAATCGTAAAACACTCCCATTGCATTACTGCCACCACCAACACAAGCCAAAATTGCATCGGGTAGACGGCCTTCCTTTTGCTTTATCTGCTGCTTTACTTCACGGCCTATTATGCTTTGAAAATCACGCACAATTGTCGGAAACGGGTGCGGTCCCATTACAGATCCCAGCACATAATGGGTGTCACTGATTCGTTGTGTCCATTCCCGCATTGTCTCATTTACCGCATCCTTCAATGTTTGAGTTCCACTCGTTACTGAGTGAACCTTAGCACCTAAAAGTTCCATACGATAAACATTTAGTGCCTGACGTTCTGTGTCTTCCTTGCCCATAAATATCTCACATTCAAGTCCCATCAGTGCTGCTGCAGTAGCTGTAGCAACACCGTGCTGTCCGGCACCTGTTTCTGCAATTATACGGGTCTTACCCATTTTCTTTGCTAAAAGCACCTGACCTAATACATTATTGATTTTATGTGAGCCTGTATGATTCAGATCCTCTCTTTTAAGATAAATCTTAGCACCACCTAAATCTTTAGTCATTTTTTCAGCATAATACAGCAGTGACGGACGCCCTGCATAGTTATTGAGCAGGTCATTTAATTCCTTTATAAATTCCGGGTCATTTCTAAAATGATTATAAGCCTTTTCAAGCTCCCCTACCGCATTCATTAATGTTTCAGGAATATACTGACCACCATGTTTTCCAAATCTTCCTCTAGACATATTCGTCCCCCCATCTTTCATAATAAAACTATTAAATTAACTATATGTTATGTTTCATAAAAGTCACTTCACATTCCAAATCCTGATTTTCACATTTATAATGACACTTATTCATTGAACTCAGAATTCCCTGTATAAATGCTTTTGTGGTCTATGGTATGTTTTTTGACATCAAAAAAAGCCTCTATCCCTACATAAGGGACAAAAGCCTAAACTTCTGCGGTACCACCCAATTTGACGATAAATCGTCCTCTCAACTGTATACTAACATATACCCCCACTGATAACGGACAGGGTTCCCGTAAGCGCCTACTATTTCTCAATTTGGGGCTTCCCTCACAAGTCCATTCAGAATAACCTTTGTAACTGCATTTTCAGCGTCTAGCAGCTCTCTTTTACAAGTAATTATTCTTACTTCTCTTGATCACAGGTTTTAAATATTATTTAAATTATATCATTGGCATTTTCTTTTGTCAATATGGTAAAAACTTCTTATCACGGTAAATTCATGAATATGTTTCTTTATCAAATCTTAAAATAAGATTTTTTTAAATATGCCATTTCGGCATAAATATTAAATGAAACTACATGTGAGAGCGGTTTTGTGTGGCATTATTCAGAC
>JAEZUI010000239.1 GCA_023421115.1 Bacillota bacterium | reverse complement strand
GTCTGAATAATGCCACACAAAACCGCTCTCACATGTAGTTTCATTTAATATTTATGCCGAAATGGCATATTTAAAAAAATCTTATTTTAAGATTTGATAAAGAAACATATTCATGAATTTACCGTGTTTAAACACTTCATTTTACTTGTTTTATTTGTAGTTTTATATTAAACTTAATATAGTAACTTTAGCATTATTACCTATAATAATGTTAAAAATTACTTGCTCTACTTTCAATTAGGTGGTTTTAAAAAAAATAACTGGTCAATTGGTGTTTCAAAAAAGCAATCTTTTTAGGTTGCAACTTTAATATTGACTTATGAATTTTTTTGAAACACCTTACACATTTACATTATATATACCAAGTATTTAATGTAAGTGTTATTTTACAATTTCCAAACTCATATTATAATACTAGGAGGATAGCTTATGGAAAAAACAAAACTAGGTATAAGTGTTGGTTTATTAGGAGCAGCGTTGTATTTCACAGGCTTGTTTAATTATTTTGCCTTAATTATTCTAGCAGGATACGTGCTTATCTTTGAAAAGAATGAGTGGTTAAGAAAAAGTGCCGTAAAAGTTGTAACTATAATAATAGCTTTTACTATTATTTCAACCCTAATCGGCATTAGCAACAGTGTACTTGATATACTCAATGTTCCTCTGTCATGGGTTAAAATTCCGTTTAGACTCTCTTGGCCGCTTAAAATAGATACCATTGCCTTGAAAGTACTTGGTATTCTTCAGAGTCTTATTTTATTATTACTTGGATTCAAGGCATTTACTCAAGGTACAATAAGTTTAGGTCCTATTGATAAGATGATTGACAAGAATATTTAAAGTATAGAGGTGATTTTATGGCTTTTTTTGAAAAATTTGGAGAGAAGTTGACTAGTGCCGGTAAAGATGTGGCAAGAAAGACTAAAGAGCTTGCAGATACTGCAAAGCTAAATATGCAGATTAGTAACGAAGAGGATAATATTAAAAGCAAGTACATAGAGATTGGGAAATTGTACTATGAGTTGTTTTCATCCTCTCCTGATGAGAAATTCTCAGAATTTTGTAGTTCTATATCTGAATCAAAGAATAAGATTGATACTCTTAAGGTTCAAATCATGGAAATTAAAGGTGTTAAGAAATGTTCCAAGTGTGGTGCAGAAATAGCTTACACAGCTACATTTTGTAGCTCTTGTGGAAGCCCAAATGCCAGTGCTGAAGCAGGAAATAATGATAAAAAGGAGCTGAATAGTGAAGTTTCTGAAAAAGTTGAAGGTGTTGAGAGTTGTGATAATTCACAGAATGCTCAACAGGGTGGAAGCGG
Organism: Bacillota bacterium; assembly: GCA_023421115.1. GTDB lineage: Bacteria > Bacillota > Clostridia > Acetivibrionales > Acetivibrionaceae > Acetivibrio. The sequence goes on along the minus strand of JAEZUI010000239.1, from coordinate 2,647 downwards.
TGAAACTTCTGATTTAGAGGATGTTGTTGATAGTGTGGATGTGGCTGAAACACTTGATAGCACTGTTTTATTATGTCCTTCATGTAGTAATACTGTTGTTGCTGAGGCAGAGTTTTGTCCTGAGTGCGGGGGTAAGTTGAAATAGGCTCTTGGGGGCTGGTTTTCTACTTATGGTACATAAATGGGTCGGTTACTTTTTTATTGGGTAACTGGCCTTAGTTTTTTATTAGGTGATTCCTGTTTAATTGGCTTCTCTCAAGACTTTTTGTGGAAGGGGTATTGGGGTTGTGGCTTATTAGTTAGGTGAGTATGTAAATTGGGGAGGTGTTTTGGGGTTGTGGTCGATTGATTGTTTTAGTGTCAAACGACTCCATTACGTGACCTTCGCTTAGAATCTGTAAGCCTCTGCTTGATAATTTGAGCCGCGTCTATGCGACATCCTGTCGCGAGACGCTAAAAATGCCATCCGTGGCATTTTTGCTTCAAATTATCAAGCTTTCGGCAACAGATTCTAATGCTCAGGTCAAGTAATTGCGTCATTTGACACTAAAACAGGTTATGGGCGTAATTTGCTTTTGCCTACAGATTTAGGGTTTGACTTTTACAACGTAGGAAGTTGCTTAATCGGGTATTATATTTTGTTTGCCCATCTTTATGCTATCTTGGGTAAGGTTTCTGATAGTTTTGTGTGATTAGTCCGTAATATTAATAGTTTTTTAAAATGGGCTATTTATGTCTGAAAAGTTTTTTTCAGTATGTTTATTAGGTCAGACTCATCAACTTGTCTTGCATTGTATGATGTACTTCTTTGTTTCATTGTTAGGGTTGCATAGTTGCTTATTTCTTCATGGTTTAAGGTTAAGTTGTTATTTATCATTTTGTCTATTATGTCTCCAAACTCATCTATAGATGATACTTTAAATAGTTTCAATATTTTATTTGTTTTCTCAGGTACTGCTTCATAGTTGTATTTTAGATATTCTCTCATAAAGTATCCGTTTGCCCTTCCATGAGGGATGGCTTTAAAATAAGTCAGGGAGTATCCTAAGCCATGTATAATTGTTGTCCCGGTATGTGAAATGACCATCCCTCCGAGCATGGAAGTGTAGAGAAGCTTTTCTCTTGTTTCGAAGTCAATGTTGTTATCAATTAATGCTTTAGTGCATTCTGAAAATACTTTCATAGCCTCTAATGCTAATATGTCACTTACTGGGGTACTTCTTTTGCTTAAGTATCCTTCCATAGCGTGGGATAGGGCATCAACAGCGGTGTCAATAGTAGTTTCGTAGGACATACTGTTTGTATAGGTTGCATCTATAAATGCAAGCTTAGGGAAAGTGTCATCGTTACCAAAACTCATCTTTGTGTTCATGTCATTCCTTGTTAGAATTGAATAAGGTGTCACTTCACTGCCTGTTCCTGCTGTAGTTGGGATTGCAACTATGGGTAAGGGTTTATTTGCGAATACATTCTTATAAAGGTCTAAAGGTTCAATATCATTTACCGCCAATACAGCAACTGCTTTTGATGCATCAAGGGGAGAACCACCGCCAATACCGATTATAAAATCGGCTTTAAACGCTTTAGCTGCCTTTCCTCCTTCTGCGACATTCTCTAGGGAAGGATTGTTCTCAACTCCATCATATACGGAATAATCTATACTGTATTCCTTTAGTATTTCTTCCACATGGGCTAAAGCTCCACTGGCCTTTGCAGATTTTTTGCCTGTGACAATTAGAGCTCTTTTGCCGTATTTGTTGACTAAAGCCTTATTAGCTATCAAACATCCTTTACCAAATAAAACTTTTGTACCTATTCCAAATCCAAACTGCATCTATATCACCAATCTTCTTGTTAAATTGTAAATCAAATTTATTATATTATAAACACTTCCATTTTTGAAGGATTTCATCACATCTTAGATTAATATTTTAAAATTTTATTTTACTATTGACTATATATCGGTCATCTATATATAATGTTATATGTAGATGACCGATATATAAGGGAGTGATGTAATGAAAATCGACAAAAGCCTTATGACAGGGAGTACCACTATGCTAATACTTAGACTGCTTGAAAACACTGATATGTACGGATATCAAATGATTGAGGAGTTGGAAAAGCGCTCTCAGAACATATTTACCCTTAAGGCCGGTACACTCTATCCGTTGCTTCATACATTAGAACAGCAAAATATGATAGAGTCCTATGATACAAAAACAGATAGTGCCCGACCACGGAAGTATTATCGCCTCACAAAAGACGGCAGGAAAATGTTAGATGAAAAGAAGACTGAATGGAAAGCCTATACTTCTGCGGTAAACCAAGTATTAGGAGGTCATAGCTATGTCAGAGCATAATGAGACTATACAGGAGTTTTTACAAACAGCTTGTAATCAGATACGTTATAAAAGTGTCCACAAAAGCATAGTTAACGAACTCACCGACCATATTGAGGAACAAAAAATCCATTATATCAAATTGGGATTTAGTTCGGAAGATGCAACAGCAAAGGCTACACGGTAAATTCATGAATATGTTTCTTTATCAAATCTTAAAATAAGATTTTTTTAAATATGCCATTTCGGCATAAATATTAAATGAAACTACATGTGAGAGCGGTTTTGTGTGGCATTATTCAGAC
>JAEZUI010000229.1 GCA_023421115.1 Bacillota bacterium | reverse complement strand
TTGCTGTTGGGGTCGCAGTCGGGGTCGCTGTTGGTGCCATTCCAGGTTCCAAACCACTTACTAAACTTCCGTTTATGTATGCTGATACTTTGTTAAACTCAATATACCGATTACTTGAATTAAACGAATAATCGTTTGCCTGAGTATAGTTTGTCCAGTCTCTTTTTGCAAATCTTCCCTGAACTTCGGCTGCACAATTTGCTCCAAGAGTACCGTAACTAAAGCTTATTTCCAAATAGTAGTCGGCATCTGCAGTAGCTGATGACATTTTGTAGAATTTACCTGTCACACCTACTAGCGGGAAGTAAGTCGGGCTCAATATTGCAGCATGGTCACACCAAAAACTTTGAGCTTTAGCTCCATCAATACTATAGTAATATCTTAATTTTACATTCCTAAGGTCAACAGGTGAATTCCCTGTGTTTGTTATCTTAAACCTAGGCATGATACTATTAATCTTATTAGTTGAATTGCCGCTGTAAGTTTCAATTTTCAATCCAGAAGTCACAGCTGATTTTGAAAGCACTGCTGAAAATAAACTTGAAATACTTAATGCAGCTGCAGTTTTATATGATACGCTGTTAAATAGCGTAGATTCACTGCTATTTAAACTCATATTAGACTTCTTTTCCTGTTTTGCCTCGTCCTTTTCGGCTTTTTCCTCTTCCTTTGCAGCCTCTTTTTCTTCCTTTAATTCTTCTTTTTCTTCTTTAGCTTCTTCTTTAGCTTCTTCCTTAACTTCCTTCTCTATCTCTTTCAATGCTTTCTTAGCTTCAAGAAAAGCATTTGACGGCATCATATTTCTTATTTCCGGGAAACTTTCTTTAATTGCTAAGTTTTGTTGTTCAGCAATCTTATCTGCCATTATAGAGGCTATGTATCTTTCTGCCTCTTCCTTAATTTTTTTATCATTTTCTTCTTCTTGCTTCATTTCCTTTATAGCTGCTTTCTCTACTTCTTTTAGTTCTTTAGCAGAAGCTTTGAACTCTTCTTTTATTTGTTTTGTAATTTTGACTGTCCCATTTCCTGTCACAGCGCTTTTATCATTGGCAGCATAAACAGAAAATTGTGCAGACAACATAGCAAAAACTAAAAGCAAAGAAGTAACTGTTTTTTTTAGTCTCATAATAACCTCCCCAATTGTAATTTGATTTTTTGCCATCGTCTTTAACATTATACTAAGCTTCAACATCTAATTTACATTTAGACAAAATTCAAATAGCTCTTTCAATTGAGCTTTCTGAATTTTAAAGCTAGATGTATATTGTTTCTATGCCTTTATAATGCTATAAACCACTTTAAATGCCAGCAGCTCGCAAATTGTACAAACAATTCCATCACGAGATACCATTTTCAAAATAGAAGTATATTTATAATCATCTCCTTTCTCGAAACCTTATTTATATTGTCATTCATAAGATGTAAAAATAAACTTTTTCAACACACCAAGAACAAATTGTTTGCATTACAATAAAAAGCAATTATAATCGCTCCTAAAAAAACAGTGCAACAGGATGTACTTAACCTTTAAACATACGTACTCCCACACACCATCAAATCTTATATCATTTATAAATCGGTAAGATTCGGGCTCGAAATCAAATTTTATGTTCCCTTTAGAAAGGTTATAAATTGTCAATTTGTTGTGACAAGTGCTGTTAAATTTCTCAATAACATAAGAGCCGCATGAACCGCAGCCCTTGGCAAATAGAAATTTCATTTCAGTTATCCCCCAATAAAAAATAGCCACAAATTGGCTAAATCATTATATCTATACAAAAATTATTTAAGTAATTGCTAACAAAACGATTGATCAACATGGCTAATGCATTAAAGTCAATAAATCGTACTAATTAAGTCCTAAATAATTTTGATATGTGCCAATATTCTATAAATATTTTATTTTATCTGTAATCTTATGTCAATACATTTCTACATAAATAAACAAAAATAATCATTACTTTTTATTTTTTAACACAATTTTTCATATTTTCTTCATAAAGTATTATTACTTATTGAGTATTAGTACTTACTCAATATTGGGTAATCTGATATTCTTTTGCCAAAATTCTTTGCAATTATCATTACATCTTCAAGATTAATTGCAGCATCAAAGTTAAGGTCCATACCAGAATTATAGCTTGAGTCTTTTGATACAACATTTAGTACTTCTGATATCAATTTTATATCTTCTATTGTCAAAGCACCATCCATATTTAAGTCTCCTGACCATAGAATAATAGGGGTAGTTTTTGAACCTATCAATACATCCTTTTCTAGTTTCGCATCGATTATCTCTCTTGTTAAAAAGGACGATTTACTTATTCTTAGTGTATATCCCTTATCATTATACGGTACATTTGTCAGTTGGAAATATCCTTCACTGTCAGTATATGTGTAGGTACCGGTTTGTACAATTTCAACTTTTATCCCTTTATTTATTTCTAGATATCGGGTTTCAACATTACAATCTATATATCCGCCTAAAGTATATGTTTTAGCCTCGGCTGAACCCGAACCGAATTCATATGCACCACAGTCAACCCTTTGAGTAGAATCTCTCTTATTTCCATTAAAATCAAACTCTGCAAAATTGGCAGGTGCTCCTGCATCAATAGCTAAAGATCCTTCTTTAATACGGAAATCAGGCATATCTACATTTATTGCCACAAACTGAGGATCAATAAATTTTGAGTTTTTGTCATTACCTGATACACTCCTATATTTATCAAAACCCTGCATATCTTCATTTTTCCACATCCACTTAGAGCCTAATGCTCCATTTAAAGAATAATAAATATTATAATCAAAAATATTCCCGCTGTTTTCCTTGTATTGATTGGAAATAAAAACACTTTGACTTCCCGAATATAGTATATTGTTGCAGAATATATTGCCACTAGTACTGAACTGCATAAGTACTTCTCCACTTCCGGTTACCTTAGTATCATTATTGTATAAAGTATTGTTGAGAAACTTACAATCTATCGTACTTCCTCGGTTGCTGTCATAGCCACCAAAGGCTATGCCTGTAAGGTTATTATTATAAATAATATTGTTTAAAACTTTTATATTGCTGGTAGATTTATCTTTATGCTCACTTGCGACTTCTATACCAATATCACAGTTAAAAATACGGTTCTTTTCCATGGTCACATCCCGCGCACCGTCGCTGTATATTCCACCGGCACAATAGTCAACTCCATAGGCTGGATTACCATGAGATGAAATGAAACTTACCGTATTTCCGGCAACAACTCCATTTCTAGCCTGATCATCGGTGTCTGAAGTTTTCTCCCACCCAATAACAGCTATACCGATATTATCGTTATGATGTACATTATTTTTTATTACATGAAAGTCTTCAACATTTCCATTAATTGTTAGCGCTTCACTTGACCCCAACTTACAGTTATATATCTCGTTGCCCTCAATTATTATTTTCTTTGCTGAAACGGAGGATGTTCCGTACACTGCAATACCATGAGCATTGCCAACCTTAGAAGCAGCGTTTGTATTAGTCTCGATACTATGTATTTTATTATTTTTAATTTCAATATTATTAGCGCTTCCACGTATATGTACACCTACAGGTACAGGTCTCGTAGAACTAGTTTTATAATTTCTTATCTCAAACCCTGAGATTCTGATATAAGCTTTATTCTCAATCAACACCATTCCAGTGTGAGCTTCGGGAACCGTCAGTCCACTGCCTTCGAGAATAGGACTTTCTCCAGGATAATTTGTTATGGTAATATAACCCTTGTCTTCTGAACCGGAGGATGTAATGGTGATACACTCGTTATAAATACCACCTCGTACATAAATTGTGCCCCCAGGCAAAACTATACTACATGCTTTTTTTATTGATTTGAAAGGCTTTTCTAAAGTTCCGGGATTGCTATCACTGCCAGTTGATGAAACATAGTAGTTTGTAGCTTGAGCAAAAATTGCATTTGTGTTGAAACAAACCATTAAAATGTAAATCAGACACACAAGCACCATTTGGAAAATATTCCTTTTCATAAAATCAACCTTCCCCCCATACTTAATTTAAAATACTTTCATCTATGTCTCTTAAAAGCATTTTATTCTCTATGTTTTCCATAAACCATAATCCTAAATATTCTATATATAAATATACTTACTTAATAAAAAACAATTGTAGAATTTTTTTGGAATCATATGTTGTACAGAAAAATTATATAATAGTTTTTAATAATATGTAAGTCCTAAAATTGTTGTTGCTTAAAACCAATCCCTTCTAATTTCCAAATACATATCTCACATTCTTAACCGATGGCGTGAGTTCGCCATTACTCGTATAAAGTCCAAAACAGCACTGTATCTTTTCAAATTTTCCTAAAATAATCTCTCTATTTGTTACTTCTCTCCAATCGCTCCAAGCTAAATCTTTCTGTTTGGTTCTCATCCACGCTTTTACTGAAGTACCGGTGGGAGTAGTTTGCTCCCATGTTATACCCACTTCTGTTTTATTGGAAACATCTACTTCTCCGAACCTAAACCATCCGTGAGGAGTATTAAGTTTGTAGTTTTTTTGATTATAGACAAAACCATATACTATATTTTCATTTCCACACTCTGATGGCTGTATAAAATTACCTGTCTTTGTTTTCGTATCCTCAGTATACATATACATTTTAACAGTTTTAGATTCCAGCCCTCCTAAGCTATCTTTTTTTATACGATACTCGATAGATCTTTTGTCATTGCTAACTTTACACATCATATTTGTATCTCCGACCCAGCTCCAGCCTTTGTAATCATCTTTTGGATAACTTCCGCTCCATTTATACACTTTGTCATTACATATTTTGTAATCAGCTCCAAACGGTGCTGCCCACCAAGTTCCTGTATAACCCTCTTTATCTTGACCTGTAGTATTCAAATATATTTCATACAAATAATCCGATCCTTTTTCAAACTCTATACTTCCCTCCACCTCAAATGAAAAATAAATGTATTTACTGTCATCTGTTACAGATAATTTCTTAACATTGATATTATCATCTATGCTTTTCAGTTTATTCTCATATAATACATCTGTATCATTCCATTCATCTATATTTCCATCAATATTAGCTGCTCTTTTATACCAGTAATCTGGCTCATTTCTGTTTAATGAATACTTATGCGTGGAAGTATCGATTTGAGCAATTCCACCGGTAAAATATCCAAGGTCGTTTCCTTCCCGCTTTAATAGCATTCCGAGTGGATTATCTATTTCGCTTATATCATATATGTTTTGCATTCTTGGGTGCACATAATCAAAGGAATAACAGTCCCATATTTTAGTCGACAAATAAGAAAACATTTTCTTGTATTCGTCAGCCTCACTTCCATATGTATGAGCTAAAACCTTAATTTTATTTCCGGTATCTTTAATCTTCTCCCACAAATAGTCTCTTTGTACAATATTGTAATTCCAAAGATAAGAATTTTGATCTGCCTCACCATTAGACGCATTAAAGTCCCAATAGGGATATAAATAATTGTAAGTTAACTGTATCGAATTGATTTGAAGATTCTTTGAATCCTTAAAATCCATCCGTATTTTAAGGTATTTTGAGGTCTTGCCTATACCACTCCAAGACTTGATTTTGCTCCCCCATAGTGCAGGAAGCTTTGTCCATTTTTCCTCGTCAAAGGGCTGAGAATCTCCAACCCATGCACTAATAGTACAATCAACATCTTCACTATTCCCAAACCACTGAAAATAAACCCAATCATAAACCTGCTTTCTATCACATAGCTCAACAATAGAGTCCATATCAACAGTCATTTCAATGTATCCGTCTTCACCATCCTTTATGAACTTTCCATCATACAAACAGCTTCCTCCGGTTATCCATTCTGATAACGGCAATTTATAAGCAACGGTACCATCTGATGCCTCAGTTCTTTCATAGGGAGTATCCCCCCATACAAGAGAGTTTGTACTCCAGTACCCTTGAAAACTTTCCCATAGATAATAGTCTCCCAGTTCACAGAAAGCACGTGAACCATTAACAACTGTCATTATACCAATAGATTTACAATAATCTGTAATCTCTTTCAATCTGTTATAGAAAATCTCGCATTTATCCGGTTGATTCGGATAATCTTGCTCCCAATAAGCAACGTCGCATTCATCAAGGAATATACCATCTGCTAAGTCTTTACTCTTTAGTTCGGTAATCTCAGCCACAAATTTATTTACAAAGATATCCGTATCCTCAAATTTGTTACCAAATGAAAGGTATTGAAAAACTTTGCATCCTTGCTTTTTTACAGTCTGGACACTCTCATAGTTTCTGTCATGCACCACTATAAAATCATAGATAGTATAGTCTGAAACTCCACTGTATGCCAATTCACCATAATAAACAACAAATTTACCCGGCTCATGATACTTTGAATCTAAAACATAAGTATCTAAAAGCTTTTTTATTCCTGCACCTTCAAAAGAGTGTTCTATAGGCTGTTCTTCTATGGGATTAACCATAAATACCTCTCTAATTACTTCAGGTCCTGCTTCTGCTTTCGGCAAATTAACATTATTAAATATACCGAGGATTAAGAACGCAGCCCCTAATATTTTTGTACAGTTATTAATGAATTTTAAATTCATATTAACACCTCATTATTTACTGTTACAAATATGTTGCTACTCTTTCCGCCTCGTATTGTATAAAATTTTATCGAAATTACAGCTTTAACACAACTAATATCTAACGGTTATAATGTATAAATCTACAGGTATTATCTTTATTAAGAATACCAATTAGGCAAAAACAATACTTCAATACTGTTTTATCAATAGTTGTAACAATTACTTTTTTTGAACAATATTTTATCAAACTGATGTCAATGTGTCTATAATTATTAAATTTTTAACAAAATTAAGATTATTTATTTAGTAAACATACTATTATCGAAGTTTTTTATGTATTCTAGAGAAATATGAACAAAATTTTCCTTTAGCCCTATTGACATAATTGAAAAAAGAAAATACAATATATCTTGTAATAATTTAGGCGAATTTAGTTTACAATATTTTATATTTTTGGCTTTTTACATGTGCATTCCATATATTTATACTTTTTATTGTAAGCTAAATAGAAATAGATATTAATTTTTACTAAAGAATAATTTTATTTGTTTTTATTTTTTGTGGTTATCCACTAGGGGTGATATATTTGGGTTTTATTATTACTGAGAATTGTGTCTTTCAGACCTATGTCCTGTAATTTATTCCCACAAGCTTACATGTGCATAATTAGCATGTATTTTTAAGTAAACTTGGTAGTATTATTTGTAATCGCTATCCTTTGAGATTTAGTTTCTTTGGATATAATGATTATAAAAATCAGAATGTGGGATTTTCAGACATAAGATGCTTTTTGACCAATTTAACTACACAACATTATGAATATTGGCATAACAAGAGTATTTTTGCAACACAACTTTTATATGTTTTGCAATCTGTCCCATTAGAATACTACCCTCCCTAGAATAAGGTTATTCCAAAAAACAATGCAAGTGCAGTTTCTCAATTTGTCAATATCCAAAATAATATTGGCTAAAATTTGTGTCTTTAAAGCAATTATCTTTTTCAGATTTTGTTAATAAGACCTTATATTAATATATTTCATATGATTTTTTAGGAGGAGAAAAATGGAACTTAAAGGCAAAAAAGTACTGGTAACCGGTGCAGATGGATTCATAGGGAGTCATCTCGTAGAAACACTTATGGATGAGGGTGCAGATGTCACTGCATTTGTGTATTACAACTCATTTAACAATTGGGGATGGCTTGATACCTTTCCAAAGGAAAAATTATCTAAGATAAAGATTTTCCAAGGAGATGTCAGGGATGGAAATTGTGTAAGAGAAGCAGTAAAGGATGTTCAATGTGTTTTTCACCTTGCAGCTCTTATTGCTATTCCATATAGCTATTATGCACCTGAAAGCTATGTTGACACAAATATAAAAGGTACACTTAATATATTACAAGCATCAAAAGATTTTTCAATCGAAAGAGTATTTGTAACATCAACTTCAGAAGTCTATGGCACAGCTAAATATGTACCTATTGATGAGTTGCACCCATTCCAGGGCCAATCACCCTATTCAGCAACAAAAATAGGTGCCGATAGAATTGCAGAATCTTTTTATAGAAGTTATGACCTACCGGTGACTATAGTTCGTCCATTTAACACCTATGGACCGAGACAGTCTGCTAGGGCAGTTATACCTACAATAATCTCACAGCTTTTAGCGGGCAAAACAGAAATTAAGCTTGGAAATTTAACACCAACGAGGGACTTTAATTTTGTAAAAGACACTGCTAATGGCTTTGTTCAAATTGCCAAATCCGATAAGACAATCGGCGAAGAGATAAATATAGCAACCGGTGTTGAGATTTCTGTAGGAGATATTTTTGAGGAACTTAGACTTCAAATTAACCAAGACGCTAAGATCGTTAGTGATGACGTAAGACTGAGACCTGAAAAAAGCGAAGTAGACAGATTGCTTGGCTCAAACAAAAAAATTATGCAGCTTACTGATTGGAAACCAAAATACGATCTTAAGGCTGGACTTAAAGAGACAATATCATGGTTAAAAGATAACTTAGATAAATATAAAACAGATATATATAATGTTTAATTTTTAAGGGGGAAGTACACATGCAAGCAATAATTCTGGCTGGTGGTAAAGGAACTAGACTAAGACCTTTTACAACAGTTATTCCAAAGCCTTTGATGCCTATAGACGACATGCCTATTTTAGAAGTAATCATGCGACAGCTCAAACATTTTGGGGTTCAAAACGTTGTCATATCATTAAATCATTTGGCAGATTTAATGATGGCATTTTTTCAAAAAGGAGAAAAGCTAGGTCTTGATATTAGTTATGCCATCGAGGATAAAGCTCTTGGCACAGCCGGCCCCCTCTCCATAATTGAAAATCTCGAAGAAACCTTTATAGTTATGAACGCAGACTTATTGACAACAATTGATTACGGAAATTTGATAAATTTCCATAAAGAGAACGGCTTTGACGCAACTATATCAACCTTCAAAAAAGAAGTAACGATAAGTTTGGGAGTAATTCAATCTGAAGAAAACATTTTTGTTGACTATATAGAAAAGCCAACCTATAAATTTGATGTCAGTATGGGAATATATGTTTTTAACAGAAGTGTAGTTAAATATATACCAAAAAACGAGAGAATGGATATTCCTGATTTGATACTTAAGCTCAAAGAAAATAATAAAAGAATCGGATGTTATCATGCTGATTATGATTGGTTGGATATCGGGAAATTTGATGATTATGAAAAAGCAGTAAGTGTATTTAAGGAAAAGAGGAGTGAATTTTTGCGAAATGGATAAAATACTTTTCCTAGGTTCGAACAGCTTTACAGGATTTTATTTTCAAAAGTTTATTAAGCACAACGCTCTTGACAAACAATACAAATTTATTGGTACAGATATATCGGGGAGTAATAATAGTGACTTTTCAGTCTTTGACTATATAAGGTTAAACCCTTTGGATAGAGATGCACTCAATAATGCTATTGCCGATTTAAAGCCTGATTACATAATGAATTTTATCGGTACTTTTTCTGGTGCATCCTATAATGATTATCTGAATGTCAATGTGAATATATCAAAAAACATTTTTGATATATTGTTGGAGAATAAACTGAATGTTAAGAAAGTCCTTTTAATCGGCTCTGCCGCAGAATATGGAATTGTTCGGGACATGCCTATAAATGAGAATTGCAGTAATAATCCTGTGAACTATTATGGACTTTCAAAGCTTTTCCAAACTCATACAGCAAGATATTATTATAACAATTACGGTATCAAAACTAATGTATTAAGAACCTTTAATATCATTGGAAAAGGTATTTCGAAAAATTTATCGATAGGTAATTTTATAGACAAAATCGAGAAAGCTAGTGATGGTGACTCTATTACCGTAGGTAATCTGTTCCCTAGAAGGGACTTTCTACATATAGAAGATGTTATTGAAGCCTATTGGGAAGTTTTAAAAGACGGTAAAAGCGGCGAAATATACAATGTATGCAGCGGCAAATCAATACCGATGCAAGATATATTCTCCACCTTCGTCAAGATGTCAAACAAAAAACTGTCATCTACAGTGGATGAAAAGCTGATTAAGAAAGATGAAATAATGGATATATATGGTGATAACAGTAAAATTAAAACCGATACAAATTGGAGCCCTAAAATTGATGTTTTAAATGATAATGCTTACAATGTATTTTAGTTTAATATTTTTTCACTAAACCTATCTCTCTAACTACAAAAAACAGAAGTTTCTGATAAAGATTCTTCTGTTTTTTATTTTGAAACAGCTTATTCCTTAGGTAAATTCTATTTCATCATAAACACTTGATTTTTTATTTTCTTTAAGAATAATAACAATAGCATATAAGCAAGAAATGCAGACACGGCACTTGCAACCATAAAACCTAAGCCTTGAAGTCCATCCCTATTAATAAATGAAGTCATCAACATCACTGACACCATATAAAAGACTGATATATAATATGCAAATAGTCTTTCGTCAAAGTAAAGCAGTACTATTTTAGCCACATACATGATTAACGTAAAGCCCATAGCTAAAACACACATCCAAAGAATGAAATACATTTTAAAATCAACAAAAGGTCCTTTACCAACCCTAAAAGAAAAGAATATCAGTATGCTCATAACAGCCAATTGCACAATACATAACTTGTAGAAAAAATGCGATATGGTCTTTTTAAGGCTCTCCATAAAAAACTTTATCTCGTTGTATGTACCGTAATTCGAAATCGCAGAGAAAAACTCATTACATTTTATATGGAGTTCTGTTTCAAATTTAACTACAAAAAAAACCAACCCTGGGACAATACTAAGTACTGATATGTAAAAAGGAAAGTCAAAATCTTTTTGTATTGTAAGAAATCCGTTAACAAGAAAATTTTCACTGGAAAACCTGTAATATAAACATGGAAAATATAAACCAAGCGTGTAAAACAGTCCCGTCAACCATAAATCTGGAAATTTCCTCATATAGGATAGCCATTCAAAATAACTCTTATCTTCTGCCTCAAATACATTTCTTATTTGAATCAAAAGTAACAGTGCCGTCACAAAAAAACCTGCAATAAAACAAAGAAATATGTAAACCAACTCCCACTCTGTAGGAATAAATCCCAAGAACAACATCATAAATACTATTACAATATTTCCTGTCAAAAACCCTACCGATATTCCCTTGTTATCATTAACAGCAGATAAATATATCATCTCCAGCCATATAATACTTACAATAGACAATAAAATTAATACACATAAACCATATTCAACCTGCAGCTTTGCAAATACAACAAGGGCACCGGAAATTAAAAAACTGAAAACTACTGCCGGAAGCATTCCTCCATAAAACGAAGCCATTACTTTTCTGTACTCCTTCTGATAAATGCAGTCTGATATATATCGGGTCAGAATAAGGGAATAGGTGCCCGTAGTTACCGAAGATACTACAAAAGCATATGTAATGGTAACTAATATATGATCTCTCGGAACGGACGAATATGTATCATTTCTTAGCAGTAAACCTGCAATACTTACAGCCAATAAACATAACAACATCGGACCATTTAATGATATAACGGCTAATCCATAGGACTTTATTGAATGAATAAAGCCAGTATCTTTTTCTATTATTCTTTTTAGTTGAAAACCAATACCTGCCATTTTTTACTCACCTTTTCAAATCATCGTATATTTTTCTGTAAGAACTCCCCATATAATCTATGGTGTAATACTGCTGAACTCTTTTTCTCGCCGCTTGACCCATTATTATACTCAATTCATTGTCCTTAGCCAATTTTACCATAGCTTCTCCTAAAGCATCCGAATCCATAACTCTAGTAACAATACCAGCTTCACCAATATTGTCAAAGGGACCAAGTACAATTTCAGAACAACTACCCACATCAGTGACTATCGCCGGTTTTCCGGATGCCATAGCCTCAAGTAAGGACAAAGGCTGACCTTCACTTATACTGGTCAATATAAACACATCAAAGGAATATAAGGATTTTAAATATGTTTCATAATCTACTTTCCCTGCGAAGGTTATATTTCGGATATTTCTCTTCTCTACATAGTCCAAAACATAGTTGCTGTATTGTGGATCTTCATTATTAGGGCCCACTATAACCAACTTAATCTTATCATACAATTCCTGAGCTCTTTCAAAGGCTCTAACTAATGTAATAATATCCTTAATGGGTACAACCCTGGCAATTGTGCCAACTACAAAATCCTCCCCATAGATCCTCTCCTGTTCAGGGAAGTTATAATCCTCAGTGTTCATTCCGTTAGGTATAATAACAGTCTTTTCTTTTTTGGCACCAAACCCTATCTGAACTTCCCTGTTTCTTTCAAATTGCGAAACAATTTTATCAGCAAAATTATATGCACATAAGGACATGGAATGAAAATACTTTATCCATAATTCTTTTATATATCCCAGAAAAAAATCTGATTTTAGAATTTCCTCTTCTCTCTCTCTAACGTAAATTCCATGCTCTGTGAGCACAAAAGGCTTTTTTGAAGTATGTCTTATTTTGCTTCCCACTATCCCCGGAAAACCTGCTGACACACTATGATATATGTCTGCTTCAGGAATTCGTCCCTGCAAAACATGAAATTCATATATAAACATTGTCCGTATAGACCATAAAAAATCATTGTAAGGCGCATTGGAAAAATCCCTGTTGTATATGTAGTCCACAATCTCATAAAAATCTGCACTGTTAAAAAAATCTACCAGTCTATTTTTTTTGATCTTGTCTACAAAATCAAAAATTTGAGACCAATCAACTTTTTGTCCGGAAAAGTGCCTTATAAGCAGCTCTTGCTCCTGACTGTTTTTAACTGTCTTTATAGGAAACCTTTTCGGCTTTCTCTTAAGTGGTGAATCTAAGAATACTTCTTCTATATGTCTCATATTTTCAGGAATTTTACACACAAAGTTCCCTTTGTCCGATTCCTTTGCTGCTATTGTATAAAGACTTAAATTGTAGTCGGTGAAACATTTCATATAAATGTTCAACCAGCTTGATATACCACCCGTCATATAAGGATAGCTTCCTTCGGCTATAAAACACAAGTTCATACTGCACCTCTACTATCACGTTTCAAGGAATTGTTCCAAAAAAGAACAATATCATAGGCTTGTTTTGACAAAACAATATCTCTATACTTTATTTTTTCTAAGGTCTCCAAAAATCCCTCTTTGTTTTCACTAAAATAGTAAAATTCCAACCAAGATAAATACGGCTTGCAGCTATTTGGATATACCTTTTCAAATTTGTTACATGTTTTCTCAGCTTCCTTGAAGTCTTTAATAATAATTTCGTTTTTTATCTTTTGGACATAAAAATATTTATCAATGTTTTGAGCTGACGAAAAATACAAAACAAACACTTCAGAAAGTTCCTTCCTTTTTAGCAAGGTATTTGAGTTATTGAACTCTTCCCAAAGTATCAAATCTAAATATGCCTTTAGAAAATTCTCAGCGTTACTTATATTATTAGGGTTCTCCATATAGGTCTCTCTCAATTTCGAATAAGTTTCATTTATCTTTTGTCTATAATCACTAATAGCAGTTGAAGCATAATGAACTACTTCAGGATCGTCATCTTGAACAATTTTCTCTAAAAAAGGATATATCTTCCTAAAATCACCCTTAACGGATTGGAAAGCATATTTTCTTTTTTTCTTAATATCCTTTATTTCTAAAACATCGACAATTGGTAAAGTATTAATGTAATCTACATTAGACATGTCGGATATTACTTCATCAAATTCCTCTTCATCCTCACCAGTCTCATAAAGAGAGTTTTCAATAACAAACTCATTTCTAATAAGAAAATCGGCAACAATAAACAAAAGAACTCCAAAAAAAGGAATGAATACGCATAATAAAAACCTCAAAAAATTAAAGCTCTTATTTGTAATTTTATTATATACAGAGTATATTGCGCTTATAATAATATTACTTGCAACTAAAGCTAATAAATAATAATCCAACTACCTTATCCCCCAAAAATAATTCAAACTTTAAGATTATTTTTTCTGCCTACTCCTTATTGTAAAAATCTTCCACCAAATTATATATAAAATGCATTTGTGATTCCACGTTTACATTCATTTTCTCAAAAGGAATATTTCTTATCACAATCAAACTATCCACTTTTTTTGTTTTTCTGTTAAAAACGGGAACTATAATTCTTAAGCTGCTTTGTAACTGTGTATTAAAATAAACCTCATTTTTCTCAAAGGAATTTTTAATTATATCACATTCCAAACCTTCATCGTATTTATGTAAATTGTTTCTTGTTTCAAGGTTGACATCTTTAAACCCGGTGAGTTCACTTATGATCTCAGGCAATATTTGTGTTACCTGGCTTTTGTTTTCATTAAGTCTTTTTATAGCATTATACACAGTTGAATAGCTATATTCATAAGTTTTTAACTGTTCTGTAAGTAACGAAGCAGATTTCCTCGTATTTACCAGGTCTGCCTGAACTGTCTTAAAAAGTTCTTCCAATTCAATATGAGTAACCGTTTTAATCCTCTGTCCCTTAATATCAACAGATTTTTTATATCCCGAAACCAAAGCAATACTAAAATACGCCAAAAGTCTTTCCAAAGTATGTAAATCTAGTTCAATTGACATAGATAAAGGTAAATAATGCAGTATCATACACAGTGCTCCGGTAAACAAAGATAGCTTTATTCCATACGTCAAGCCTATAATCATTATTAGCGCAATCGCCAAGTCATAATTTGAACCTGTATATTTCATAAATGATATCACAATAAAACTAAAAACAGTAGCTTCTATCCAACCTCTATACTTTTTCCACAGTGACATTATTTTGCCGGTACCATAAAGCTTTTCTGTAAACGACTTCTTTTTAAGCTTTTTATTCTTATACCATTCATATGTTTTTGAAAAACCATCGGAGAAGGGTGTATTGTCTTCCAATCTATTTATAGCATTTTCTACTAGGGGGTATTTCATTTTAGTTTCTAATTTGAAGTTTACTTTCACATCCCCCTTACTGAATATACCTTTTGCCTTCCTTACAATATAGCTTATATCCAGTAAATCACCTTTAATTTTGTAATTGCCGCTAAAACTACTAACTAATGCAGTAGTGGTAAGTGTACGTATTACATCGGAAATATATATAAGCTCAATATCTTTGAAGGTTGCCCATACCTCCCGATAGGTATCTTTGTCATAAGCTTCAAAAATATCCAATATTAATGAGCCTTCTGTGTAACTGCTCAATCTCGGACCGTAAATTGAAGGTATTCGAATAATAAGCATATTTAAACCATACACATCTTTATAAATGTTACAGTACATTTCACAACTCTTTTTATTTGAGCAATGAAGAAAAAACTTCGGATAAGTTTTATAAAGCATTTCATGATTCATAGCTTCATAGGTATAAAGATAGGATGTGGAAATATATATAAATTTCTTTATTTTAAATTCACGGCTTAAGTCGAGAATATTCAATAATGGAGAAATATCCTTCCCGCTCTCTAGCCAACTTTTTTGATCGGAACTCCCAATTACAAAGTAAACAATATCAAATTGTCCTATCTCGAAAACTTCCTTGCATCCTTCGCTTATCGCATCTATCTGATAATATGATGCCTTTGTTTTAAATTTAAAATTTTTAGGCTTATCGGCAATATCAATTATTGAAACACTCTGTTCAAAAGCTAAAAGGCTTTCTGTCAGATATTTGCCAATAAATCCGTTTCCCCCAACTATTAATATATTCATCTTACTTCTATTGACTCCCCTTTAATAAGGCAACTTCTGTATAAATATTTGTTATTGCAGTTCAAAAAACCTAAACTATGGGTTTTTGCTAACAATATTGAAATGATTTGAAACCACCTAAATCAGAAACTAATAATAATAAAAATCAGTGTAGGTAAAATGAGAACAAAATCTATGCCTTAAGATAAAATATGAATACTTACATTAATTATACTTACATTAGTTAATTCTAACTTATTTTAACATAGATTTATTTTATCATCAATACCTCAAATAAAGTATCACAAAATAAATGTACAGTCAACTCAGTTTAAGGGGCAGGAGGGGCATATTCTATAAGTGCAACTGATTATTTTATGAAAATTTTCTTGGTGTGTGGCTCGAAAACCTTCGATTTGATGGGCCTTTTTATATGAAATTTTGGCAAATAGGATTAGTTTATTAGGTATTAACTCCCACAATATTTGACAAAAAAATCCTACTTGAGTACTAGAACAATTCGTCAACTAGTACCTTATGTAAATTCTGTTAGCATAATATAATTATATTATGTTTTAACATCAATCACATTCATTTCTTTAATTTGTCTTGTAAGTATACGGAAGGAGCTGTTCTTTATGTTTAGTTCAAATCATTTCTCAATTTCCAAACTTCTTACTGCCTTTCTAATTTCCACTTTAGCAATCCTCTTGCTTTCATTCACCGCCTTCGGAGCTGACTATTACGTATCATCTGATGGAAACGATTCAAATCCAGGGTCACTTCAAGCTTCATTTAAAACTATACAAAAAGCATTAGACACTACAAAACCCGGAGATACTGTTTATATAAGAGGAGGTACTTACAAGGAGAAGTTAACTGTAAACACTTCAGGAACAACCGGTAACCCTATCACCATACAAAATTATCAAAATGAACGGGCAATTATTGATGGTACCGGTGTATCAGGCAGTTATATAATATATATCTATAATAAAAATTATATAACAGTCAAAGGCCTTGAGATATGTAATAATTCCTTAGGACATACTCCAACAGGGATTTTTATAGAAGGATGGGGAGACGGGATTGAAATCCTTAATAACAAAGTTTATGGTATAAAAACCACTCAAGATGCCCACGGTATAGCTGCTTACGGCACAAACGGTTCAAAACCACTAACCAACCTTTTAATACAGGGTAATGAAGTTTATGACTGTATACTTGGCTCAAGCGAATCCGTTACTGTAAATGGAAACGTCCAATATTTTAAAATACTTAATAACATCGTCCATGACAACGACAATATTGGAATTTGTTGTATAGGATTCGAAGAAATTGCCTCAAGCAATGACCAGGCAAGAGATGGAATTGTTTCTGATAATATCGTTTACAATATTACCTCCAAAAATAATCCTGCTTACAAAGGTGAAACATGCGCCGATGGAATATATGTTGATGGCGGAAAGGATATACTGATAGAGAGAAACATAGTCTATAACTGTGATATAGGTATTGAAGTTGCAAGCGAGCACTATAACAAAATTTCAAGCGGTATGCTTGTTAAAAACAATCTGGTTTATGGTTGCGGACTTTTCGGGTTGTCTATCGGCGGTGCATATTCGGAGAACGGCTATGCAGATAAATGTATTATAACTAATAACACCTTCTATAACAATAGCGTTGGAATAAATATACAGAAAACTCTAAGCAACTATATTTTAAATAATATTATTTATGACGAAGATACTCCTTATTATGGAAAAGTAGGCTCAAACATTTTAAAAAACAATCTCTGGTATTCACCTCGTGGTAATACTGATAAATTATCTCCTTTTGCTGATCCTAAATTTGTAAACCCAAGCAAAAATGACTTTAGAATTTCAAGTGATTCGCCGGCAAGAAATGCTGGTATCTATGAAATACCCCTTTCAGAAATGGATTTAGACGGAAATGCAAGAATATGTGAAGGAATTGTTGATATAGGTGCCTATGAATTTACAACAAATATAGAACCTACTCCTATCCCAACACCTACTTCTACTCCTACTTTAGAACCTACTCCTACACCATCGCCTACTTCCACTCCTACTTTAAAACCTACTCCTTCTCCATCGCCTACTTCCACCCCTACTTTAAAACCTACTCCTACACCGTCGCCTACTTCCACTCCCACTTTAGAATCTACTCCAGCTCCAACACCTACTTCTATTCCTACTTTAGAATCTACTCCAGCTCCAACACCAACTTCTATTCCTACTTTAGAGCCTACTCCTTCTCCATCGCCAACTTCTATTCCTACTTTAGAACCTACTCCTTCTCCGATACCTTATGAAACAGATGACGGAAATAAAATGAAGGATGCAACAATAATAGATGTTGATAAAGAACGTATAGCAGCTATTGACTATGACGGTGATAATGACTGGTTCAAATTTACAACCACCACTAAAGGTACTTATATAATACAATCCTTTGGAAATGAAGTTGATACGTGGGGTGAATTAATTAACAACAGAGGCAGAGTGATATCAAGTAATGATGACAACGGCACAAATGGTAACTTCAAAATAGTCGAGAAGCTTGATGCCGGTAAAACATATTACATATATGTAGACGGTACCAAACTAGGAAGATATAGCATAAAAGTAGAGCTCTCATCAAAATAATACGAATTTCACTTCGTTGAAAAAAGAAGCAACTATAATTTTCTTAACATAAATAAGGAAGTGCTCCAACACTTACAAAAATATTGTGTTGGAGCACTTTTTATTTATTTCAAATACTAAGAGAATACAATCTAGCATTGCTACTATTATAATTTAGCATCCTACCCCAACTAACGTCTGAGAATGTTTCTTGAAGTAACCACAGCCGTTTCTAGTATTTTTTTACAAACACCTATTCCCGTAAAATATCCTGATGTTTTAGTAGTATGTTGTCTAATAACAATTACTTCGGCATCATTATCCTTTTCACAACTTATAACAATATTTTTTTCAACGAGAATTTTCTCAACATAATTTTCTAATCCAAAACCGCTCTTAGCCGCTATTACACAATAAAAATAAGGATGCCTTGTTCCTTCTACGGAGTTTATATTAATCTGTGCTTGTATACCATAAAAGCCCTCTGGCATATCATCAAAACTTATAGTAAATCTGCTATTTCTCGGAACACTCTTTCCATTTTTGTCTCTAGAAAGCATTAATGCTGGTCTGAAACTCTCTCCGTCTTTCTTAATACTCCGAAAAAACTCTTCCATATCTCTTATAATATCAACTCTAATATTTAAGTCCTGCTGTTTAAGTATTTGTTTTTTTCCACTAAACAAAATCGGAAACATAAGAATTATTACATCAATTAAGAAAATCCAGACCACGCTGCTAAAACTTGTTATAATAGCTAAAAATATGGTTGCAAACATTACTACGATTATGGTTAATATAAGCGTAATGACACCTATTACACTACTTACATCAAATATATCTTTATTCCACTCTTTGGTTTTCTTTTCAATATCTATAACTCTATTAATCTGTGCCATATCAACCTGCGTCCAGTTATTATCCTTATCAAGCTGCGTAAATTTGACAAGATTATCATAACCACGGGTTAAATTCAACACTGAAGCACAAATCAAAAAAACAGCCCCAGGAAATAACTTCATAAATATAATCTGAAATAAAAATCCTAATGCTAAAAGGGACCAATAAAGAACCATCCTGTTGGAATAAGAAAGATTTTTTAGTACATAAAACTCGACACTATCCTGTTCTTTCTGTGGCGAAAATCCAAGTACTTGATTCATACTATACTCCTCCCTTTCGATAATCCCATTGATTTCCATGCAGAGCTGAGCTCTTCACAACCATGAACTTTAAAATAAAGCGGACAAGCACCCTGACATGCTGCAAAACTCTTACATTCCTTACACTCCTCAGGTGCTGCTTCCTTACCCCTAATCCACTCAGCTCGCTTTTTAGACCATACTGCCTCAAACCCTTCGGTTAAAATATTCCCAACTGGCTCAGGCCAGCTCGAACATGGAAGTATATTCCCCTTAGGATCAATAGAAAGTAGACCTTCGCACGCGCTGCAACCTCTATTTCCAAAGCCTGCTGCTAAAGGATTGAATAAACATATTGGTGTAGGAGAATACCACATGTATTTAACTCCTTCTTTAGTTGCTTCAGCTTGAAGGCTTTTTACTATTTCACCTATTTCGGTATATCTCACTGTAAGCTCATCATCTCCTCCACGCCCGGCAGGTATGACTAAGTTTGTGGAAAACCTTTCTGCTCCGATATCCTTACAAAAAGCAGGGTACTCCAGCAAGCTATCTTTATTCATTTTACATATGGTAAAGTGGGGATGCACCGTTATTCCCGCCTCTTTAAGTGCCTTGAATCCAGCAATCGAGGCAGCATGTGAACCCGAAACTCCTGTAATCATATCATGCACGGAGGCATTAGCAGATTCAATACTCACCTGTGCCGACGAAAGACCTGCACGGGCAAGTTCTTTTGCTTTACTTTGAGTGATAAGTGTACCGTTGGTTATAAGATTTACTCTCATTTTATTTGTCTTTGATGCGTATTTTATGAGCTTTGGGAGGTCTTTATAGGTAGTAGGTTCTCCCCCCGTAAAGGAAACACTCGGCACTTCTGCCTCGTACCTGATAACATCAAGAACTCTTTTGAACTCTTCCGTATCAAGCTGATCCTCATTTTTTATCTGTGTACACCCGGCATAGCAAAACCGGCACTTAATATTGCAGGTATATGTGAGTGCCACCTCTGACAATACAGGAAGCTTTATATACCCAAGACTAAATTCTGTCTTATGTATCGCTGCCGTAGAATAGTTTTCACACACTTCTTTATTCCACAAACGCAGGAAATCTACAAAAAACCTTTCTAGCTGTGCCTCTGTTTCAGGCGAATCAGACCTTGCCATAATAAAATCCCGAACCGAACCCCCCTCTAAAATATGTGCAATAACACGGGCTCCTGTGGCATTAAGTCTAAACGCTTCATTTGGCATACGGATGAGTACATTATCACTAAGGCGCATAAATACATAGGGTTTAATTTTAATAAAAAAGTCATCAACCCATGATAATTTATGTTTTTTCACTCTGCACCTCCACTTACACATGCCGAGTGACATGCATCATGGCAAGCCGAATGACACGCTGAATGACATGCATCGTGACATGCTGAGTGACACGCTGAGTGACACGCATCATGACAAGCCGAGTGGCACGCAAATTTATCAACTTTTGAACCAAAATCAGGGTTAACTTTTACATTGTCAATATCCGCCCACGCAGTTGTCTCGTATCTGTCAAAGTTATTCCTGTACCTGTCATGGACTCCTCCGCTGTGATAAAAGTACCAAAACGGCCAGTATCCCATATAGCTGCCTTCTTCATATACTTGCCCTTCATTGACTGAATTTGGATTTTGTTCTCTAAAATCCTTTGACAATTTTTCCTCATAATGCTTCTTTGTAGCCTCTATATCACAATCCCACGTTTTTTGCTGAACATTATCCACAAGTTTTTTCAAAATATTTTCTATCTCTTTCCCGCTGAACTCACCATCATCGGCAGCATCATGCATCATACGTTCATATACGCTTAAATCGGAAGATGATTTGTTATAATCAATACGGCGTACTTTAAGTGGAGCTTGTGAAATTTCCTCTAAAAATCCTTGTGCCACAAGCTTGGACATAATGGCTGAAAGTATAGTTTTATGAGGTGTTCCAAGGAAAAGAGCCACCTCTATATCATCTAGATTTTCCGCAATTGTACCGTCTTTTCTAAAAGATGCTATCTCAAGAGTTGGCGGCTCCCAATCCGTCCTTGCCCACTGAACCTGATCTAATGTAGCTTGAGCGTTTACTAGTGATTTGTGCTTTTTACCAACTGCCGCGAAAATGCCTAAAAACAATGCACCTAATGCAATTATCAAAACAACCCTTCCTGACGCATTATCTCTTCGATCATTATTTCTATTCCATTCATTATACCCGTGGTCTTTTCTTGGTATGTTATACTCCTCGTCGCCTACTTCTCCGTCATAGGAGTCATCAGGTATGATCATTTGGTTAAAAACATCTTTACTTATGTACTGTTGAATTTCAAACTTAAATTTTGCTTCAGGATTATTCTTGTGAAGCAATACTTGTACCCTGGGTGTTCCCTCTATGGTCTCTACCTTATAGTCAATCAAATACCTTTCATTCATCCATTTTTCAGTAGCAAAACTATTCGCCAGTAAAAATTGTTCTACCTCTTCTCTTGTAGCAGATTGCTGAGGATATTCCAAAGGATAATTTATAGAAACGGTATAATGCTCCATTGCCTCATCCCACTGGACAGGTGCCCAATTAAATACAGTCAAACTCTTCCCCTCTGCCGAAGTTGTCGAATCTAGGTATCCTGCCCCTGCCATATCAGCTGTAAAACGCACTTTGTATGTAAGGTATTTACCTCCTAGACGTTGTCCATTAGAATTGGTTATCTTGTATTTGCCGCTACCAAGACTTACAATATCAACGCCATAGGATGTATTGTCGTCATCGGTTATTACCCAACAATTATTATTGTCAAAAACAGGATTAAGTCTGTCAAAACCTTCTAGAGTAAATGCCAACATTGTTTTACCTGGCATTATGTTATACCGCACAGTATATGTAACAATAGCATCTCCTTCAGGTAACAAAATCACATCCGTTTCAACAAAACCAAGAGTTGCAATGGAGGATGCGTTAGCATTTACTGTCGGTAAAAGCAAAACAAATAACAACATAAAGCAAGCTAAAATTTTTTTAATCATATAGTCACCTTTAATTTATCGCATAGATATTATATGCGTATTTTTAAATCTTTCAATATACTATTCGGCCATTTTAAAAAGTTTGTTTCTTCAACAAACTCTTTTATTGAGATTCATTACAAGAATTTACTTTTATAATTGTACTCTATTTTCGCCCTTCTTACAATCAAAAGGGCTACAAAATTTTATATTTTACAAAACAGGGCTTGACATTGTTGGAATTCTGTCTTAAAATAGCATTACGTCTTTTTTCGGCGGATGGTAAAATAATTTACCAATGTAGGGATATAGCCAAGTCGGTAAGGCACCAGACTTTGACTCTGGCATTTCGTAGGTTCGAGTCCTGCTATCCCTGCCACATGGGCTATTAGCTCAGTCGGCTAGAGCACTTGACTTTTAATCAAGGTGTCCCGCGTTCGAGTCGCGGATGGCTCACCAAAACGATAAACGTGCATTTCAACAATTTGGAATGCACGTTTTGATGTTATAAAAAATTTAAAAAACATAGGTTTGAGGGGAAAAATGAGTATTCTTAATGTTGAAAATGTAAACCATGGATTTGGTTCAAGAACCATACTGGAAAACGCTTCTTTCCGGCTTCTAAAGGGTGAACACGTGGGCTTGGTCGGGGCAAATGGAGAGGGAAAATCAACCTTCCTTAATATAATAACAGGAAAGCTTATGCCTGACGAAGGAAAGGTGGAATGGTGCAGCAGGATAACAACAGGCTATCTTGATCAGCATTCTTCTTTGACAAAGGGAAAGAGTATCCGTGAAGTTTTAAGGGAAGCATTTCAATATATGTTTGACTTAGAACAAGAGATGCTATCTATATATGAGAAGATGTCTGATGCAAAGGAAAACGAATTAGAAGCTATGATGGAAGACGTGGGCGAAATACAAAGCACACTTGAACATAATGGTTTTTATATACTTGATGCAAAAATTGAGGAAGTAGCAAACGGATTAGGTTTAGGTGAAATAGGCCTTGATAGGGATGTCAGCGACTTGAGCGGTGGCCAAAGAGCTAAAGTGCTTTTAACAAAGCTATTACTTGAAAGTCCTATGATCCTTATACTCGACGAGCCAACAAACTTCCTTGATGCAAACCACATTGTATGGCTCAAAAACTATCTCAAAAATTACGAAAATAGTTTTATATTGGTATCCCATGATATTCCCTTCCTAAATGATGTGGTAAACGTGATATACCATGTTGAAAATGCTATTTTAACAAGATATACGGGAAACTATGAGCAGTTTCAACAAATGTACCAGTTAAAAAAGGCTCAGACACAGCAAGCATACGAGAAACAGCAAAAAGAAATTGAGCGGCTTGAGGACTTTATTGCTAGAAACAAAGCAAGAGTCGCCACTACTAACATGGCAAAAAGCAGACAGAAAAAACTCGATAAGATGGAAATTATTGGGAAGGTAAGAGATAAGGTTAAGCCTACCTTTAAATTTAGAGAAGCCCGGACTCCCGGCAAATACGTTTTTACAGCTGAAAATATGCTCATCGGTTACGAAGAACCACTTACAAAGCCTTTAAATCTATCTCTAGAGCGTGGAAAGAAGGTCGCAATAAAAGGTGTTAACGGCCTTGGAAAATCTACTTTGCTTAAAACAATACTTGGTATTCACAAACCGGTATCGGGAGAAGTTAAATTGGATCAATTTGCCTGCCCCGGTTATTTTGAACAGGAATCGAAAAAGTATAACTCTAATACTGCACTAGAAGAAGTATGGAACGAGTACCCCGGTATGTCAAATGGCGAAGTACGTGCAGCACTTGCAAAATGCGGACTCACAACCGAACATATCACAAGTCAGATGATGGTACTTAGCGGTGGAGAAAATGCCAAAGTGCGCTTATGTAAATTGATGCTTAAGGAAGTAAACTGGTTAGTTTTAGACGAACCCACCAACCATCTTGACGTTGACGCTAAAGCAGAACTAAAAAAGGCCCTTAGGGAATTTAACGGCACGATCCTTCTTGTGAGTCACGAGCCGGATTTCTACGAAGATTGGGTTACCGAAATTTGGAATGTTGAAAACTGGACTACTAAGATTGTTTAGAATTGTATTATTAACAATATAAATACCAAAAATCATTAAAACAGCAGCGGAAAACTTCTTTCGCTGCTGTTTTTTAAATTTGTATGTATAGATTGTACACTAAAGTTAAATTTGTATAGCACTTAAACGTTATTCTAATTCAGATGAAAAACTTCCTTTAAAATTTAGTTTTAGAGCTTTTCATCTATAGCTGTCTATAATTTTAATTCATATTTGTTTGAAAACTAACCTGAAAATTGTTTATATCAGATACCATCTTTATAGACAAAAATAAAAACGTCGAAAATGCTATTATGATAGCTAATATACTAATTTGAGTTATGGTTTTTCTTAAATTTCCTATTTGCATTGCAGCATCTTTTTTCTCAACACCTATGGACCACATGCCAATTGTTTTACCACTGCTATCCTTAAGAGGCATATATCTTACAAAACTTTTTTTGCCTGCATCGGTAATCGCTTCTGTAAATTCCTTTCCCTGTTTCAAAACTATTTTTACAATTTGTTCAGGTGCTTTAGTTCCAATAGTCTTTGTTCCATCTTGGCTTACGAAATTCGAAGAAATGCTTGTATCTCCCAAGTAAACCGATGAAAAATAACCTTCATTATAACTAATTCTATCTAGTATAACAGCGTCTTCATTTATTTGATTTTCACCTTTATACAGCTTATTTTCCTGAACTGACCAGCCTCCTATATAAAAATCATCAATCAAGACATATCCCAACTTTGAACTAACATCCAACCTATCTTTTACGTTACTGTCTTCAATACTATTGACAACATTACCTATTGTGTAGCCTTGTATGGTAAACCAAATTGCAAAGAATGTAAATATAAGTACTAACGACATGCTTAAAACTCTCTGCTGTGTCTTATTATTGCTTTTATTAGTTCCAAGGAATGAAACTTTAAATGTATCCATATCACTTAGAAACTTCTTAGAATAGAACAATAATACTAAGCAACCTATAAAACCACACAGTAAGGAAATAACAATAATTGACGCTCTCATAACTATTATGTTCGCACCTTTGTTTACACCGCTCATTTTAGGAACAGCAACAGACCACATTCCTATAATTTTTCCGCTCCTGTCTCTTAAAGGTGAATAACTTACAGAATATTTTTTACCAAGTATGTCTGCTGTTTCTTCATAAGAATTTCCCTTTCCTAAAACACTTAGAACTACATCATTTGATACCTTTGTGCCTAAGACTCTCTTCCCATTCTTGTCCAATTCGCTTGTAGCGACTCTTTCATCAGCATAATATATGCTTGCATAGGAAGAAGTCTTCTCTTTAATTTCATCTAACACTTCAGAATTTTCACCTACCAGCTTATCCCCTTTGTACAACTTTCCATCGTTCACATTCCATCCACCAGGGTATCTGCTTTGCACCATATGAAGCCCCATTTTTGAAACGCTGTCAGCTTTTACTGTTATGCTCTTATCCACTAGATCACTAACCCTACTATCCGTAACAAAATAGATGGTAGCTGTAAATAGTGCAATAAGTATGATTGATACCCTAAGCAGCTTTTCCCTTAACATCACTTTTTTTTTCACGTCATATCTCCCCCTTGTGTTGTTTTTTATATTTTTAAATCAATTAACTAAAATAATACAAAATAATACTACAACATTTGGCAAAATTTTTCAATGTTTTATAAAATTTTGTAAACCATTTATATTACAATATGCACCAACATTAATCAGATTTTTTGATAATATTATATATGCATATAAGTGAATAACACTAGCAAAAAGCTTTGTATTTCCTTTTTAAAAATGAAAGCAAACTGTAACATGAGATTTTGGTAAAGAATTTTATATGCCATATTTTCTCTAATTAGAACCAGCTGTTTAAGGAGATATAAATACTGAGTGTTTTACTAAAAACAAAGGACACCTTCCTTAACCGAAGGTGCCCTTCCAGATTTTACAACCCCAATTTTGCAAATTATCCTTATAATGATTTTCAAACCCTTACATATTAGTTTTGGGTTGCTGCTAAAATGTCTTTATATGCCCAATGATTATTATCTACATCTTTAAATTGACTAACAACTCCTTCAAGTCCATCTATACTCAAGGCCCTATTTATCAAAGCGGTACTTTCTGAACGCTTAATATTATTATCTGGTCTAAAAGTTTTGTCCTGATATCCTTTTATATACCCCTTTGAAATGAGCATATTTATATACTTCTCTGCCCAATGTCCTGTTGTATCTGCTAAACTTTTTTCATTAGCATCATTAGCACTAAGCTTAAGGTACTTGCATACAACCACCGATAACTCTGCTCGGGTTATATATCTATCGGGTTTAAAGGTACTGTCTTCATATCCCATAAAGTAACCTTTCTGAGTCACATACCCTATTGCTCCCATTCCCCAGTGATTATCCGATACATCTTTAAATGCAATATTCCCCCAATCATTATTCGTAAACCCATCTAGATTAGCAAGTATGACAGCCATTTCAGCTCTGGTAATATTATTTTCCGGCCTGAATGTTTTATCTTCATATCCTTTCATGTAACCTTTACGTTTACCATCACTTCCTGGCAAATCTTGTTCTTGGCTCTCTGAGATTTCTGAATCAGTTGTAACCGACGGAGTTGCTGTAGGTTTAGTAGTTGATGTCTCACCTAAGTTAGTTTGCGAACTATTTGTACCACTAGCCCCTGAACCTGATGAACTCGTTCCTTTTGAACCTGTGTCTCTATTATCAGTTGTCGGTGTTGGCTTTGCCGGTGTCTGCTCCGGCTTTGCAGTTTCATCGATCACATTAAATTCGTATGGACGTACGATTGTAAAGTTACTGTTGTTTAAATAATTAAACTCTGGTTGGTCAACTATCACTTTAGCATACAAATTTAGTCTTTCATCAATTTGTTCATCACTAACTTCAAACTCAATTACTGTTTTTTTTGTAAGTGAAGGATATAGGTGCTTAACCTCTTTAGAACATACTAAGTCTTTAAATTCTTTATCTGCATAAACCTCTACCCTTGCATTATCAACAATTGTAAATCCATTATTTGTAACATCTACATATATACGTCCCCGATTTTTCTCATAAAGTGCATTATATAGATTTGTTATTTCTACATCTGCAAATGATAATTTAAGATCTTTAAAATTATTTGAAGTATCCCCGTCGTTTTCTACTTCTACGACAGCCTTAAGATTTAAACCCGAATAATCGGAAGGAATCTTGATGTCAAATTGCGCTATTAATCTGTTCCCATGACTTATGCCTTTGCCCATTTGTTTTCTACTCAGCAATTTATCGTCATCATATAATGCAACACTTATATTTTCTGCTGTAAGATCACCAACATTTTCTACCTCAACAAAAACTTCTGTTTCCTCACCTGGTACAGTTGCACTATTTCCTAAATATATTCCCTCTGAAGGAATTGCCAAGTCAATTTTTCTTACATAGCTCTTTGAAGTCAGTGAAGTACCATCATAATAATACTTTTCATCTTCACCATCATTCTTATAAATTGATTTATTATATACAACCATTATCTCATTACCATTGCCAGCAAGAGCTATATCTCTAGGGATCTCCATTGAATTGTGCTGCACCTCTGCTCCTTGTGTCCATGTAGAGCTTCTCTCTTCATAAGTGCTTATGAACAATTTTTGTTGTCCACCCGTGGCAGTAGTCCATGCAAGTGCAATTCCCTCATCGGTATTAGTTGCTTCAAGCTGTTGAATACCAAACGTCTTGTCTGAACTTAACACTATTTCCTTATTTCCAGATTCAATATCTGCTTTGTAAATTAGTCCGTCATTATTCCAAAAGACTACAGGTTTACCGTTTTCAACAGCCATAGATGGACGACTGTCTATATACATATTATCCAGCATACCTCTAGGCTTCGACCACATTTTGCCATCAAATATGCTACCATATAATTTGTACAACCCATCCTCCGAATAAGCATTAGTAGTATAGACATAGTATGCTTTTCCGTCATGAAGTAACAAATCGCTTTCATTCACGTCTTCTGTACTTGTAACAAATGCCTTTGGTTCGGTCCAGCCTGTTCCGTTGTTATACACAAAATAAATGTCATCGGGATTCTCTTCTGAACCAATTTGCTTTTTATTAGAGTTATTTACCCAAGCAGCTATAGTCTTTCCAGCTTCTGTTGCAATTTGGGGCAATTTATTTAAACCCTCCGTCTCAGCTGATAATACTTTTTTCCATGTGCTATCATCATTATCGTACTTTGCAATTTCTAAATTCATTTTTGCAAAAATGTTTTCAAAGATATAATCTGCAGATACTTTAGATAAATCACCAATTTTTTCAGGCATATCAAGCCATATTGCATAAGCGTTTTTTCCATCCGTGGCAAGATTCGGGAAAATGTCTGCGGTACCATCATTTTCTATCTGTTCGGGTCTAGACCATTTTCCGTCATCATATATTGAATAATATAAAGCAGAACGGTTATTAGCAGAGCTTTGACTATCATCACCTATAAAAACCATAATCAGATTGTCATCAGTCTTGTCAATTGCAGAAATTTTTGCGTCCGATTCTGGATACGCATATTGTACTATGTCTTCTTCCCCAATCCATTTTTGCTTTTGAAGATAATCTCTAGGCGAGGACTCAAATAACCTTTCTTCTGATGTAGTACTATTAGTTATCGGTGCAGCATACATTTTGCGTTTTACTGCTTTCTTCTCAGATTTTACGACTTCATTTGTCATATTACTTCTACTACTATTATAATTACTTTCATCCTGCTTTTGAGATGGATCATATACTGTCCATTCTTTATGACCAAGAACATGCTCAGATGATATAAACCAGCCAA
This sequence comes from Bacillota bacterium, assembly GCA_023421115.1. Classification (GTDB taxonomy): domain Bacteria; phylum Bacillota; class Clostridia; order Acetivibrionales; family Acetivibrionaceae; genus Acetivibrio. Next base: position 2,636 of record JAEZUI010000229.1, on the reverse strand, counting down.
CAGTTCCCTTAAGTCCAACCGATAAACTTAACACCGTTTTGCAACTAGGAATTGTAAAATCAAGTCCGCCTTTTACCCAGTATTCTCCACCCATAAGGCCATATCCAAGACTACCACCTACAGCTGCTCTTAATGTAAGACCTATAATAATCTCCATACTATCCAATAAGTCCAGGATGCTATCAATTATTCCCATATTTCCTATTGTTATATTTGCTCTAAACGTGACCTTCCCATTTATCACCATCGAAATATACCCCGACAATGGTATTCCAATAAACTCACCCGGAACTAAATATTTAAATTCTAAAGACAATACTTTTATTTCTTGTTCCGTAGCTATTTTAAATTCATAAGACTTCATTTCCCATTCCATAGTACTATCATTGTAGACAAACACAAGAGATACCGTAATTTCACTTTCCGATTTAATTCCTCCTCCTAAAATTGCTTCGACTTGATCCGGAACATCAAATTCCGCAAGGTCTTTATAGGTACCATCAACACTAGATTTAGCACATAATTTTGAAGTAAATGTCGCTTTCGCATTATAAAAATCATAGGATACATCAAAATCCAAATCAATTCCTGCAGATTTAAGAGCTAATGATTCTAAAGGGCTGTCCTCAGGCAATTCAATTTTGCGTGGCCCTTCTCCAGTTTTAAACTTTAAAAATCCTTTTAATCCGCCATTTTTATCAATTTTTACAGTTTCTTCAAAAACACTTTCCAAATTATTCGCCCAAGATACTGCATTTAGAAAAGGGAACTCCTTTGCCATAACAAGTTTTGCATCCACATATTCTGAGGTAGCCCTACCATAAATACCTTCAGCCTCTACTGCAAAAAGTATTCTGTCTCCCATTTGCATCTTACCTCGTATGTTTTTCACTTCAACTGTAGAAGTTGTACTCTCCCCAGTATATTTTGTTGAACCATTCCTATTAACTATTTTATAAAGATATTTTGTAGCTTCCCCAGTATTTTTCAAATCTACGGAAACTTTAAAGAAAATTGACCCTCCACTTTTCACAAGATTTAAAGGAAGAATTGAACTAGCAGGATTCACACTGTCCGAAACTGCTGATTCTACTCTTGTAACTTCCGGAATTCTTGTCATTAGTATTTTTCCCACATCAGTTTTATCGCTCAACTCTATGTATACCGTTTTTTGTGGATATCCCATAGCATCGACTACTATGCGTTCATCTACAAGCATAATGTTCTCAAAATAAAACTTCCCATCTTTATCTGTATTCGTTTCATAAGTATCAACAGATATTTTCGCATTATTTATTGGTTTGTTCACATCTTCATCAATAACACATCCCTCTATTGAACCAAAGTCTTTTGGGTCTAATAGCGACTGGTCAATAACCCGTATCCTTTGTGTTGTAGAACTCATCCTACTTACCTTTGACGAGACAGCTATCGGAAAATATCCTATACCTTTACTTCCTGCATAAACATCGTAAATACTATAGCCTTTGTAAATATACTCACCATTACCATCTGTCTTTACTGTTTTAGTCGTATTGTTCAAATTATCCTTGATTGTCATTTCACATTCTTCATGTACAATTACATCCTTTGAAATCCCTCTGCCAGTTACTATTTTCAAATCTGGCATTTTGTCGTCTTCTTTCGAGATGTACTTTGTCAATGTAAGCAAATCTATCTTTCTTCCTTGAGGTACATCCATAACATAAATCTGGGCTTTTGTCCTGCCGAAAGTCCCATATTCCACCGTTCTAATCTCAATAGGTATATTCATACCACCCAATGCTGTAGATGTATATTCTCTCAATGGTAACAAAAGGTTTTCATGTCCTTCAAAAAGCTCGCTTTCAATAGAATATTCTTCCCATAATATTTCTCCTGGTAGCAACATAGAACGGGAAGTATTCACTAAAGACATATCATCCCTTGTTTTATAGCTTCTGATAAACTCCGAGTCACCCATGTTAATATTGGGTAAGTAAATAGTATTACCTTTTTCGTTCTTGAATCCAACTCTGTATAATACATCATCCCTAGGCATAGCTCTTTCAATTTCAACTATGAGCCTTAATCCCGAACTATTATCAACAACTATTGGATTTTGGGTTGTAAAACTTGCTGATATCTGCTCATTAAAGTTCTCAATCAATCCACTGAAATCAGCAGACAAATTGTAACTTCCAGGAGCGTCTCCCCGTACTATCCACTCAACAACCCTTGTATCTCCAGCTTCAATGGTTCCTATAGAAACAGACTGATCATTACCACTTGCAATTGAAATACCTTTAGGAGCATTTAATGTTGCAACACAATCCTTTAAAGCATAGGTTCCTTCTGTATTCATAAGATGCAGTCTCACATCAAAAAATTCTTTCATCCATGTAACTCTCCCAGGTAAATCTATCAACAATATAAATACTTCTCGGGTTTTGGGATTAGTATATGTTTTGACTGCCACCTCTCTTCCTCCTACTGAATGAACATCTCCACCTCCTGACAAACCACCTCTTGTTGCAATATGTGAAATGGAATAAGGCTTATTATTGTAATTTAAGTTAATTTCATATCTAAAAACATTTTGGTTGCCAGGAGCGTTTACATCTATACCTGCCGCTTTGAAGAAATCAAAGCGGCAG
>JAEZUI010000188.1 GCA_023421115.1 Bacillota bacterium | reverse complement strand
AACTTAAATATCCAGACCCCTCAATCCAATGTTTTGATGATAAGGGCAGACCCATTTGTCCAGGTGGAATTCCCTATGTTGATTGGGGATATTCCAAGCCCAAGGGAATCAAGCTCCGCTGCTGGTTCGCAGTTCATGGACAGGAACCTCCAAAAGAGTGCAAATGCTCTGAATCAGCTTACGGACGAGTCGTCTACCTTAAGCCTGACTACGATTTAAGGCTATTTCCTTTGGTTCATAGAGATTCTGATGAATTCAAAGAAACCTTTAAACGTAGGTCTTCCGTGGAACGTTCTTTCAAAAAAATCTTTGTAGATTATTGTGTTGAAAGCTACGATTCTCAAAGCAATAGATTAAGGTTTTCTCTTGCTACGTTTGCCGCAATAAATACCCATTTGGATGCTTGGATCAAACATGAGAAGTTCAGTTTTTACAAACTTCTTGAGCAAGCAGCTTAACTAATTTTTAAATCCCACCGATTAGGGCTTGTTTGCCATGCCCTTTTTTACTTGCTCTATCGTAACAATATACTTTTATCAAGGTTCAGTATGTTTTATTACATATTTTCTTATGAATTAATCCTGAATTTTTATTTTCAGGTCAATTACCAGTTACTTTTCGAGACTATACTATAATATTTAGTTATATTTTAAGATTAAGAATTTATATTTCACATTGTTTGGCAAACCATGGGTACAGTAATAAATATTACATTACTACATAAATACTACCATAAAAACGACTAATTTACTACATAATTAGTCACATATTGAACTAAAAATTGTCACCATTCTAAAATAACGGTCTTTTTTTATGGTTTCTGCTCTATCTTTTCGGATTTTTCTTATGAAATTATTGGTAATAAAATGGGGGCTGCATGAACCCAAATAAATAGCAACTCCAACCAATAAAAACATGACAATTTTATCAATAATTAAAGAGGAAAGAGTTCACTTGTTATGCTTATGATATTATCCTTGGAGATGTTTGATTTTGGGGGAAAGCGTGATAAAATTGATGTAAATTAATTTGTTCAGAAGGGTATTTGCCTTAAAGTAATTAATCTGAAAGGTGATAAGATTTATGATTTCTATATGGATACGAAAAATTTTGATGTCTCCGAGAGCTGTTTTTGTGCTTATGATTTTAGGACTTATTTTGATTCTATTTGCTGCACTATGGGGCTTGAGTTTTATATGGGAACCTTCGAAATACATAATATGGTTTTTGGCTTTAGTGCTAGTGTATATATTTATTTCGGAAAACCTGTCATGGGATATATCAAAAAAAGTAAATCGTATTAACAACTTAGTGGACAACAGAAAATATCACAAAGCTTTGGAGAAATATGATAGGATACTACAAAAGGAAATAATTACAGCGGAAGAAGATAAAAGTAGAGAAGTTTATAGAACAATTAAGTTTGGTCAAGGTAGATGTTTTTTAGATATAGGTATTATTGATGGTAAATCAGAAACTTTTTGTAAAGCAATTGAGTGTTTTGAAGAAGTATTAAAAAATTATCCGAAAGAAAACGATTCATCAAGATTTGCCCAGATATTGGCTAATCTTGGAGCTGTATATAGAAATTTAGGTGATGTTACTGAGTGTGAAGCTTCCACAATTAGGGCTATTGAAGTTTTAAACGAGGCAAATGCTACTTTGAGAGGCAAAACGGATTTGTTTTTACATAGCTATATACAATCACAACTTGGATTAGCTTATGAGTGTTTGGCTAAATTTCGAGATAAGTTCCAAAATCTAAATAAGTCTGTCTGTGCATTTACTGAAGCGAAAAATTTGTGTTTATCAAAGAAGCGATTTAAAGATGCTTTTTATATTGATATTTATTTGGGAAGGGTTATAATAAGCCTTATCCAAGAGGAATCGTCAGAGAAAGATATGGCAAAAGCAATAAAAAGTTTAGAGGATGGAATAGGATTTCTTTCTGGAAATATTAAGAAGTATCCGATTAATCATTTTCCGGAAGGTTATGCTTATATGCAAAACCATTTAGGAATTGCATATGCTGAGTTGTCTAAAGTTATAGATAAAAATAATAATACTATTAAAGCTAAAGATGCATTTCAAGAAGCATTAGGAGTATTTACAGAAGATGAGTATCCAAATTATAACAGAACAATACATGAGTATTTAAGATCAATAGGATCATAAATATAAGATTAAAAACAATGGAGAAAATCATACTAAGTTGCTAAATCTATACCCGGTGGTTGTTTTATGGATTTAAAAAAAGGAGTGAATATGATGTTTAATAATCTATGCACAGGCAAAATATTTTTAAAACATAAATCAAAAGTTTGTATAAAAAATATAAGAGCATCAATTAACAAAATTGTTTAATGGAGGAGTTTTTAGTGCTGAAGAATATTGAAAATGGAAGGTTTGGCTTAGAAGGAGAGTTGTTTTTTGAGCTTTTTAAAAGATATATTGGGTTTTTGGCTGATGACAAAGATGTAACTATTGAGTATATAGAAAAGTGTGCTACTTATTTGAATTCTATTACTGGTGATGTGATTAATTCCTTATGTGAAGCTTCAATTAGATACTGTAATGATTTCCTTGATATGATTGGCAAAGAACCTAAAAAATTCAAAAATACAAGGGATGTACTTGAATTAATTTACCCTAGTGTCTTAATCGTACCAATACCAGAGAATGGTAATGAGCCAGTTATTCATTTAGAATTGAACTGTGATTGGGAAGAGGAACATGGGATGGAATGGATAATTAGAGACAATACAGTGTTATATGTGGGTTCATTTAATGGTGAAGATCCATGGGGAGATTACTCTATTAAGGAAAGCTGGAATTATGCTTAAATTAATAGTAGAATTTTAGAGGTATTATGGAGCCACTATCTTTCATGACTTAGTAAATGAGGAAAAGCAGTAAGGTTAAAATGAAATTTGATTATTGACAGAAGTGTAAAAATTGTTTATCCTATATAAAAAACATAAACTAAAAGTTATGAAAAAGGATAGTATATATTGACTTGATTTCAGAGAGAAGATGGCTGGTGCAAATCTTTATGACGGCAATATAGAAGGCGCTTTTGAACTGTGGCTTGAAAGGATGTATTCCAAATAGATACCACCGGAGGTTCCCCCGTTATAAAGGAAACAGCATAAGACTTTTCTCGTGCTGGTTGAGTGCAGATTCATCTGAATTTAGGTGGTACCACGGACTTTAAATATGAGTTCGCCCTAGGCAAAAAGCTTAGTGCGGACTTTTTATTTTGAATAAAAAAGGAGGAAGATTAATATGAAAACTTTGACTTTAGAAGAAATGGCGGCATATTGCAACCGATACGGATTTATATTTCAAGGCAGTGATATATATGGTGGCCTAGCAAACACTTGGGATTACGGTCCGTTAGGTACTAGGTTAAAAAACAATATAAAAGATGCTTGGAGATATTATTTTATTCAAATAAGAGATAGCAGTTTTGAATTGGATTCAGACATTTTAATGAATCCTACTACCTGGGAGGCTAGTGGACATCTGGAAAGTTTCACTGATCCCCTGCTGGATTGTAAAGAATGCAAGACAAGACATCGGGCAGATACTCTGATTAATGATTTTGATGAATCAGCGAATGCTGATGCAATGACTGAAGATGAGATGGTAAAATTCATAAAAGATAAAAAAGTACCATGCCCTAAATGCGGAAAATCTAATTTAACAGATATAAGAAAGTTTAATCTAATGTTTTCAACGCAATGTGGCAGTACACAGGAAACATCAAATACCATTTACCTTAGACCGGAAAATGCTCAGGGTGAATATGTTAATTTTTTAAATGTGCTGCGTACAATGAGAACAAAGTTGCCCTTTAGCATTGGCCAGATCGGTAAGGCATTTCGTAATGAAATTACAAAAGGAAAATTTACATTTAGAACGATTGAATTTGAACAGATGGAATATCAAACATTTTGCAAGCAGGGTGATGATGAAGCCTTGTATGAGTATTTCAAGGATTATGGAATTAAATTCTTTGAATTCATTGGACTGTCTAAGGAGCATTTACAATTTCGAGACCATAAAAAACTTGCTCATTATGCAAAAGCAGCATGTGATATAGAATATTTGTTTCCATTTGGCTGGGAAGAAATTAACGGAACGCACAACAGGACTGATTTTGATCTGCAAAGACACCAGGAGTTTTCCGGAAAGAACATGGAGTATTTTGATGCAGAGACAAATGAGAAGTATATTCCCTATGTAATTGAGTCAACCTACGGGCTGGATCGACTTGTGTTGGCCGTTTTGTTTGAGTCTCTTATAGAAGAAGAGTTAGGGAACGGAGATACAAGGCAGGTTTTAAAGATTAAACCTTCGCTTGCACCTATAAAGGTAAATGTACTACCACTTGTCAAAAAACGTCATGCTGAAAAAGCACAGGAAATTTATAACGAACTGAAAAAGTATTTTATGGTTTCTTATGATGATGCTGGTAATATCGGTAAACGTTATCGCAGGGGAGATGCCATTGGAACACCGTATTCGGTTACAATAGATGATACAACACTAGATAGCAACACAGTGACTGTACGCGAACGAAATACAATGCTTCAGGTGACTTTAGCAGTTGACGAATTAAAGTGTTATATACTTGAAAATATAGGCATAAACCCATATTCTTGATATACTGTATAGGTCAGGTTTACAAATCATTGTATGAGGAAAAATTGATTTGTGAAAATATTTAATAGATTATTTTCAGAACCGCTGACAATGTTATAAATATCAAAGAAAATAAAAAGCTATAAAGAACTCTGAAAATTTGTCAAGTCATGATATATGTGAGGTACCTAAAATTATTATATAGGTTAAACGAAATTATGTTTTTTGAATATTAAATTTCTGGGAGCCATTAACATTTTGTCGTGTTGGTAGCTACCCAGATATTTTGCAAATGCCTACATTCTTTCAGGGCATTCTATTCCTAATAAGGACATTCCATTCTTTACAACAATTTTTACAGCCTTGCAAATTGCTATCCTGGAATGTTTTAACTCATCTTTACTGCTTAAAATGGGGTTGAAATGATAAAATTAACTTTGAATAAGATCAATAAGGTACTTTGAAATAACCGAAGGCTCATATTCATTTGAAGCACTTTCTACAATGTCAGGAAATTTTGCTTCAATACTTCTTGTTATTATCCTTGGCCCTCCAATAAATTTCTGTTATTGCTCTAAAAACTTTATCTTTATCTTCCTCATTTAATTCAACGCTGGCAAAAAGGTCGCCAACTTCTTCAACCAGTTTTTTTGCATCTTTTTTTCTTTTAGAACCGTATTTTTCTGATGCTTCCTGAACGAAATTATCTTTTTCAGTCATAAGTTCTTCAATTGTTGTATTTAGTAACTTGCAAAGCTTGTTTAAGATAGAAACATCTTTTGGATAACGTTTATTGCTTTCATAGTTTTGAATGGAACGCAAGGACAGTCCGGCATTATTAGCTAATTCTTGTTGGCTCATTCCAGCTATAGTTCTTAGTTCCTTAATTTTGTCACCAAATAACATACCATTTACTCCTTCTTTGTATACAATCTGTAACTCAACAGCGTGCGTGTTATTATATTGACAACAGAACGATGGTTTGTGCCTATAACCCTCTATTCTTGTTAAACCATTCTTTTTGATTCCACTGAATCGTTAGTCCTCCAACCTTGTCAAAACTTAAAGTTGGATCGTCAGTTTTTATTGCTAGCACGGAAGCGAACATACTATACCCAGCCCGAAGGCCTTATTTTTGCTTGATACTGCACTTGAATTTTTTTCTTCAACGAAATAAACATCTGATAAAGCGGTTAATCTATTCCTCATTTAGTATCACTATTCAATATTTTGTGACATTTAACGTTTATAATCCGGTTGTTTCATTATAATCGGATTAGGATTTGCAAGTACCCTATATTCTTTATTAAAGCCTTCTTAGCAAAATTCAAATTCTTTTCTTATCCTTTTCACAGATTCTTTCATATCCAATGATATTACTGTTCCAGCATCAATTAAGATTTGAGCAATTTCAGCCATAAGCAGTTGAAGGAATATTTATTTTGTATACCCAATCTTTTTTAGTTCCTGATTAACTTCCTCAAAGTCTCTATCAGGATTAATACTCTCAACAATTTCTTTAGTTATATTCTGGTGTTCATATACTTTTTTTACATGATCTATTTTAATTATTTTACCTTGTTCATCATAATACCCCTGCGCCCATTCAAGCCAAGAATCAGCATCTTGGAATATATATCCTAATAAAAAGTCCTCACCATCATCACCATTTTTATAATCATCAGGAACAGTAACTTCACCTTTACACCAAAACATATCAGTTCGTTTTCTCCATATACAAAAGGTCACATCCTGAACTTCAACACTATCGTCTAATAATTTCATTAACTCGTTTGGAACAGACTCATAAATTCCTTTTGCAATTTTCCCTTCATCATTTGCATAAGGTGATAATATAGACTCGTGATCAAAACCTTTTATAATAGCTCCTTCGTCAGAAAACAAAATATAAACATGATCACCTGCGATGTTGTCAATTTTTACCATGTCTAAACCCTTAGAGTAGTTTTTATAAAAGTTTATCAAACGTAACCAATGATTTTCCTCTTCAGTCAAAATGATATCTAATACAGCTTGAGATATTAATATTTCTTTAATTTCATCAATACTTGGTAAGTTTTTATAACTTAAGTTTTCCATTTTTGTTCATTATCCTTTACAAATTTAAATATCTTTTAAAACAAACTTACAACATTAACACTCCAAAGATTAACCAAGGATGCTAGAAAAGTAGAGGATACCACATATAAAGTGCATTATGTACTTCATATATGGGATATAGTTTAACTTTTCTTAATATATCAAGTCTATCATAATTTCCAGCAAAACTGAATAAAAAGAGACGAGGGAATTCTTCAGCCTAGAATCATAGAACAATAAAAAAGATGTAATCCAAGATTTGTGATGTTTATAAAGCTATTGATAATGTACAAAGAGTTGCAAATCAGGTAATATCTCAAGGGAGAGTTAAAATGGATTATTCAATTCCATAACAGTTCTTAATAAAAATTACGGTATTTAGGTTTTTTTCGAGAAGAAATAATACCAATTTTTGATTTTTGAATTGTTATTACTTCTTCTGATACAAGAAATAAATCAGATAGGTGCTGGTTAGTGCTTCTTTTACAATTATGCAGCCTTGAAAGGGGAACAAGGAAATGGGACGCAAATTCATCGGCTTCTTCCTCAAGAGCAGTTTTATTAATGGATTTATCTTTGAATTGCTCAAAATGGCCAAGTTCAATATGCCCAATTTCATGAGCTAATGAAAAATTTAGCCTTTTCTTTAGCAGGGGAGTATTTCTACGGGAGTTAATAATAATAACAATTAAATCAGCCTTTTCATGCAAATAAGAGACTATATCTGCATCAGCACTAGCACCAAAATCCATATATCGGATAATACATTTGTCTTTATAGCTGTTCTTTAATATTTCTTCTGCATTAATGTAAGAGATCCTTATTTTCAATCTTTTGCGAGTTTCCCATGCTTTATTCTTAATATAATTAAAGCGATTTGAATCAATCATTTTTTCTATCTTTCTCCTTCAAAAACCTTTCCATTTCAAAGGCAGCATATTCCCGGAGTCTTTTTCTGACTTCATCTGGTAAAACCTTTGCTCTGCACATTTCTATAAGAAAGTCAGGGTCTACCCGGTACATTTCTTCTGCATCTGCCAACTCTTTTTTGTCATCTATTTTACGGGTATTAGAACGCATAAGCATATAATCTATTGTACAATCAAAAATTTGAGCTAGTTTATTCAAGGTGTCGGTATCGGGATCTCTGTCACAAGTTTCGTAGGAACCGATTGAGCGTTCAGATAAACCAATCATTTTACCTAATTCTTCTTGAGTCAACCCCAACTCTTTACGGAGCTCTCTTATCCTATTCTTCATTTTCATCTCTCCTTGTTTATCATTATAACACATCTAATATATTTTTCAACAAAATAGAGCACTTTTAGTGCAGTTAATCCAGCATAGGACTATAGTACTATATACATCCGCACTATACGTGCGGTAAAATAATAAAAGAACACATGTTCTTTTTGTGAAATGACTTTAGTGTTTATTTAGAGATTGTGAAATATGAGGTGAGGTAAATGTTTGAAGTGAATAATATAATAGCTGAAGTATGTGGAACAACATTATATTAAAACAAATGTTAATAGGTAAATTCATGGAGGTAAACTATGCGAAAAGAAAGTAAAGTAATGAGGCAATGTACACTTTTTTATAACGGCTTAAATATTGACAGAACTACAGTTTTACATAAAACAAAGCTACTTTTAGAAATATATCGTGCTGTTGTTTGGTCTACTCAAAATCGGTTTAATCAAGTATGTGAAAGTGCTGCATGTTACTATAGCAAAAATTTAGAACATGCCTTGGAGTATCTTGAAAATTTTGCACCTGAAATTGAAAGGGATAAGTTTAATCAAAAGGTATATTCTTTGTTTGAGACAAATTGGCTGATATCAATGATAGATTCTGCGATGAGTAAAATATATGAGTATCCTGATAATGGCAAGCTGTATCATGAAATATTATCGAAACAGTATATGACTGTTATTAAGTATTCTGAGCAAGAAATGTTGGAACTATTAAATATGGAGCGGAGCACCTATTATGATAAAAAAAGAGAAGCTATTGACCTCTTTGCAATTTGTTTATGGGGCTATACCATTCCAGCAATGAAAGGAATAATTGTTGGTCAAGAAGTTGAAGGTGTGCCAAGCTTTTTCTATCAATACTTAAGCCCCGACTAAATCCCAACTAAGCCCCGAGACTATTCCTACTGTTTTCAAATATACAAGCTGATATACTGGCTATACTGGTGGATTGCATAAATTTAATAGTATCAACTGTCCTCAAATTCTATAAGGGTTTGGGGATTTTTTTATGAATTAATTCAAAGTAAATATGTGGCAAAAAAGGCTGGATGTGATTGACTTCACTTCCGGTCTTTTTTTATGCCCCAAATCAGGAGTCGGCAGTATGAAAAGATGGGAGCCATACAACACCTATTATCCATAAATTCCAAATTATGTTTAGCAACTATCGAGACAAATTTTTGGAGGTTTTAAGATGGATAATGAAAAGAAGTTTTATTTAAGGGTAGGCCAAAGTGTAGAAGAAGTGTCGGAGGAAATTTATAAAGAGTACTACAAAATGCAAAGGAGAGAGCGGTATCTGGAAGAACGGGATTCAGCACACGGAAAGTTCTTATATTCGCAGTTTGATAATGTTTATGAAGATGTTTTAGGAGAAGAACTGCTTAAAGACAGCACTAGAGAAAATATATGTGATTCTGTAGTTACAAAGGTAATGATAGAAAAACTGAGAAAAAGCCTGGAGCTTCTTAATAAGGAGGAATTAGGGTTAATAATCAACTTGTTTTATAAAGATAAAAGTCAACGCCAATTATCAAGGGAGATCGGTATTCCAGTGATGACAATAAATAGTCGAAAAGAGTGTATTTTAAAGAAGCTTAGAAAATATATGGGGATTAAATAATTACTTTAATTATAAATCAACAACGTATGTATCGATTCAATTCGAAATGTATAATTAATTATAATGATGAAAGATAAAAGAGCTGTTACACTAATATTCTTTACCAATACCAAAGATTTGGATGAATTTCTTATTTTGTCAGATATAAATCCATTATACAGAGTGATTTGATTATATAAAAAATAATGAATTATAAAGAAGTAATTTCCTTAATTCCTTAATATAAGAAAAACTAACACAAAACAAAGAAATGTTACAATAAAAGCTTGTTAGCGGTATAATAAAACAGCAAAAACGGCTACTAAAAATGCAGCAATTCTGGACACCAAATACAGCATCTCTGATGGAAGGAATGGAATGTTGATCAAAAAACACTCAACAGGGAAAGACGGTGTAACCTGTCACTTATGAGGGTGTAGTAACTGATTGGCTTAAAGGACACCTTGATAAGTCAGTAGCCTAGATATTAGACAGTTTGAAAGAGCACTATCAGATTAAGGTGGCAGAACGGACAGCGAGAAGATTTGTTGAAAACCTTAGAAAGAAATACTCAATACCTAAAATCAAAGGGCCTGAGCGGCAATATGAGGTTATGAGGCAGTAGATGACCCTATCTTATCACATAGGGTTCTCTACTGCCTTTACACAACCTTCTTTCCATAATATTGTAAACTTTTATTTTATATTATATGCAACTAAGTGTGTGTGTTTACAAACCTTTTTCAAGTAAAAATCTCATGTAGAAAAAACTACTTGTTATGTGGTAGCAGTTTTAATTTAACTTTATTCAGCACATCTGTTGTTTCTTCAACTTTTAAAAAGCATGTTGAAGTAACATAGACAACAACACCTGATAAAACAGGTACAAATAGTTTAATTATTCTGTCCATAAGCAAAAAACCAAATGTAAAATTATTTATAAGTAATGAAATGGAAATAACAACTCCTACCATTATAACACAGGCAAATAAAATTTTTAAAACAAACTTTATAATGTTTCTCATACCTAATGCTCCAATTTTTCTTCTCAGAAGTATTAACAACACCATTGCGCTTGCTAAAGTAGAAACAGAATTCCCCAGTGGTATTCCAAAAGCGCCTATAAATCTTGAAAGTAAAAGGCTTACACCTATGTTTATTCCCATTACTACCACGCCAATAACAGCAGGTCTTTTTGTATCTTTCAAGGAATAAAATACTCTATCAACAACTTCTTTAATTCCAAGCCCAGTTATTCCTAAGGCATACAGGGCTAGCAAGGTGCCTGCAAATATAACATCTTCCTGCGTTATTTTCCCCCAACCTACCAAAAGACTCATGAGTTCATTTCTCACAAGTATAAATCCTATTGTAGCTGGTAGAAGAATATAAAGAATAATTTTAATAACCTTTATTAGGTTTTCTTTAACCTCATTTATGTCCCCCTTTGCTACTAGCATACTGAACTTTGGAAACAATACAGCAGTAAGGGAATATATAAAAATAAGAACACTATTAGAAACAAGTTCCTGTACAACTCTAAAAATATTAACTGTACCTTCAAAATTTGCTGCAAAAGTTAAATTAAAAAACAAGTTTATCTGATATGCAGAAGTACCTGCCATGACAGGAAGCATTAGTTTTATAGCCTTTTTTACATCCTCATTTTTGCAATTAAAAGAAGGTTTATATCTATAACCGGTTTTTAGTATAGATGGCACGAGTATCAAAGTTTGAGTGGAAAGACCAATAAAAGTTGCTACTAAAAGACCAGTAACCCCAAATTTGTCAATGAAAAAAATCAAGTATCCAATTACGATAAGTGCACTTGGAACAGATACAAAAGCAGGCATATTAAACTTTCCTAAAGATTGCAGTATCCCTTGAAAAACATAATTTAGGGCATAAAAAATCATTATTGGCAGCATTATTCTTATGGCAAAAACGGTAAAATCATAATTGCCAGTTTTAAAACTTGTCAACAATGGTATAAAGGGGGAAATTATCATACCCACTACAGTGAGAAATACTGTAACAACCAAAGACAAACTTATAACATTATCAGTAAACTTAAACGCTTTCTTTATATTTCCCTTTTCAATATTATCAGAAAAAATTGGTATAACAACTGTAGACAATGCTGTTCCAAATATCGTGAAAATAATATTTGGAATACTCACTGCATATGAGTAAATATTAGTTTCAGAAACATTCCCTAAAATGGTAGTATAAAGTAAAGTACTTACTAGAGAAAGCACCTTTGATAATATCATTATAAACATTACAATACCAACTGTTTTAGCTATACTTTTCATATAATTCTGACTCCCCTTACATTTAATATTTTAAAAGTATTATAAATATAAAATAACTATACTGGCAATAATCCAAAGAATATATCCATAATAATACTATATCTGATATTGAAGTTTCTTCCGGATTTCTTCATTCATTTTTCAAGTCACGATGTTTACTACATATTTATACATTAAAATATCATACAGTACAAAAAGTATTTTTAGCATTCACTATGTCGTATATTATATACAACCAAGTAGGATAAGCAAAGGGTGCAACCAATTTAATGGTTTTCCCCAATGCTCTCCTCCGAACAGTACATACCTTTCGACGGCTCTCAACAAATCACATAAATTATGTTTGCATTTTTATTAGTCCATAGCAAGCTTTCTAAGTTTGTTTAGTACTATTATTGGACCTCTCAATGCCTCACGCATCCTTCCTAAAATTCTTGAACGTGATTTGCTGTTTCTCTTCGCCATGTAGTAGGCTTTCCATACCTCGGACTACTATGGAAACTCCGTTATCTTATCATGAAATTATATGACTTAGGTAATCCCCATTTAGTGGAATAGAAACAAGCTTGTTATGATATCGGATACGACTTTCATCCTTTTCTAAATACTTAGCTAGGAGGAGCTAACATCACATAACGACACCATACTATAATGTTGTTACTAACTCCATATAATGTTTCAGCTACTTTCATTGTAGATACATCTATAACTCTTTGGATTATCGTTAAAACAATATACTTTTATCCTTATTCATAACTTTTCGTCTTGCCATTCAGTCGCAACTTTAATAGCTAGTTGACTTATGGCGTTATTAACGTGCTATTTTCCTCTTTGTGTTTCCTCTCCAAGTTAATTAATTGGCAATGGACAATCGTGATATTTGTCTACTGCATTGCTATTTGCAGATTTTCTACACCCTTGTATGGGCGCACCATGGGCTACGTCCACAACCCAATATAAATAGCCCAACAATTTGACAAAATATTAAAAAATACGTTATAAATCACTTATAATGAATTTGCCACACCGCATTAAAAGGAGGCAACACATGGATTCATTATTACATAGATTTGGTGATAAAATCAAGCGCTGTATTGAAGGATTTGACCAAATTGTTTTTAAAGGGATACTTTGTCCGATTGCATTTTCACTAAGAATGCAATCTTTATTACAACCCAAGGGAATACTAAATATTAAATAAAGATTATAAAGATTGGGTAAAAATGCACTCGTCTGAAATTGTAGAATTAGCGAATACATATTCTCAAAAACGTTGCGGTAAAGATATCATTTATATACCCTCAAATCATACAAGATAAAAAGAAGTTGCTCATGACTGCATATGGATTTATGAGTATAACACTTTAAACATGTACTCCTTTCAACATTCAGACTGATATCAATGCGCGGGAATGGTTGCGTAGGTTGTTGGATAAAGAAAAATGCGGATAAATTGTAAATGGAAATAAATTTTTGCGTATTGATGACTATGAACTCGCCCAACAATTATTAAAAAGTCAGCAGGATATTATGTTAATTGGGAAACATACTTAGAGATAAAATGAGTTAATACTGGACTTTATTGCAAAGTGAGATTACCAAATTCTATAAATAGACTTTTCTTTTTTAGAATATGGTATGCCATAGGGGGTAATTATATACTATGACAAACTGCAATTCTTGTTCGTTTTTGCGGCTAATTTCATTTTGGTATGCAATAACAAAAAAGTCAAACAGTAAAAAATGTTGACAAGTATTACAAATTGTCATAAGATATACAAAGAATAGAAATTGCCTTTGATAAAAGGTACAACAGCGAAAAATGAGAAAACAATTTAAATGTTACATGGGGGAAAGTAGAGTGTCCAATAATTCAATTTCAAAGTTGATGAAAAATGCCTGTTACAATATTCCACATTATCAAAATTTATTTAATGATTTAGATTTAAACTTTCATTCAATAAAATGCAAAAACGATATTGAAAAATTACCTGCACTTTCGAAAGAACAAGTGAAAAAGTATTATGATAAAATAATATTACCATCTTTTTGTTCAATAAGTTACAAACTTATAGAACAAAAAATTTCTGGTTCTGCTGGAAAGCTAATTATTGTTTAAATCTAAGGAGTTGTGTCGTATTGAAAATAATGCACTTTAGTAAAAATGATATATTATTAATAATCCGATCGTCTAAATATATACTTCCATATAAAATTAGATTTATTTTGTCTTTTTTTTGTATGCTATTAGGAATAGCTATAGGGTTGATTCAGCCATTTTTGTGGGCTAAGGTATTATCAAGTTTATTCTCAAAAAATTCAAATCAGTTAATTACAATAATAGTGTATCAAATTGTTTTGTTTATTTTACAAATAATAATAGGTCATTTACAAGCTTATTTATTCGCAACTCTTAATCAAAAGATTGTTTTTGATTTGAAGCAAGATTTGTTCAAAAAAATATTGGATTTACCAATAAAAGCTTTTGATGAAATGAGGGCAGGAGAATTTACATCGCGATTGCAGGGAGACTCATTTACTATTGCTGATATTCTTACAAATCAATTTCTAAATACTTTAGTAGATTTTGTAAAGGTTGTGGTAATAGGTATAGTTATTTTTAAAATAAGTGTTCCATTAGCACTAATTGTAATAAGTGGTTTTCCAATTTCTGCAATGATATTTATTTTTTTCGGAAGTAAGATAAGGTTTAAGAATAAGGAACTAGCACTTCTTACAGATGATTACATTAGTTGTATTCAAGAATCCGTTTCTGGTATCAGAGAAATAAAGAACTTATGGATTAAGAAGGAGAGGCTTAATGATTTTTTATCAATTATAGATAAAATAAAGAATAAAGTCGTTGTTATTAATATATTCTCAACTATAGCCGGATCATTAAATCAAACTGTTAGTTTTGCAGTACAAGTTGCAGGAATATCTGTAGGAGGATATTTGATTTTTAAAGGGTCACTCAGTCTTGAATATTTTATTGCGTTTTCTACATATTCAAGTCAGTTTTCAACATCTATAATGAATATTACTAGATTGAATTCAACAATTCAAAAAGCATTAACCTCAATAGAAAGAACTTTTGGATTAATTGATAATTTAAATTATTCAAAAGAAGTGTTTGGTTCTAGAAGAGTTAAGAATATTAAGGGTATAGTGACTTTTGATAATGTAAGTTTCAAATATAATGATAATGATAATGATAGCGTTTTAAATCAAGTTTCGTTCAAGATTCAAAAGAATAAAAAGACTGCTATAGTTGGTTTGAGTGGAGGTGGAAAGTCTACTATTTTTAACCTTTTACTCAAGTATTATGAACCAAATTCAGGTAGAATACTAATTGATAATATTGATATTAGAGATTTTGATGAGCAGTCTTTAAGGAAAGCAGTTTCTGTAGTACGACAAGATATATTTTTATTTAATTTGTCAATAAAAGAAAACTTTTTACTTGCAAATCTAGAGGCGAGTGATGATGAAATTGAGAAAGCATGTAAATCTGCTAATATACATGATTTTATTACTAAATTACCTAATGGCTACAATTCGAAGATAGGGGAGAATTCAGTAAATTTGTCGGGGGGACAAGCACAGAGGATTGCTATTGCTAGAGCAATCCTGAAAAATTCTCCAATAATATTATTTGATGAAGCAACTTCTTCACTAGATAATGAGTCGCAATATTTTGTTAAGAGCTCAATTGATGAGCTTTCAAAGGGGCATACATTAATTATTATTGCTCACAGGCTTTTAACTATAATTGATGCAGATGAAATTTTCATTGTTGATAATGGAAAAATAATTGATAAAGGAACTCACTCGCAGCTTATACTAAATAATGATATTTATAAACGAATTTATAAAGCAGAGTTAGATACATTATCTAAATCTTCATAAACTAAAGTGTAAAAATATTTTGTTTATTGTAATAAGAAACAGATTTATTTCACAAGGACGCTAAAAACTTTGCGAGTATATAATTTGGTGTAGGGAAGGTGAATCAAACTGATAGCAAAGAGCAATTAAAAACTATTTTTTATTATATTTATATTATTATTATTTGTTATGGTGGTTTCAAAACTGTTTAGAGTATTTAGTTTATAATTGTATTTTAATAAATTTCGCAGCATTCTTGAAATTAATATGCGTTTATTTTGCCAGTATTAGTCGGTACTTCAGAATATCAAGTAAATATGATGTTTAATTTGATGATATCTTTGTTGTTTCCTAACTACATAACTATTATTATAATTATTTAACAGCTTGTTTTAGATGCAATGCTTACTTTTGTATTTTTAATAACATATGTCGTATATTCGAAATTATCTGTTTTGGTTGCAATAAATAATATGTCTGATTTTAAAAGTTACTTTTTGAAGGTTTTAAGTATGTTCTTATTCCCGGAGTTTCAGGATTTATCTTATTAAAACGTGACATTGTAAACTTATTTGTAGAGTGGGGAAAATATCACCAGGTGATATTTTTGTTGCTAGTACAAAGTTTACTAAATTATATTCTAAAAATATGGAGGTTATAAATGGAAATAAGGATGGGCAAGTTGCCAACACTATGGAATGAAAAAGCTAAATCAATTACATTTTGTGTTACTGAGGATTGTAACTTGGCATGTAAATACTGTTATATGACAGGTAAAAATAATAAGAGCAAAATGTCTTTTGATGTAGCAAGAAAAGCGATTGATTATATTTTATTAAATAGGGAAGAGTTTGATAATGAGGCGGTTATTTGGGAATTTATTGGGGGAGAGCCTACTTTAGAGATTGAATTAATAGATAAAATATGCGAGTACATAAAATATAAAATGTTTTCTTTAAATCACCCATGGTTTGAAAATTATAGGTTTAACATTTCTACTAATGGTATTTTATATGATACTCAAAATGTACAAAGATATATTATGAAAAACAAATCGCACTTAAATATTGGAATAAGTGTTGATGGAAACAAAGTAAAACATGATCTGCAAAGGGTTTGGCCAGATGGCAAGGGTTCATATGACGATGTTGTGAAGAATGTATCATTATGGCAGAGACAGTTTCCTGGAGCTGTAACAAAATCTACATTTGCCCACGAAGATCTTCCTTATCTGAAAGATAGTATTATTAGCTTATGGAATCTTGGTATATCTATAATAGCTGCAAATGTGGTTTTTGAAAATGTATGGCATGAGGGTGATGATGAAATATTTGAAAACCAATTAATAGATTTAGCAGATTACGTAATAGAAAATAAATTGTGGAGAGATTACTCTGTACGGTTTTTTGACCCAAGTATTGGATTTCCATTGAGTCAAGAGGCTATCAATAGAAATTGGTGTGGTACTGGTAAAATGCTTGCTATAGATACTTTGGGGAATTTGTACCCATGTATTAGGTTTTATGATATAAGTTTAAGTAATAGAAAGGGTTATATGATAGGCGATATATCTAGTGGAATTGATAAAAATAAGCAAAGACCATTTTTATCATTGAATACGAAAATGATTAGTTCTAAGGAATGCTTAAATTGTGATGTGGCCAGCGGATGTGCTTGGTGTACAGGCTGTAATTATGACTTTGCTGATACAGACACAATATATCAAAGGGTAATATTCAATTGTAAAATGCATAAGGCTAATGTTAGGGCGAATAGATATTTTTGGGATAAGTTTGAGAAAGTTACTAAACTAAAATCTCCAAGAAGAAATGAAAAATTAAGAAATGAAAAAATCATAGATAAATATTTGTATTTTATTACTGAAAATATTAAATTTAATCAATTAATTAGTAGTAAGGATAAGACTAATAAAGTTATGGATAAAGAAGTAATTGATGAAGGGTTTAAGTTTGCTACATTAAATGGATTCACACCAGTATTATTGAAAGGAAAGAAAGCAATATTAGCAGACATATATATAAATCCTAATGAGAGTGAAGGAAGTTATATAGATAACGAATTGAATCACCATTTTTCAAACACATGTATGTACTCTGGTAACTCACATGATAAACTGGTTGCTATTGTAAATGTTAATAATATTCAAGAATTATATAAAAATGTGATTATACTATTAGACAATGCTAACCGTGTAGATGTAATAATTGAAGATATCGAAAACTGGAATGATATTCATATAAAACAATATGATTTGCAGTTAGAGAAGTTAGCCGAGTATTTAGTTGATTCCTTTAAACAAGGTAACAAAAGGGAGATTAATGTTTTGACAGATATCTTTAATTTAACCAATATGGAGAACTGCCTTTGTGGAAATAGTGATTTTACATTAGCACCAAATGGGAAAATATATATTTGCCCTGCTTTTTATTTTGATAATCCAGATAGTTTTGTTGGAACGCTTGAAGATGGAATAGAGCTTAAAAATAAACATTTATGTGAGCTGGAAAATTCACCAATATGTGCTATATGCGATGTTTATCATTGTAAACGATGTAAATTTTTAAACAAAAAATTGACTGGGGAAATAAATATTCCTTCTATGAATCAATGTGTTGTTAGTCATACAGAAAGGAATAGGGCAAGAATATTACAAAAAGCATTACTTGAGACGCAATCGATATCTCCGAAGAATGGTCTTGCAGAAATAAATTATATTGATCCTTTGGAAAAATTATCAAATAAATGGAGGGATAATCAATGAATAAAGAAAAAGTAGGACAAGTAACAGAAGAGGAAAAAAAAGAAATTTTAAAACTTTTTGAAAGGAAATTAGCTTTAAATGAGCTAATAAGTAACTTTAATAACCCGTTTTTTGGAGAAAAAGAAAAAAATGAATTATATGAAAAAATTGTTTCAGATATGGGTGAGACAAAATTTCAATATGAAATGTGGTGGCAAAAAACAGCCTTGAAGTATAAATGGAAAAATATACAAAATAGTCAGTGGAATATAGACTTTACTTCAGGAGAAATTTTCTTAGTTACCTAAGTTTTATACAAATATTGAACACTGAAAATGTAACATATAAGCATACATAATATAAAGTTTAGCTAATGAAAGCTATATAAGCTTTAATAAAATAGAAAGTGCAAAGAGTACGTATCTTAGAGTGTGCATAAATTATATGATTAACCGGATGTTTATACATGATGTATTTATGTACCGTTAAATATTAATGTTATTTAATATTTGTGCAAAGAAATGGGAAAAGTGCAAAAATGGTAATATTATTGCTATCTATTGACAATGTTTATAAAATTATATATAATTTTGTATGGAAGTAATATAAAGAGTAAGAAGTGAGTGTTTAGTTTATGTTAAGGTTATCAGAAATATCTGCACTTTAGGACATTGTCTTAAAAGTGATAGAGGTTTTTGGTAAGATTTGTAGATTGATTATACGAGGAGGTGAAGGATATGTGTGGCGGTCAATATGGAGACTGTATGGGTAATTGCTATGGATCATGTATGCTGGCATGTGGTGGTTGTGATGGATCTTGTGGTGGTTGTGCTTCTGGGTGCTATGGTGTTTGTACATCAAGTTGTGGCCTGTTATGTGGCTGGGGATTGTGGGGAAGTACATAATATTTCGTGATTTTAACCTATAAAGTATTGTCACAGATTACTTTAAGTGGTACAACAAATCTAACTTCTAAATGACTTGGTGGAAAAGTATGGTGAAATATGATTTATACTTTTCTCTAATAATAGGCTACCAAAATAGAGTGTTTTATTTTGAGTAGCCTTTATTCATTATGTAGAGTGTCTAGTAAAATAGAGTTATTTCTGATTTGTTCAAAAGTATAGGAATTTATAAAAATCCAGTTAAGAGGAAACTGAGTAAAAAAATGTATGAGTAGAACTCATTTTCAGCAGGTGTAACACAGGAAGAAATTGTTTATGATAGCTCTCAAAGAGTCATGCTATAATGTATGCAACGATTTGGGAGGTAATCAAAGTGGATTTAAATGGTATAAAAATATTATCAGATGGACCACTGCCGCTATTAGCAGCTGTGTATGACCAACTCAATATAGGAAATAAAGTAGACGAGTTTGTGGAATGGGACAAGGAGAAGTGCTCTTTGACGCCTGGACAGGCCACGAAAGCACTAGTGTTAAATATTTTGACAGACAGAAAGCCCTTGTACAGGATACAGGAGTTCTATGCAGATAAGGACGTGGAAAAACTTATAGGTGAAGGAGTTACTTCTGCCCAAACCAACGAATTCTGCATAGGAAGAACACTTGATAAGATTTATGATGCTGGAGCCAAAAAGCTCTATTCATCAGTAGCTTTAGGATGTCTGGATATAGAAAAAATCGAAGTCAAGTCGATTCATTGGGATACTACATCAAAGAGCTTCCAAGGGCAATATGTTATCCCAGAGAAGCCAAAAGAAAATGAGGGCCCAATTGAAATCACATATGGGTATAGCAAGGATATGAGAAAAGACCTAAAGCAAATGAAATTTGGGTTTGGGGTTACAAGGGATAAGATTCCCTTATTCGCTGATGTACTAAGTGGTAATACTGATGATAAGACATGGAACGGGGATGTAATCACAACAGTCAAAGAGTGGTTGACCTTTGTGGATCCTGCAAAAGTGATACACATTGCAGATAGTGCCCTTGTAACAAAAGACAATCTGTTATCCATCAACGATGATACCTATAAATTTATATCAAGGCTTCCGGCAACATTTAAACTGGAGAAAGAATTAAGAGAGCGGGCTGTTTCCAGACCAGAGCATTGGAATGAAATCGGTAGACTGACTGACAAGGAAGATGCTGCAACCTATAAAATTCAGAGCTTCTTAGAAAAGTTGGAAGGTAAGAGGTATAGGTTTGTTGTCTGTTATTCCGATCATTTGGATGAGAGGAAGGAACGAAGCATTGATAAAGAAATTGATACTGAACTAAAAATGATAAATGAAGAAGGCAATGAACACATTTCAAAAGATGGCTACTACTGTGAAGCAGATGCTAAGAGTGCTGCAGAGAAATTTATAGCACAGGTTAGCAGTAAATATCATCTAATAAGATACACCGTATCTCATAAGGAGCGAGATAAGAAACGTTCTACAAGGGGAAGGCCTAAAAAAGGAGAAAACAAGGAGACAGAAACCTTTTACAAGGTTGATATCCAGCTTGAAAAGAATCAAGCATTTATAGACAAAAAGAAAGATGAAGCTGGAATGTTTGTTCTAATCAGTAATGAGACAGAGGTAGAAAAACTATCGGACCTAGAGGTTTTAGAGGAATACAAACAACAACATTCTGTAGAGTCTACGTTTAGGATACTGAAAGACCCATACTATGTAGACGAGATATTCTTGAAGAAACCTGAACGTGTTGAGGCATTCGGATATGTGATGGTGATTGCAGTTCTGCTATTAAATGTCATTGAGCGTAGGATCAGAAAGAGTCTTGAAGGAGAAACTCTTGGCGTTGCCCTTCAAGGAAGGCGAATTACACTTAGACCAACAGGGACAGCAATCCTTGATGTATTTGAATATGTTAAGGTTCTTGCAATCCCTATGGGCAATAGTCATCAGCGAGTTATCCCTAAGGGGTTGACCGAAAACCAGAATAGGATCCTTAAGCTATGCGGAGTACCAGAAAATATATATGTAAGTCAGGAGAGGGCTACACTCGCAGTGCAAGTGTAAGAGTTTTTATACCTTCTAACTGTAAGCATTTGTAAAGATGTGCAAGACACACAACTATTATGTAAACTTATGTAGCTAATAATGTTGGATTTTGGTAGTACAACAAAAGGAAAACACCCTGTTGATGCAATCCATTTTATGGCTCAACATGGTGTGCTGAAAATGAGGTAGAAAATTACATGACTAAGTGATAAACTAAGTGAATGATAAATTCAGTGCCAAATACAATAGCAGCAATTGCGTATTTCGGACGCATCAGGGCTCTTCCTCAATTTTGGTTGAATACTACTTTGAAATATAGTATAATATAACTATAAAATCAATAGTTATGGGGGATTTTTATGCCGAATAAAATGTCATTACAACAGTTCTTCAATTCAGATATGAGAGTTACAAGTTTTAAAGAATATACAGATAAAATAATTATTAAGGTTAAATCTAAAACCAAATCTCAGTTTTGTCCAATCTGCGCAGAGGAATCCAACTATCATCAAGTAACATATAAACGCACTATTGATGATTTGCCCTTGTTTGGTAAAACAGTAAAATTGATTGTTACAGCATATAAGTACAAGTGTTTTAATGAAGAATGCGAACAAAAAGTTTTTTGTGAAGATTTACATGGTTTTGCAGGAAAACATAGACGAAGAAGCGAAAGATGTGAGGAACTAATTGCAGCAATAGGATTAAATACAAATTGTGAATCCGGTTCCTTAATATGTAGGCTTATGGGTATAGAAGTAAGTGGGGATACAGTAATAAGGATATTGCTTCGTAAAGCAGAGCAACTACCTCAAGTGAAGTGCAGTGATGTCATTGGAGTAGATGATTCGGCATATAAAAAAGGACATACATATGGTATCGTTATCTGTGATGGGGAAACACATAACCCCATCACAATTTTAGATGGAAGGGATGGTGCCGAATTAAAAAAATGGTTAGAAGAAAATAAACATATAAAGACTGTTACTCGTGATAGAGCAGGGGCATATGCTTCTGCAATTTCAAAAGTTATTCCCGACGCAATTCAGGTTGCAGACAGGTTTCATCTGTTTAACAATTTTATGCATGCTATAAAACAAGCTATCAATAGCCAATTGCCAGAGAAAATTGGTATAACAGATCAAGATAAAGAGGAATCTATTACAGTTGAAAATCACGAAAATGCAAGTAAAAAAAAACCAATCCAATAACGAAAGTGAATTAACTGATTATCAAAAGCGGCTGCGGGAATTTATTATTGAAGTACAATCATTATATAATATAAAAAAGGGTATACTAAATCACAGATTGTTAAGATGCTTAAAACAACATACAAAAGAATTAGAAAATATATGTATGGTGACCCTGATATATTATGCAGGTCTGATGGTAGAAATACATGCAGTCATTCAAGTCTTGTAGATCCCTTTAAGGTGAGAATGCGTATTTCGGTTTATCCGGACGGCGATTCCGGAATTATCCGGACACTAAACCGGAACATCCGGACACCTTGTCTGTTGATTTGATTTTATGATAGAACACCATTTTTTTCAATACCCTTTATTGTTTTCACTGCCATAACTTCTCTCATGGATTTCTTTGAATCAAGAGGCAGGATATATGAGTTATGCATTACTCTATCCATAATGGCATCTGCTATTGTAGGATCAGGAAACAAGTCATACCACTTTGTGTGAGCTATTTGCCCCGATAATATAGTCGAGGCTTTATTGTATCTACTCTCTGTAATTTCAAGGATATCCCTGCTCTCTTCAAGTGTATATGATTTTAGTCCTATATCATCAAGTATCAGAAGCTTGATATTCTGAAGACTTGTCATAAATTTTGTAAATCGATTTTCGATTTTTGCATCCTGGATTTCAAGCAGGAGTTCTGGAATCCTGTAGTATTTGACAGTATATCCATTGCGACAAGCTGAGCTACCTATAGCACAGGAAATAAATGTTTTTCCAGTACCAGTTTTATCAGAATCCATAATATTCAGCTTTTGCTCAATAAATGAGCATGAAGCAAGTGTTTGTATAGTCTTTTTATCTATTGTCCTTTCAGATGAATAATCAATATCTTCTATACAGGCATTAAGACCAAGGTTGGCACTGTTTAATAACCTTTTTATTCTGGAGTTTTTCTTACTCAGCCATTCCTTTTCGACCATGATGCCGAGCCTTTCTTCAAAAGACAGTTCTCTTAAGGAATTATCCTGATCAACAAGCATTTGTGCCATTACTTTTAACTTTAAATCCTTGAGCTTTTCTACTGTTGGATTGCTAAGCATTTATACCACCCCCTGAATATGCACTGCTGCCTCTTACATTGTCGTGACAAATAATTCTTTCACTTGTTTTTTGAGTGGCTTTTGCTGTAACTTGCTTAACAATTATACTGAAATATTTATATGATATTGTATTCTTATCAAGTGCTTCACGGCTAGCTGCTTCCATAATTTCGTTCGAATGATTATTGGCAATTCTCATGATTCCCATACAAGTTCGGTATGTCTGTACCGGATATTCTCTGCTTTCAAGGATACGGCTTATGAATTCTCGTGTATTAGGACCTGTTTTTTCTGCCCATGATAAAAAGCGTTCTGAACTCCATCCATAGACAGTTTTATGATTTTCAGGCATATGCTCAGGTGTAGTTTTGTAGCGTTTGAATGTATTGTAGTTACGTGGATATGCAGCTACTCTTTCACTACCGATATATATTTCAATAGTCTTAGAGGTGGCACGTACTGAGCATGGACTATTTATATGGGAGTGATGGACACTGTAAAAGAAACCTTCAAACTCTACATGATAATTAAATTGAACCTTTGTCTCCTTCCATTCGGAATATTCATATTTAGCTGCAGGTAATGGCTGTAAGCATGGCTTGTCTATCTTTTCAAAGGCAGTCAATCTATTACCCTCCATTTTCTGAAAAGGCCGGTTGATGAGCTTTTTAAGTTCTTCATTTATTGATTGATTTATCTCATAAATGCTGAAAAATTGCCTGTTTCTGAGAGCTGCAATGATTCTTCTTGAAACATTCAAAACCATGTTTTCATCAGCTGCTTTATCCTTTGGTTTTCTGGCCCTGGCTGGGATAAGTGTTGTTCTATAGTGTTTTGCCATCTCATTGTAGCTTTTATTTAACACAGGATCTATTCGATCAGGCTTGATAACAGCAGTTTTTGTATTGTCCGATATTGTGATTCTCGGAACTCCACCAAAATATTCATAAGCTCTGACATGTGCATCTATCCAGTTAGAGGTTTTCATGTTGTCATAGGCGTATGCAAAGGGGTAGCTACTTGCGGGCAGAACTGCAACAAAGATATATACATGCTTTATTTCACCGGTATCTGTATCGACATAGGACATGGTATCTCCTGCCCAGTCGACCTCTATTTCTTCGCCTGCTTTATGTTCCTTCTTATTATTACTTTTGAATTTGCGGTAACGCTCACAGAATTGAGTGTACATAATTCCATTAGGATGTTGTTCCTTGTATTCTTCCCATAAAAGCATTAGTGTTACATTCTTTTTCTTCATTTCACTAAAAACATATTCAATATCGGGTTCTGGGGGGGATGATTTGTTTACAACAGGTGGATAAAGAAGTGACATCAATTGTTTGTCACTAAGGTCAATTGGCCATGTTATTCCTGCCTTTTCAGCCCGCCCAAGAACCTCTGACACCGTCGATTTGCCACAGTTACATGCCTGACCAACTTCTCTTAGTGATAATCCTACCTCATATTTCAATCTTAAAATTTCTCTTGCTTTTAGCATTTCTAGCCTCCTCATCGTTTGGCCCCCTTTAATCATTCTTATTAAAGAGTACCAGTTAATTTATTTTATTAACTCGACAAGGTGTCCAGATGTGCCGTTATGCTGTCCGGATAATTCCGAAATGCTGTCCGGATGTTGCGTCCGAAATACGCAATTTTTAAAAATGCCATTTCAGCATTTGTATTTCGGTAGGGTTACCATTGTAAGAAATGCATTCCGGTATTACTATGATATGGAACTAGAAACGCCCGGAATTATCCTTATCTTTACTTTTACCTTT
>JAEZUI010000146.1 GCA_023421115.1 Bacillota bacterium | reverse complement strand
AAAATCGAGCTGAAATCCTCGCGGAACAGGTGCTAAGCCTGGTAGAGGAATTCCAGTGTATAGGAGAAAGAGAGTATGAAACCATTTGGCGAAAGGAACGTTACCGGGAATGTACTGACTTTGTTTCAGGGTATGAGACGTATCATTTATATCAGCCGCCTACGCTATTATTTGAAACAGAGCGGGTACTATCCGAGCGTCTTATGCAATGTCTTGATGCCTTACTAGAAAGTGATATTGCCGTATTTGGACGTGTATGTCATCAGTCGGGTAGCACCACCTGGCCACTCAGGATTATTGACCGTTTTGGATATAAGCATTGGGATGATAAGGGATATAGTGACATAGTAGAATTGATGGGCTTGCTTCATCCAGGTCAGCAAGGAGTATTAATGGCTCATGCCTGGGACAGGTTGACAGATGGTACAGAGACAAAAGACAGATCTTTATTAAACAACCTCTGGGCAAGGCTTCCGATTGCGACTACGTTAACGATATCAGCCCTAATCATATCTGATATGATACCTGGAGCATTCTTGTCTAGCTTTAGTAATAATGCGCGATGGCAAGAAAGACAGGTGCGAATCCACTGGGTATTGGATTGGTTGATTTCCTGGATGCAAATAGTTAGGCCTTCAGCAGATGACGTTGTCGGCAAGTTTGTGGATTATCTATATACTCCAGTCAATAAAGAGCCGCTATGGGCCGGATATATACTGGCAAAAAAGTTAGGAGAGAATCCCGATCCGGTTATACGCCAAATCTCAGAGAATGTTCAGCTTTATTTGTTGAATCTGTATCCGACATATTGGGTTACTGATTCAGGCGGTTTACATTTCTGCGGTAGTCTGACTGTTGAGCTAATAGAGGAAACGGCATTAGCTGCGGCAAAACTTCCGCAGAGCGAGTTGACTGCTATCTTTGAGCATGCAGATATTCCTTCTCCGCAAAGACTGTGGCGGCTAAGGGACGTACATGATTATCAGACATATTTTAATGATATCCGGAAAGCGCTGTTTCATGAGTTGCTGAAAATTAGCATCTTAAACAGAATAGATGAAACATGCAGGCAGGGTTATATAGATAAAGCTCTCTTTGCGCTTATACAATTTGGTCGTCAGGCGCGTTATGAGCATCTTTCTTACGATGATAAAGTATTATGGAGAATGCTGTTCAAAGAGATTAGCTTGTTTTTAGTTATTCTAAATGAAGATGAGCAACAAGAATTTGTCAACGCATTTATTTTGTATATTGATGATTTATGGCTATTAATTGAACTAGAAAGAAATATGCAAGAGGTAGGCTTGGCAATCAAAAACAACAGAATACTATCAAAGCAGGTAAGCAAGCGACAATACCTATTAAGTAATTTAGAGTTAACTGAAGTAGGCGAATTACTTTACAGTATTGGCGAATATCAGTTAGCCATTCAACTTTTAGATATGGTGGATCTATGTGAATTCGACGGATGGCAAATTGCATATTGGAAGAGGAATAAAGCACTTTGTCATATTCAATGTGCGATGCTTTCTCAAGATAATGCCGGCCAAATTAATGAATTACGAAGTGCTTTAAGCATTCTTCAAAAATCATATCAACAAGAGCATAGTGCAAGTAAAAATATGTACACACCACTTTTGCTTCACGTTATTGGAATGCTCTTTGACCGGGATGCGTTTGAATCAACTCGATTAGCTCATATTTTTCAGTCATTGCGTACACTTGAAAACATGTCCCAAGAGCATTGGCTGGCTAATGCTGTTACTTTGTTGCGTTTAGCTAAAGCCGATGACCAGAGTACGTCTTCTTGGTACCAGGAATTAGACATGTTATGTAGAAATAGAGGAATTTATAAAGATATTAATTTTACGCAAAATTTACTTATGGCTTGGTATTTTACGAACAGGGCTAATCGGGCTTTAACATTTGAGGAAAAGGCAGTACTTAATGTGTGTTGGGAGAAGGAGACGCAAGCAAAACAGTGGCTACCATACCAGTTGATCAATTATATTGAAGGACATACAAAATAGATATTTACTGCAGTACTCGATGATACGTTACTCCATATATCGTGCGGATTTGCAACAAAGAAATGATGGGAGTCCAAAAATACAATGTATATAGGTAACGCTTACCCATGTTTTAAAAACGTGGGTAATTTTTTTTATTTTCTACTCACGTTATATTGATATGGGAAGGTATTACCCATATAATGGAATAAAAGGGGGCGATACGATGCAAGATAGCACGTTGAAATGTTTACCGCCTGATATTGACCTTGAGACTAAGAAAGTATTAAAACAGTTGGTCAGATCCCACAGAGCACTGGCGGAGCTAAAAGGCTTTGCCGACACGATGCCCAATAAGAACATTTTGCTCAATGCAGTGACCATCAATGAGGCGAAGGATAGTTCCGAAATAGAAAACATCATAACCACTCACGATGAATTGTTCAAGGCTATGTCCCAAGCAAATTATCATAACCCTGCGGCCAAGGAAGTTGTAAACTACCGGACGGCTCTCTGGAAAGGGTATGAACTCGTCAAAGCAAATAAGATGATGACCACAAATATGGTTGTTGAAATCCAACAAGACATTGAGAAAAACCGGGCCGGTATCAGAAAGTTACCGGGAACGATTTTGCAAAACCAGACAACGGGTGAAGTGATTTATACACCACCCAGTAGTGAACAAGAAATTCTTGCACTTATGTCAAACCTGGAAAGATATATCAATGATGATTATGATGCGATTGACCCGCTGATCAAACTGGCAGTCATTCATTACCAGTTTGAATCGATCCACCCTTTTTATGATGGGAATGGACGCACCGGGAGAATTATAAACGTTTTATACCTGGTTCTTAAAGAATTGTTAGACAGTCCGATTTTATATCTTAGTAAATACATCATACGCAACAAAAGCGCCTATTATCGGCTGCTACAGGAAGTGCGAACGAAAGAAGCTTGGGAGGAATGGGTTCTCTTTATCCTGGATGGCATTGAGCAAACCGCCGAAGAGACATTATTGTTGGTGAAAAGAATTAATGCAGTGGTGGACAAGACCACAGAAGACATAAAAAATACGCTACCACGGGTTTATTCCAAAGAACTGGTGGAGATGTTATTCTATGAGTTTTATACTAAAACGGCTTACATAGAAACAGGTCTTGGTGTCTCGCGCAAGACAGCGGCCGGTTATTTGTCGGCGCTAGAAGAAGCTGGTTTCCTTGTATCGCAGAAAATTGGCAAGGAGAGAATTTATCTCAACAAGCAATTATTTGAGGTGGTTCAGGCGGCAGGGACCTGAAGAGCGCTCAGGTAATTTTGCAATTCGGAATGATGGACTGTAGTACTGGATAAAATTCTCAATTTACTTGAGATATAAACAGAGATGGCAGAAAAAGATACAGGAAATGTTTTTAGCTTTGCACTCTAATTTATATGATAGTTGATAGGTAACACTTACTCCTTCTGCCCGTCAAGTTATAAAAATACTTGGACTAAAGGACATAAGCACATGGATGAAACTAAATATTTAATCTTGATTAGAGGACAAGATGAAACTTCAAATGTTTTATCGTCCGTCATGGTACAAAAGTGAATGTCATGTTTAAAAGCTTAAAGTCGTTTCCATATAGCCGCCAAAACGTAGTGATTGAAGAAAACCCAACAGTAATTGATGTCATAGATCAAGTGATATATTACAACAACATTCTTTTAACCGGCGTAAACCAAATATTACAGTTTAATGGAAAAGTAAAAATAATATTTGATAAACAGAAAAGTGAAGTATATAATTCAGACGCTATACGGGTAGATGATAACAGTTTAAATCATAATGTTGCACAAGATATCTTAAACTATTGGAAGGAAATTGCTCCGTACACTAAAAGCGACGATGATGAAGAAGCTTTCTTGAAGAGGGAGTATGATCGTTTAACCTGTATAAATCTTGAAAGTGTATTAGGCTGTTATATAACTAAGGAGCCTTTACAGTGTTTGAATCAGGATACTAATGATGTAATCTTTCCTTTCAGTTTTAATTTGAGCCAAAAGCAAGCGTTGGAAAACGCCTTACGAGCGAATGTTTCAGTCATTGAAGGTCCCCCTGGGACAGGAAAAACGCAAAGCATCTTAAATATCATTGCGAATCTTGCCATTATGCAGGGCAAGTCGGTGGCGGTGGTGTCTGGCAATAACGCAGCTGTACAAAACGTTAAAGATAAGCTGGAAAAAGAGCAATATGGTTTTTTGCTGGCTTTTCTCGGCAATAAGAAAAATCGGAAGGCTTTCTTTGAGAAGCTGCCCCTGTATGATGTAACCGATTGGAAAAGCGAGATTGAGGAAAGTGTATTACTTGAGAAGATTAGTAGTTTGAATGGCAGAATCAATTATTTGTTGAATTTAAATAATGAGCAGGCAAAAGTTCAACAAGAATTAGCGGCTTATTATATGGAAAGACAACATTTCAATCGATACTATGACAATCAAGATATTGAAGAAATTAAACGATTGTTGTTTTATCGTAAAACGCCGGAACGGGTTATATCTTTTTTATCCGATCATTATTTTGCAACGGAAGAACACAAATCCCATAAGCTTACATACAAATTAAAATTGCTGATAAAATATGGCTTTACTGATTTTAAGAAGCTAAAAGAGAATGAAATCGCTATTATTTTAAACTTACAAAAAGAGTATTACAATTTAAAAATAGCAGGTCTTGAGCAGCGCAAGAAGGCCTTAGAGCAAGAATTGGCTAATGCGGAGTTTGAGCAGTTGCTGGCTCAGCACAAGGAATATTCGACAAGCTTATTCAAACAGAAATTATATGGTCGCTATCATGATAAAAAAGTGGAACAATTTACGGGTACTTCTTATAAGGGGCATTTCGATAAATTCATTGAACGGTTTCCGGTTGTACTCAGTACTACGCACT
>JAEZUI010000132.1 GCA_023421115.1 Bacillota bacterium | reverse complement strand
TTTCCTCAACCTTCTCACCTTTTAGCTCTGCACCAGCAAGCTTTCTCTCCCTTTTAAACGGCTTCACCAACAAACCTGCTAAAGCTGCACTTGTGCCAGAAATCTTATTCATCACAGGTTCTAGCTTTTCAAAAGGTATATTGAGCCTTCTAAGGGCAATATCTAACATAAGGAGAATTATTATCAAAATAAGCAAAATATTAGTCATATCGTTTATACCAACGGTTTGCTTAAGCTCTCCTTTAAATACTTCATCCCCATTATTCAAAACCCTTCCGCCACCCTCTATTGCGAGTCTTTCCAATATATTATCTTCACTCTTGGCGATTTTATCATATTCCGGGGAGTAGGGAATTATTATACCGGAGCTTATATTCTTAACCGTTTCGCCATTGCTGTTTATGCTTACATTTGCTATATATACACCCGTTTCATCTCCTGCGAAA
This sequence comes from Bacillota bacterium, assembly GCA_023421115.1. Lineage (GTDB taxonomy): Bacteria > Bacillota > Clostridia > Acetivibrionales > Acetivibrionaceae > Acetivibrio. The sequence continues at coordinate 4,109 of JAEZUI010000132.1, read as the reverse complement.
CTGCCGTTGTACACTCCGGGCGATAAAGGTTCAAGTCAATTTGAGACTGCGATTCCATCAAAACTCAACATAAAAGTCGGTAAGGCTGTAATTGAAATTGAATCCCCACAATGGTCAAGAAATTTCTTTATTCCCAGCAAAAAACTTCTTTTTAAAAAGGTGTTATCATATATTAATTTAGTTACTTTTTCAAATATCTCTTACTGGTTTAAATATTTCTTAATTATCTCTTTTTTAATTTCATACATAGCTTCAAGACATTCTTTTGAAGTGCAAAAGAACTCATATTCTAATAAATCTTCAAGATAATATTTAGTAGCGACATCACTTATTATATAATCATTTTCCACTGAATTTAGTTTAATATAGTTAAATAAGGTGGGATGTAAATTAAAAAGACTATTCTTATCAACATACTTATCCAAAAGAATTCTATCAAAAAACACCAGATATTCATTATCTGGCTGCATAATGTTTCTCACATCCACATAATAAAGATTATTACCTCTTGCTTTTCCATTTATTTCTCCAATATGATAATAGGAGTAACCACCAGTATCAGCAAGCCTAGTTGTGATTCCTTCTAAGCTTTTATCACCTTTAATAATTCTATCTATTACAACTTCTTGCCATAAATTACAATAATATTGTTCAATATTTCCTGTAGGCTTTACAATTGCAATTATTTCAGCATTTTGCAAATCATCTACATATTCAGTTTTGTACTTTACAAAGCCAGCAGTATCGGTCTTATTAAAAATAGTATCAAATTGAAACTCTTTTCTATTATATTCAGCAATATTATTTATATCTAAAATACCACAATCAACAAAATTATTTGACTTTACAACCTGACCAAATGCAAAAACAATTAACGTTACTAATGTGAAAGCTATTGCATTTTTTTTAAACATAATTCTAAATATACCCCCTCAAAAATTTATATACTCACCGCTAATCTTTCCTTCAGACATAACTATCACTTTATCGCACAAGAGCTTAAGGTCTTCCTCGTTGTGACTTGCAATCAGAACCAACGCTCCTCTTGCAAATTCTTCTTTTACAATTTGCCTTAACAATTCAATTCCTTTTTCATCTAAGGCATTTGTAGGTTCATCCAATAATAAAAAATCAGGTTTTTCCATAATAGCTTGAGCGATAACAATTTTTTGCTTCATTCCCAATGAATATTTTTTTAATATTTTCTTGTCATAAGGGTCAAGTCCTACCCTTTCAATTGCTCTTCTGATACCCTCCTCTGATACTTGTCCTTTAATACTTGCCAAGTACTTCAAATTATCGAATCCTGTTAAATCTGGATATAACCCTGCATTTTCTATAACAATCCCTATATTACCAGGAGACTCTATTTCTTTATGAAGCACTTTTCCATTAATAAGAACTGAACCTTCTGTTGGATAAACCAATCCACTAATCAGTCTAAGCAGCATACTTTTACCGGAACCATTCCTGCCTTTCAATCCATATACTTTATCGCTCTCAAACTTTATATCTATATTATCTAGTACAACATTCTTTTTGATAACTTTTGAAACACCCTTTAATTCAATTGTATTCATAAATTCCTCCTAACTATTTTCTACCGTAGTTATTGATACATCTATTTTATTTACCAGCTTAACACTCATACAAATAAATAAAGCGACTACTAATGAATAATAAATGAATCCCAAAACAACAACAACTTTATTCTCTATTAAATATAAAAACATAATTGATGCAGGATTTATGAGTGAAACATAAGTATACTTCCCTATTAAGGGGATTTTTTCAAAGTTTATACTTGCCGCAATTAAAAATACTAAAGTTGCATAGCCAAAAATAAATCCTATGTGAGAACCATAGAATATTGAAAGCATATTAATTAATAGGGTAGACATAATAATAAGTACAGAAGAGGAAAACCACAAAAAGAAAACAGTATATATAATATCTATTTCTAAAGGTTTACCAACAAAAATTCTACATATTGTAAGAAGTGTGCCTACAAATAAAAATGAGTACAACATGCTAAACTTAATTATATCCATTGATTTACGATAAAACCAAACCCTTCTCGATTTAAGTCTTGTAAAAATATATGCTCCATTAGAAATAAAATCTTTATAAATATAAGTGCCAAAGCAAATATGGAATATTACTATGAAGTAAATACTATTTACTGCAAGAATCAAAGTTTTCTCTTCATAAATGCTTTTGACATCAAAAATTCTAGATACAAGCATTTGTTTAAGAGTATAAGAAGCTTTTCCATGACTTAAAAACAAATCATAGTTAAAAACTAATACTACTGGTATTATAATAAATAATGCTAATAACAATCTTTTTTTATACATTCTCACAATGACTCCCTCTCTTATAGATATTCGCTGTTATACTCAATCTTTATGCTATAAATAGAATAAGCCATAATACTTATGCACAAAAGCAAAAACAATATAATATTCCTGCCATTACTAAGTCCAACCATTACAAACTCTAGCAAATCCCCATAATATAAAAAAGCTTCTCCAGTAAGTCTTGTTATCAGAAACAAAGCATAAACCGGTACAAAAACAAGAACCTTTAGCTTCTTTATTTTTAACGAACAAGCAAATGCAAAAAAACCTAAAACGCCTGAAAAAAGAGACATTAAAAAAGAATATAATAAATTATATAGTGTCTGATTCTTTATATATAATGGAAAAAGAAACATCGTACTTGCATTAATTTCCGCATCATTTACCATTGTGCCACAAAACTCACGACTAAATAAAACACCATTAAAGGTATTCCCATTTTCAACATATGTAAAAGAATTTAGCAATATGTTAATTATAAAAGGAATAAAAACTATTAAAAACGATCCCAAAAAGCTTACAATTGCTTTAGACAATACAAAGTTTTTTTTCCCAATACGGGAGTAATAATAGAGATTTACTTCTAAAGATGTATCATCAAAATGTGAAAATGAAAAGGGCAATATTATAGCAAATGGATATAAACTCTTAAAGTAACTATAAAACGGCGTATTTTCATTTCCGATAAAAAGAGAAGCCGCATTCCGTATACTGGCAACATCATAACCGCTATAAATATATAATGAATATAAATAGCTAATTATACAATAGGACAAAAAAAGAAACATTCCAAACCAAAAATTCCGTTTATTAACCATTAGAGCAAACTGGGTTTTAACTGATCTAAATAGCAATTGCGTCCCCTCCTGATTTTCTAAAAAGGCAAATAGTATTCTACTATTTGCCTTCATAAAACATGAACAATTATGTTTCTGCATAGCCATAAAAAACTACCAATTATGCATCTACTAAGTCGGCAAAAACTACCAAATTCAATTATTAATCTACTACTAGCTTACCATCAATTCTACAATCAAGTGCCGGATCATTTCCCATTGCAACGAATGTTATCAATTTGCCTTTTGCTCTATAAACTTGTTTTAATTGAGCCACACAATCCGTACCTTTATTCGCAACATATGAGTTACTTGTTGTACAAATATCCACGCCGTGCTTAAACTGTGCTACAATCTTCTTATAATCACTTGAAGACCCATCACCCTTGTAAATATTAGTAATTCTTACATATACCTCAGAGTAGTCCGTCGCTTTAACACAATCAGTTACATAAGTCCATTCATTACTATCGACAAACTTACTATTAAAAGCACTTTGTGCAGCAAATACTGTCGTAGTTGATATCATAATACCCACTAAAGCTACCGAAGCAATTTTTGACATAAATTTCTTCATAAACATACAACCTCCAAATTACATAATATTTAGCAAGTCGAACGCCTGTAAATAATATACTATTAAATATAAATTATGTCAACAACCAATTTTATTTTACAAATATTCGCATGTTTTACTTCTCATAAAAACTAAATTATCTTTTTCTGTTACGCTGCTTCGCTAAAACCTTAGAAAGATCCGAGCCATTTTCATCCTTCTTAGGACCACCCTTGACAGTATCTTTCTTTACTTTATCAGCACTGTCTTTCTTTACTTGGACATCAGGTTTTTGAACTTTTTCCTCAACCTTCTCACCTTTTAGCTCTGCACCAGCAAGCTTTCTCTCCCTTTTAA
>JAEZUI010000129.1 GCA_023421115.1 Bacillota bacterium | reverse complement strand
TACTTAAGCCATATTCATATACACTGACATATTGGTACTTAATCTTTCGCTCTTTAAAATACCGCTCTGTCTTTTGTGTATCAAAACACTTTTTAGCACCAAAAATTTGTATGTTCACAATAAACTTATCCTTCCATTCATTTTATATGATTATATAAGTTAGAATTAATTTAATTTTTTGGTATCTCAACATTTCCGATGGAGTTTTTGAAGCCGACGGTATTAAACTTTAGAATTTACCTGTAAGAAGATATCTTCTTAAAAATGCAAAATCTACGGAATTTATATTACCATCTTTGTTAATGTCAGCAGCCTTAAGAGCATATGTTCCTATTATATATTTCTGCCCTAACAGATGACACCTTAACATTCCATAATCAATCGAATTCACTTCATCATCTTCATTTATATCTCCCATAGTAACTTCGTCAACATTTAATAATTTATCAAATGTAACAGTTTGTACATCTGAAGTTACTGCTTTGATGCTGTCATAATAAAGTACCGAATCCAATTTATAGGTAGAAGCATCTTGACCCGCAGGAACTATAGTATTACACCACAATCCGAAGCTTTCGATGTGAACCGGATCAAACACTGCATTCTTATCATCTCTACCTACAAAGCTCGAGAACGGAATAGTTACTAAAACTGGATCTTTTGAACCATAATAATTTTCATAATCGTTGAGATATACTTCAAATACATTTCCTGCTGATATAACCTGTATAACAACTTTTTGATTCTTGCCATCCGGAATAGTCCAAAATTGAACAGCATTTTTACTGGACCAATCAAAGTTATCCATAGTTTTTACTATACCGATATAACCATTAGCCACTAATGAATATTTGAATTCCAAGCCGTATTTACCTTCATAATCCTTGTTTGATAAGGCAGGAACAAGCGAACATCCAATACCATTTTCTACAGTCCATGTAGAATTTAGAGCCTCGTTATCTCCATCATAATCTTCAAAGGAATCTACAACTGTCGGATCAACAATAGGTTCCAAAATGTTAAATTTAGCATTAATTTTGTTAATAACTTGTCCATTAACTGAAATTGAAATAATCCCTGCTGATTCTCCCAGTTCTTCAAGCATTTCTTTATTTATACTTCCTGTATAATTTCCGTCACTGTTTTTTACTGCAAGTATTTCTTTCACTACTTCACCAGTCTTATTTTTAGCAATAAACTTAACAACTGAATCGGCACTTGCGTTTGTAACATTTGCTTCTATTGTTGTTGCATCAAGCAAGCTACTGCCCGATACAGGTGACATAATGTAGCCTGCAGCATATGCGCTGGCTTGAACAGTAACACTTAATTGTGTATAATCTCCCTTCTGGTTGGCAAATACTGAATTTGGCTTATTGTAGAAATCAATAAAGTTATCCAGCATTTCATGACCTTTCAAAGGTTTAAGCGGATCACTGGCAACATAAGGTGTGTAGAACAAATTAGTACTGATTAACTTATTAGCAGCGATGTTTGGCCCTACCAGGAAGTAGGATGCAGTTGTATCAGCTACAGCATCAAGAATTTCATTGAACCAATCTTTTCTCGGATTGTTCTTTTCGAGAAGCCCTTGATTACCATTATCTACGCCTGTTTCTGTAACAGCAAATAACTTGTTATGTTGTTTTGCAAATTCCTGTACGATATTCAGTTTAGTTTTGAAACTGCTGATGAAGTTATCTACCTCGGCCGGATTTTGATGATACATGCCAAAACCAACCATATCTACATAAGCATCACCAGGATAACGTTCAGCATATTCAGCAATACTGGTAGCTTCAAAGCTTGGACTATAAACATAAAGGAAGTTATGAACGTCTTTTACATCACGAAGGTAATTTACAGTATATCTATATAAGTTTATATATGCCTCTGCATCACAGAAAGCTTTACCCCACCAAAACCAGCTTCCTGTATTATCATGGAAAGGTCTGAACAATACACTAATGCCATCTTTTTCTAGAGCCTTTGCATACTCTGCAATCATATCCAGATAGGATGTATAATACTTGTTTAAATCCTGACCTGGCATAATTCTTGAAACAACATTACCAGTGCAAGTATTTGAAGTATTTCCATAGAAATTATATGAACCATCAATTAATGTAACTACAGAATTTGGATTTTGCGGATTACTTCCATAAGCAGCATCACTCTTGACTTTTTTATCAAATAAATCAAAGTTTGGCATATGTGCAGAAAGAGTAATAATAGCACCTTTATCAACAGCTTCCTTTGTAACTTTTGCATTTGCAGCAACACGTTCCGCCAATGTTGCCTTCCAAGATACTATTGATGGTTCACTGCCTGTAAGTGAAAGTGCATCAATCCCCGTCACTGCCGCAATAGAACCTGTTACATCCTCAACATCTGATTTTGATAGCGAAACATTTCCAACCTTATTAGTTGTATCATTTTGATGACCGAATAATACACTGTCTGTTTTGCCTACAGCTTCAAGATATGCGTAAAGCTTTGCAGTATACAAGGTGGCTTTGTCATCTGTTAACTGCACTCTACTTAATGTATTTTCCAGCATTTTGTTAGCTGTAATAGAATCAGAAGTTATGGTAACAGGAGTTTGAGCTTCAGTTTTCTTTGTTGCAAGCACATAACCATCATCTATTTCTACCTGAGCAAATGTAACATTATCAATATAGATAGGTCCTTTATAGTTTACACTGCTTCCATCTATACCTAGCCAAAAATCGAAAATTAAATTAGCTGAACTGTTAAGATTAATAACTGCTTTTGCTTTTTTTAAACCATTTCCATAATTCTCTTCATTACTGATTGTGGTGCCTTTATCTATTATATCTGCCACCATCAAATTCGCTGTGAAATATCCTTGTTTCATATTTGCAGGATCATAAATTAAATCAAACGAGAATTGATTATATCCTTCTATCTGAATTGGTTCCGGGAAAGTATACATAATTCTTGCCGAACTACCAGTTATATAAGGATCTGTTGAGTAATCAAGTTCTAGCATCATTGCGCCTTCACACACTTGCGTATCATAACCTATAGTCCTGCCATAGTTGTAAACATCTTGCCAACCGTTTATATCTTCAGGTTTTGCAAATTCAAACACTATAGGAGTTACTTCAGGTAACTCTGTTATTATACCATTTACAAATTTTACATTGTCAAGATATACTTTACCGGCATAGTCACAATTGCTAGCTACCAAACACGGTACTATAGTATTAAGTCCTTGTATTTCTTCAATTTCGCTTCCAAACGGAATGGATACACTTGTTTTTAAATATCCATCTCCTGAATCTTTGAACTTATCAATTCCTACATCTGCAATTGTTTGTGACTGTGTCCATTTTAAGGCACTTCCCATTTTTGTAACTGCCAGTGCTTTTAATTCACCTGTAAAAGTACTTTTTTTTGGCAAATACAAATCAAAGCTTAAGGTTGCACCGGCATATATTTTGTCATTATATTCCGTATCTAAATCATGTAGGAATATAATATCCCAGCTATTTGTTGCATCTCCCTTAACGAAAAATTCTATTGCTTTGGTATTTCCGATAAGTACTGCGTCTGAATCTGTTTCAAAATCATTCTTGTAAATGATATTCTCACCATCTTCAATTTCTGCAAGTACCAGACCAGATTGAAACAGCATCCCAATCATGGATACAGCAAGAACAAAAGCCTGAATTTTCAAATACTTTTTTCCAAACATTTTCTTCTCTCCCCTTCATACTTTTTGATTTTTTTGAACAATGATCTCATTACCGATCAAGTTAAATATTGCAAAAATTCAGATTACTTCTCTATTGCAATACCATTCTATCAGCAAAAATCCCATTATTCAACAAATAAAATCAACATTCTTCCAAAGGGTGGTCTGATTTTAGACCTATAAGGGCGTATTACTGGCAACATCTTAAGTCGTGGTTTCACAAGCATTTATTTACTTAAGATGTCGTTCTAAATTAGTGATGCGGCGATTTTGGAACCTGTATGAAGGAATACCTACTGTTTTCACTTATATTAGGTTTGTTTTTTGCTGTTTCATTGCTATAGCTTATTAAACTCATATTCGTATAGTGTAGGAAGAAATCGTTTATGAATGTTCCTAAGTTAGCATTGGTACTATGTCAAGAAAAAGTTCAAGTTAAATCGAGAATCTTTTTTCAAGTAAATTACCGTATTATAGAATGTCTCTATGCAAGCATTATCCCAAGGATATGCCTTCTTTGAATAACTATTCACAAAATGCCTTGTTGCTTACTTTTACGCTTCATAAGTATATTGTATACCCCTTTCACTATGAATAACTAATGACCTGTTTATGTTTCGTGCCCTTTTTGCCTTGTTAATCGCCTCTATAACCCATTTTGCTTAAAGAGTAGTCCTAAGTACCAAGGATATTATTTTTCTAGAGTACATGCCCATTATGCTTGTTAAATATGCAAATACTTCAAAAGTCCAAATATTGGATATATCTAAGCACCATGCTGGAGTACCTTATTTCCTCTACCCTTCACCAATTGGAGTTGCTAATACTGATGAATGGCTGTGAACAATTGGAAGATATCTTGGTAAGGAAAAAGAGGTTGAAAAAGTTATTGCTGAAGAACATAAGGAATGGGTTCCTAAATTGGATAAAATACGTGAAAGTTTTGAAGCCCTGAAAAAAGATGGCAAGGAATTTAGCGTCTTAGGTTCCTTAGGTCAATGTAGACTTCTCACTCAAACACCTTTTTTCCATGAGCTTGGAATATCGACTCCTGTTACTATTTGCCAGGACTTTGACAATCTGATATTGGAAGAAACCGAACAGCTTTTAGATACTGTTTGTGATTTTTATATTGTCATTAACACCTTCCAAGCTGCCGAAGTTGCACACACTACCAGTAAATATAATCCTGACATGGTTTTATCCTGTCCTTTTATGGGGACTTTTTGCAATGTTTTGTATTTACTTATAAATTTTAAGGCAAAAAAGGAACCCCGAAACTGTATTGATACAGTCGGAGCTTTCCTAAACTTATTAGTCTTACTTTGTAAAAATTTGATTAGTTTACAAAGTAGACATCATCCATGTAATGGCATAACATTTTCACCACACATTTTTATCCTCCATATGTACTAAAAAGTGTAGAATCAATATTGAACGAGGATTTTTGCCGACACTTTTAATTCAACCGCAAAGAACAATTTAAAAGTATTATCAGAAATTCTATTTGTTATCACATTTATCTAAAGCTTCATCGCTTATGTCAATCTCATTCATATCTAACATCAAATCGGGGAGTTTAAATCTCCAGGCACATCCACCAGCAATATACTCACCATGATGTATATTAAATTGACCACCTCTTTCAAATAATTTAATTAAAGGTTCGTAAACATCTTTATTTTTACTTGCAACTTCATTTCCTTCCCCAATAATATAAGCAAACTTTAAATAATCAATTACCATTTTTCTTGGAATAGATGGCTTAACTGTTTTTAAAACCGGACATTTATCCTCAATATCAAAATCAATTTCATAACCAAACGCTTTGTCAGGATTAAACATATAAGGATTTCTTAATTTTATTTTTAAGTGTTCCAATACTAAAATTGAGAATCTACGAGCAAATTCAATAAATAACTCCATATCCGATCTTCTATTTGTATTTTGAATTCGATTGAAATCAATTTTATTTATACGATTACAAGCTTCTAAAAAGACCTTATTCATCTTTTTACCTCCAATTTATTCCTTATAGATTTTATATACTTCATTTTTACTATTCATAAATATTATTCTCAATTGAAAACTCCTCAAAGCCTTCAAACGTACCAAATTCTGGTTGAGCAGACGCAAGATCGTGAGCTCCTGGTGGAGTATCAGTGTATTTCGTACCATTCCAAGAATCAATATTTCTATACATTATAGGATTATCCCCATACATTAATTTCCTTTCTTCCAATTCATGATCACAAAGCTGTCTAAACCAGCTTTTTTGACTAGGCGACAAATCTTTTATTTGAGCCTGACTCCATGCATAAGCGATTTCTTCATCGGCTGTAAAATAATCCAATTTTGATACATACCCGCCTTCCATAGGAAGTTGATGCTTCACTAAGAATAAATGTTTCTTTAATTCTGTCACTTCGTCTATGGATAATCCTGTATTTCTTGCAACATCAGCAATATCATCTAATCCTGAATTTCTAATTGCATTATAGGTGTCTACTCCATATTGTGTAACTGAATCATATCCAGTAATAAGATCATCTAATTTTCCAAAACCACCAGGTACATCAGCTTTTGATAATTTAACAACAGCACCATTATCAAGTACAAATTCAGCGTAATCATTATATACTTTGACATATTTCGAATAATTAGGTAAGTCAGCAACATTTGTTCCCTTCATAACTCTAGTAATATTATCTACAGCCTCAGCCGTAGTCTTATTTACAATACCTAAGCCTTTATAATCAGACGGTTTAATACCAAGATCATCCAGCTTACTTATTAAGTCAGGTCCGATTCCGTTATTCATCGCCTCTATTGCATCGTCTCCATATTTATTTATTGCTTTCGCGGCTTCATCACCATATTCACTGATGAGTCTGTCTGTAGCATTTTTAAATGAATTCTTAGCAATACCATCTGAATAGACTAATGTTCCACTTACATCCCCAGCTTCAACTTTCTTATAAATATCCATTGCGGTATCCATATTTGAATTAATTTTATATATTTTCTTTACACCATCCGATACAGTGAAGAAAATAGATATTGATGTGATTAGTTGATCAGTCGGTGAAAGAATTTCTCCTGAAATAACGTCTTTCCCTGTAACAAGGCATATAACGTCATAGACATCACCTACCACTGGTATAAAGGAAACTAAAAGCGAAGCTAGATTTGTAGTATCGTACGATAAATTATCAACTCCTACCGGATCTATTTGTCTTATGTACTCAATATCTGCATCTGAAAGCTCTAAGCCTTTATTGTAAATTGTAATCTCTAGCTCTTTAACCATAAGACTATCAACAAAGTAATACTCGTCCACTAATTGATCTACTAAGTTTTCTAATTGAGATTTACTTGCTTGCTTCCATCTGTTGGGATCAAACTCAATTGATATATTATACTTTGCACAGGCGTATGATATTAATGATGCAATTTCTTCTTCTCCAGGGGAACTTCCTTGGAAAGATATCCAGTTTTCTATGTAAGTAAATGCTTGTTCAAGCAAAACCATCTCTGACAGCAAATAGAATAGACTACTGTTACTCCTCTTCCATAGCTTAAATTTTTCCTCACTTTTTACTCGTTGTTCATTAATTTCGATTTGTTGTAATTCATTCTTAATTTGTTGTAATTTATCTTCAACTTTTTTTGCTTTGTAATTATCATGTATGCTGTAATATGCCAAGTTATTATATAGTATAGTATCTTGCTTTAGCAAACCATCTGTGCCTAGTTGTAAACTATTAAATTCTTTTATAATTTTTATTTCTGTATCTTGTTTAGGCTTTACATGCTCATTCAAAACCAAGTCCATTAAATCATATGGAGAATATATAGATCCTGAACCACAATATTCAAAAGTACACTTATAGTTATTATATATGATATTGATTCCATACCTACTATTAAAGCGTTCTATAAAGAATTCTAATGTATAACTGTCTACATAATCATAGTCTTTCTTCAAATTCGCAATTATATCATTGATAATTGCTTCATCAAGGTCAAGCTCAAATAAATCATATTCAGCCTTATTTTTCAAACTTAACTTTCCCTGAGTAACAGCTATTGTTTTAATAACTGCCATTGTTTTATCAGCATCTTCTGATTTTACTGTAATAGTGCCGGTTCTTGGAGATAATGATTGATTCTTGTCTGCATACAATATCATTTCGGAATTGGATGCCTTTGCACAACCTAGCCAGCTTGAATCGTCAGATACACTCCATGTCCCATTGCTTGATATCGATGCTCTTATAATTCCTCCTTCACATTCAAAGCTTACCGAGGGCGGTACTGATAGAGTGACGAGGCCCGGCGTTGGAGTAACGATGTCTATAGTTAGAGTCGACATCGGTATCAAACCTGCTTGTTTTACGGTAATCTTTTTTGATATACCTCCGGCTTCTATGGTAATTATTCCGGTTCTTTCATAGGATGATTGATTCTTTACCGCAGACACTATCATTTCGGAATTTGATGCCCTTGAACAACTTAGCCAGGGTGAGTCGTCACTCCATGTCGCATTGCTTGGTACCGATACTTTTTTTATTCCTCCTTCACATTCAAAGCTTATCGAGGACGGTAGTGATAAAGTGACGGGTGTTGGGGTTGAAACCATTCCTGCTTGTTTTACCGTAATATTTTTTGAAATATTTCCGGCTGTTACGGTTATTATTCCAGTTCTTGGATATGTTGATTGATTCTTTCCCACACTCACTTTCATATTGTAATTGGAGGTCTTTGTACAACCTAGCCAGCTTGAATCTGACTTTACACTCCATATCTCATTGCTTGATAAAGCTGTGTCTTGAATTCCTCCTTCACTATCAAAACTTATCGTGGACGGTACTGTTAGTGTAACGGGTGTTGGGGTTGAAACCATTCCTGCTTGTTTTACCGTTATCTTTTTTGAAATATTTCCGGCTGTTACGGTTATTATTCCAGTTCTCGGATATGTTGATTGATTCTTTCCCGCACTCACTTTCATATTGTAATTGGAGGTCTTTGTACAACCTAACCAGCTTGAATCTGACTTTACACTCCATATCTCATTGCTTGACACAGCTGTGTCTTGAATTCCTCCTTCACTATCAAAGTTTATTGTGGACGGTACTGTTAGTGTAACGGGTGTTGGGGTTGAAACCATTCCTGCTTGTTTTACCATAATCATTTTTGAAATATTTCCGGCTGTTACGGTTATTATTCCAGTTCTTGGATATGTCGATTGATTCTTTCCCGCACTCACTTTCATATTGTAATTGGAGGTCTTTGTACAACCTAGCCAGCTTGAATCAGACTTTACACTCCATACCCCATTGCTTGACATAGCTGTGTCTTGAATTCCTCCTTCACTACCAAAGCTTATCGTCGATGGTACTGTTAGTGTAACGGGTATTGGAGTCCGAGTTTTAGTAGGTGTAGTAGTAACTCCGGTCTGGGTTACGTTAATTCTTTTTGTTACACCATTTGATGTTATATTGATATAACCAGTCCTTGTAGCTGTTGATGTATTTGCATCAGCATGTACTATTAATGAATACTGACCGTTCTTATTACCCCTCAGCCATGTGAAGTTATTCTCAACACTCCATGAAGTAACTCCTGAAACAGAAGCACTTTTGTTACCGCCTGAAGAGTCGAATAAAATAGATTCGGTAACTGAAAAAGTTGCTGCATTAAGGTTTGAAGCTGGTTGGATAATTATTGTCATAATAACACAAAGCATTATTACAATTGAGACCACACGTTTCATTTTATTTTCCCCCTAGTAAATTTTATAATTTTTTAGTTAGTGTGTAATATGTTTGCTCCGCAAAAAACGTTTGTTGCAATAGCTGTGCATTCATTAATTTTACTGTAGTGTGTAAAAAATTCTCTTTTTGCGTGGCAAACACATAATTTTGTCTTGATTGTATAATGTAAAATCTCAAAAACAATTCTTGAAAAATTTTACTGTTACCATTCAAAACACTAATACTTTTTTTCTACAGGAAATTCATTGATAATACCCAAAACATAGCTTCTTAATGAAGCGAAGTCTAAAGAATTTACTTCACCGTTACCATCTACATCAGCCGCTTCAAACCAAGTTTCTGAAGGAGCTGCAGATATCATCCCAAGAAGAATTTTTCTAAAATAGGCAAAATCTATACCATTAACTTCACCATTGCCGTCTAAATCTCCATAGGTAATTTTCTTTGCATCTGTCAATGTTATTTTTGTAGTTCTAAAATCCAATACATTTTCATTAGCATCAAAAATAATAGCTAATACTATATAATCACCTGCATCGCATCCAGCTGTGTTCCATTGAACAGGAGTGATCTCTCCACTGGTAATTTCGGTATCATATACTGGTTTATCATTTTCTGAATTAACTATATAACGGAAGTATTTATACCCGGATCCTTCAACTTCAGCTTCGAGAGATACAATATCATTTGAAGAGTATGTATTGTCATTTTCGGGACTGATTTTTACTATTTTAGCTGAAGGTAGCTCTCTTAAAATGATAGTGTCTTCCAGTTTGTTCAGAATTTCTTTATCAAAATCATCACCATAACAATACACTTCTATCCATACATCATACTCACCAGGTTCTGCCCCGTTAGAATCCCAAACAAACTCAGAATCTTCTCCATTATGAATCTGTTTAAACGTAAAAGGTACTATATAAGAAGGATTGGATTTATTTCTCACATAGAAATTTGCATATAAGAATCCTCTTCCTTCAAAACGAGCTTTATAGACTACTTCATCATTTACTAAATATTCCTTTATGTTTTCACTGTCAGGTATTATATCTACATATTTAGGCTCTTCAAGTATTATATTGATTCGTTTGCAAGCCAATTCCACATTGTTCGAATCATATGTTTGTATCAATAAAGAGTATTCTCCAACTTCATACCCTGAAGTTATCCATGTATAAGATATATTAGGATCGTGTAATTTTTTACTACTTTCTTTTTTATTTTCTAGTTTAATGTCATTGGTGGAATAAAACGTAAATGTTGTGTATTCAAAACCATAGCCTTCAATATCTGCCTCAAATAGAATTTCACTGTCTATCTCGTATTTTTTTATTATAGAATTATTGGGACTTAGTACATTAATTATAGCAGAGTTACCCCTTATTAACTTAGCACTAGTTTCACCTTCAATTAATTTATTTCCATTCTCCCCATATACAATAACATGTATAGCATATTCCCCTTCTTCACAATCAATTGTATTCCAATAAGCTGTTATAATATTAAGACTGGTGTTGATGAGCGGCTTAATTACACTTCTGGTCTCATCACTACCTACACGCGTTATTATTATATCTGCATCAGAAATTTGGCTTCCTTCAATTTTTGCAACAATCGGTACAGAGCTATCTGTATAATTTACATCATAGGCTAGTTTAAGATATCCAAATTTGGCTTCCTCGGGTGTCGAGTTAGCTGAGTCAGACATTTCTAACATAACACTAATTATTTTTTCAGCTAAGATATTTCCACTTCTTCCAAATACAATAACTTCTATATAATATTCTCCTTCTTGACAATCCAATGTATTCCATTTAGTTTTAATAGTTTTATAGCTGATGAGTGGACTACTTTCATGTACGGGGTTACTGTTTACATGAGTTATTCTTACTAATGAACTAGAAATTTCACTATCTTCAATTTCGCCTTCAATTACTGCTTTAATATCTACAGTATCACCTACCCGATATATAGAACCACCCTGAGGTGAATTGAAGCCTACTGTTGGTGATTTTTCAATGGTAACAATTTCTGTAGCCCAACTCCAATTCCCGCTTATTACTACATCCTCTACCAAACCATTCTTATCTGCTGTTGCCCCATCTGCTATTTTGTATGTATGTCCTGCTTCAAAGTCTACTTTGGGTTTACCGAATGTATAGCTGGTTCCATAAACTTCAGAATTCTTATCAATTTTTGGATGATAAATATCACTCGGGTCAGACGAATACGTAACATCTGCTATCCCTACATAGTACTTGTAAGCACCTGCTACAGGTTTCCAGGAAACTGTCATACTTTCTCCAGCTATAGGCTTACTACAACTGATTTCCGGTTTGCCTAAATCAGCTGCAAAGGTATGGCTTGCGTTTAAAAAAACCAAACTTAATGACAGGCAAAAAGTTATAAAAATTGCTGATATTTTTTTTATCATACTTACTCTCCCCTTTGTAATAGTGTTTAAAATTTTCTTACAGCATTTGCCATGGCATAAAAAATTATATATTTTCCATTCGGCTAATACAATTTGCATAAGGTTATATTTTATATCCTATATGTCTAAATTTTCAGCCCCTATATTACCATTACTTTTTTGTTGTTTTCCATTAATACTGGACTGCTTGATAAAGTGTTAAGATTGGTGGGGAAAGAATTTGATGTAAAAAGTTTTAATATCCTAAATATCAAGAAACAAATAAGTGATATTCGATTCAGAAATGGTGTGATGAACACCAAACGCATTTTATATATACTGAAGGACATTTTACAGCATTTATATTTAGCATATAAAGCTATTATAGTAGATTGTGCTAATTTGTTATGGTCAAAATATATTGTGAATGACCAGCCTGACATTTGTCTAAAAATCATTCCATTTGGCACCTCATATATAACCCATTTGGCATTTAGTGTTGATATTTTACATAGATATGTGTAAAATATTAGTATCAGAACTATAGTTAAATTCTACATAGCAACAATATAGAAGCTGTATATAATAGAATTTTACTATTGATAATAACATTTTTTATATAGGGGACATTATAATGACTGATAGTTTATTACTACTAAAAAAAATACTTTTAGATATAGAATGCTTATTAGTTCTTATTTCAATTATTTTACTATTAATCTATTGGAAAAGATCTGAGAAAAACACATTTTTATTATTCTATACGTTTTATCAAATATCTGTTATATTTTTTGTCTCTTCACATATATTGATACATTTATGTAAAGCTTTCTATTTGAAACAATTTTATTTTTCGTATATGAAAAACATATCATTTATTTTAGCACAATTTTTATGTATAATTCTTTTTTGGATATTTACACATCCAGAAAAGAATTTCACCAGGATATTAGTGCTGACATTCGTACTCCCAACAATTTATATTGTGCTGGTTATCACCAATCATTGGCATAGGATTATCGGAACAATCATAGTAAAACCGAACGATTTAATATTCAGAAAAACGGTAACGTGCTTGGTAATAGAATATATTATAGTATTTTCAATCCTTCCGGTTGTTCTTAACTGTATTAAAAAACTTATTAAAATGAGAGGTTATAAGTTAATTCAAGGGCTTTTAATTCTTTCTGCCATATCAGTACCTGGAATTCTTTATGGCATTAGAAAGATACTTAATATCGATATATTACCGGGACTTGAATTCGACCCTGTTCCTGCAGCTATGTCTGCATCAACCATTCTTCTTGGCGTTGCTGCTTTACGCTACCGAATAATAAACCTTATTCCGTTTGCATTCAAAGAGTTCGCTGAGAGCATCAATTCACCGTTTATTGTTCTGGATAACCATAACAGAATTCAATACTACAATAATGTACTATCTAAAGTATTTTCATTGGCCAAGATTGAAAAACAACAACATCTTAATCAGTTTCTTCACCAGTTGGAAACCATCGATAAAAATCGTGCAGATATAGATGCAATCAGAACTATTGTAATATCAAACAGTTTTACAAACATAAATTTGGAAGTGTGCCTTTTCATTCCGGAAAAAACTTTTTTTAAGGCTTCTATACAATCTATAACCGCTTACGGAAATGAACAGGTCGGAAAACTAATTTCTTTTATAGACATAACAGACTACAAAAATTTGGCTATTGTACAGGCAGAGCTTGCGGCAACCAAAACACGAATTGAAATATCTAGAGATGCTCATGACATTATTGGTTATGCAATGACAAATATAATAATGAATCTACAAAATGAACTTGCCAACTTATCCAAAGAAGAAATACGTCAAAGAAATACTATCATAAATATATTAACTATGGCGAGAGAAAAGAATGAAGAGTTCAGAAATATACTCTATAAAAATTGCAATACCAATTCATCATGTATAAAAATGGATAGTATAAATTATAGGGATAAGCTTTTGCACAGGCTAAAAAATATCAAGGATGGATTAGGAGATAATAAGAATCTAATCTATGATTTAGACGAGCACCTTATAATTCCAAGCGAAGAATGTTTTAATGTCCTTGACAGAATATGTCTTGAAGGGGTAACCAATTCTATAAAGCATGGAAAGGCAAAGAATATAGAAATTATAATAAAGCGTACCTCTTCTGCAATTCAGCTTAAGATGTTTGATGACGGTAATGGCTGTAAAAATATAAGCAAAGGAATAGGATTGACAAGTATGACAGAAAGAGTTAATGAAATTGGTGGAAGTCTGAAATTCAAAAGTGATATTGGAAGTGGTTTTGCAATTTTTGTAAGTATATCGATATTATCGATATTAAAAGAAATGAGGAAATCCTATGATATACAGACAATATAATGTGGTTATAGCCGATGATCATCCAATAGTTCGAGAAGGACTGAAACTTATTTTGGAAACCGATTCGGAAATAAAAGTTGTAGCATGTGTTGAAAACGGATTGCTTGCATACAGAGCATGTAAAAGCCATAAGGTAGACGTAGTACTAATGGATATAGTTATGCCTGAATTAGATGGTATAGAAGCTACAAAAATGATACAAGAGCTCAATAACGATACAAAAATACTTATTCTTACATCAATCCCAGATGGTGAGAAAATTAAGGAGGCATTTAACATCAACGTTTACGGATACATTTTAAAGGATGCAGACCCTAATGATATAATCCGCTCAGTTAAAAATACCGCCAATGGAATAATTTCCATTAAGAAAAGTGTACTTGATGAATTTTTAAATAATTCCATCCAACCAAAACAAGTAAGTGATTTTTATTTTGAAGATTTGTCAAGATATGAGCGTGAGATTCTAAATCTTATCGCAAACGGATTGGAGAACAAAGAAATTGCAGAAAAACTACACCTTAGTCCTGGCACAGTTAAAGTAACAATTACCAACTTGTTGGTAAAATATGAACTTAAAAACAGAACTCAACTTGCCGTTTTTGCTATTAAAAACGGTTTTGGCTGGGAACTGTGAAACTGTATCCAGAAGCTATTTTCATTCAACTATAAATACAAACCCCTCACAAGTCATTAAATCAACTTATGAGGGGTTTATTATAAACTACAGTCTACAATTCAACAGCTTATGATACCTCTTGTTCATTTATAGATTCCACATAACTTCTAATATCCGAAAGTCCGTTATAAGTTGACACATCTTCATCATCCACCACAACGAGAGTAGGTGCCGATTTAATATTATAGGTGCGGACCAGGGCCATATTTTCTGCTGCATCCAAATATTCTACCCCGCAAACATCCTTCAAATATGTTTTTGCTGTGGGGCAATTAGGGCATGATTTAGTTGTAAACAACATCCTTCTTTGAGTTTTTACTTTATTTTGTGCTTCACCTAATGCTGTATTTATATCATAGGTTTTCCTGATCTTAAACTCTTGTGACTTACCGTTGTTCCAATTTCCTACAGGCCTGTAGTAGCCGGTAATTCTGCTGTAGACCTCTGTCTCTTCATTACATTTCGGGCATGTATATTCTTCACCTATTATATATCCGCAATTTCTACAAATAGAGTACGTTGGAGAAATAGTGTAATAAGGCAGTTTAAAGTTTTGTGCTATTTTCTTTACAAGCAGGGCAGTAGAGCGCCAATCTTCAATCTTCTCCCCTAAGAAGGCATGAAATACTGTACCACTGGTGTACTTCACCTGGAATTTGTCCTGTACTTTTAATGCTTCAAAAATATCTTCAGTATATCCGACAGGCAAATGGGAACTATTAGTATAAAAAGGTGTGTCCCCTTCTTTTCCTGCACATTTTATGTCAGGCCACCTTTTTCTGTCATGCTTTGCAAGCCTGTAAGATGTTGACTCTGCTGGTGTAGCTTCAAGATTAAATAAATCTCCATATTGCTCTTGATACTCCGGCAATCTTTCCAGCATAAAGTCTAAAACCTTCAAACCAAATTCCTGAGTTTGCTTGTCACTCAAATCGTTACCTAGCCATTTTGCATTGAGTCCTACTTCGTTCATACCTAAAAGACCAATAGTTGAAAAATGGCTATTAAAACTTCCAAGATATCTTTTCGTATAAGGATACAAGCCTTCCTCCAAAAGTTTATTAAGAATTTCTCTTTTAATTCTCAATGAACGGGCACATATATCCATTACTTTTCCTAGTTTTGCAAAGAACTCTTCAGAAGTCTCGGATAAATACGCTATTCTTGGAAGATTAATTGTAACAACACCCACGGAACCTGTGCTTTCCCCCGAACCGAAATATCCGCCTGATTTTTTTCTAAGCTCTCTTAAATCAAGTCTTAATCTACAGCACATACTTCTAATATCGCTTGGCTGTATATCACTATTTACATAGTTGGAAAAGTAAGGTGTCCCATATTTAGCTGTCATTTCAAAAAGAAGCTTGTTGTTTTCTGTGTCCGACCAATCAAAATCATTTGTTATTGAATAAGTTGGTATAGGGTACTGGAATCCCCTTCCGTTTGCATCTCCTTCAAGCATAACTTCTATGAAGGCTTTGTTTATCATTGCCATTTCTTGTTTACAATCTTTGTATTTGAAATCCTGCTCTTTTCCGCCTACAATGGCAAATTGTTCTGCCAAATCAGAAGGTACTGTCCAATCAAGGGTTATATTTGAAAAAGGTGCTTGCGTTCCCCATCTGCTTGGAGTATTTACTCCGAAAATAAAGGACTGTATACATTGTTTTACTTCAGCGTAAGTCAAATTATCTATCTTTACAAAGGGAGCAAGATAAGTGTCAAAGCTTGAAAACGCCTGAGCTCCTGCCCACTCATTTTGCATTATTCCTAAAAAATTCACCATTTGATTGCACAACGTAGACAGGTGGCCTGCCGGTGCAGAAGTTATTTTCCCAGGTATCCCGCCTAAGCCCTCTTGTATTAATTGCTTTAAGGACCAACCGGCACAATATCCTGTAAGCATAGATAAATCATGAATGTGGATATCGGCATTCCTATGGGCATTTGCTATTTCATCATCATATATTTCAGAAAGCCAGTAATTGGCTGTTATCGCACCTGAGTTGTGGAGTATAAGACCTCCCACTGAATATGTAACTGTAGAGTTTTCTTTAACCCTCCAGTCTTCTTCTTTAACATAGCTGTTCACAATTTCTTTGTAATCCAAAATGGAGGATTTCATATTTCTGATTTTTTCTCTTTGTTTTCTGTATAATATATATGCCTTAGCTACATTTGTATATCCTGATTCTTCAAGAGTACTCTCAACACTGTCCTGAATCTCTTCTACCGTTATTTTCTCCTGCTTTATTTTATCTTGAAAATTTGAAGTTACTCTTAACACAAACAGGTCTAAAATATCACTTGTATAAACGCTATTTGTTGCAATAAATGCTTTTTCAATTGCAGTTTTAATTTTTTTCAGATCAAAATCGGAAACGTTTCCATCTCTCTTTACAACTTGCAACATATTTATCTCTCCTAGTATCTTGTATTTTGTAAAATCTGTAATTTTACTTTTGTTTAGAGCTTAATTTATAGCTCGAGTAAATTATATTGTACACGTAGTTCAATGTCAATACAATCCTACAACATATTGTGTGCATAATTTTAAAATATACACCAGATAGTATATAATTCTAATCAATTCTATCTCAGATACAATTTCTTATAGAAAAAAATCGATATGCTGCATCAAAATTCTTTTAATTTATTATTAACTTCAATACGGATCTACATTTTGCTCTCTGTCCGGTTCATTAACTAATGTAGTGATCAACTTATCCATTTGATCGCTATTGACTGTAATTTCACCGCTAACACCTTCAATATGCAGATTATACTGAGCTTGCTTTATCCAATAATATGCTACCATTCTTTTGCCATCTTCAAAATACATATTAATTTTATATTCTCCAGGCAAACGGTCAAGATATAGATTTTCGTTGACTTCACCTTTTTCAATGATGGTAATAAACTGTTCTATATCTTTTTTTGCTTCAATTACTTTTTCAGCTGTTTCAATATATCTTTTTTGGCCTTTTTTACCAACAACCGAAATAATGCCAATTTTACTTATTGCCTCAAGATTAATACCTTTAAAACTCTTATTTGTAACTTGGAAATCAGCTTCTTTTTGTTGTGTAGTATTTTGATGTGTTTGAGCTGAAGTATTTTTTTCTATGCCTTTGCAACCGCTTAGAAAAAAACATACAATTACACAAATTATCAAAATCTTTTCCAAAACATCATCTCCTTAATTAAAATAATTTTCGTATATGTAGTTATGACGAATTCTAAATCTAAATGTTCCCTATATTGGAAATATTAATTTTATCAAAATCGATTATTATATTCACAATGATAAATATATTAATTTACTCAGTATCTTTTTTGTTTAGTATCAATTTAATATTATATGGATAATGGGAAGTTGATCTAAAATAGTTCAACTTCCCATTGCACATATTTCTTAACCTATGCTGCATTAAAATCCTTTTTATCTCTACTAAATCTTTCTTCAATGAAGCCCGAAGCTAAAGCTGTAATAGGTATTGCAAATATAATGCCTATACTTCCGGCAATTGCCCTTAAAATCTCAGAAGCAATCATGTCCCAGTTAATAACATGTGAAAAAGGAGTCTCGTATGCTAATAACAACAATAAAAGATGAAGTGATCCACCGACATATGCAAGAATTAATGTATTTGCCATAGTTGCCATGGTATCCTTTCCTACATTCATTCCAGCTTTAATCAAGTCAGATTTCTTGATTTGAGGACTGTTCTCTTTTATTTCATTCATAGCAGAAGCAATGGACATTCCTACATCCATTGTAGCTCCCATTGTACCTATAATGATTCCTGCAAAAAGTAATCCCTTAAAGTCAAAATAAACATCATGAGGTATAAACATTAGCATATTTGCTTCCTCATTTCCTAGCCCTGTCAACTTTGCAAGAGTACCTATAAGCAAAGCTATCAAACCGGCAACTATTACCCCTCCAACAGTACCTATAACAGCGGAATATGTTTTTCTGTTAAAACCACTAATAATCAACATGCTTATACATATTACACCAATACAAATTAATACAGATACTATAACAGGATCCCAACCGTTCAAAATAGCAGGAAGAAGAATTTTTAAGACGGCAAATACAGTAATCACCAACGATATAATCGCTTTTAATCCTTTCCACCTACCTACTATGAGCAATAGAATGATAAATCCTATAATAAGATACAGTAAATATTTATCCCTTACAATTTCTGCAACATAGGCTGTTTCAACCTCACCTGCATCGTTCTCTTCAATAAAAAGTAATGCCTCATCCCCAACCTTTAAAGGAATTGAATTGTATTTGTTGCTAAAGTTGTAATTTAATTCGTATTCAGCATTAACTTTCTCACCTTTGTGTGGACCCTTTATAATAAGCATTTCTAATAACTGAGTATTAGATTCAATGTCCTCATTTAGATTGGTTTTATTGCTTTCTTCTAAAACTTTTATAACTTTTGCCCTTGAGTAATCAACTTCGTTTTCAACATTTTTGTCCTGATGCAAGGACTCATCATCATAACCTATGTTTTCATCAACTACCTCTAGCTGTTCATTGGCATAATCTAAATTCTCTTCTTCTCCAAATACAATCATCGAAGAAAGGAAAATAGAGACACAAATTACCACCAAAAAACAAAGAGTAGTCTTTAGTGTAGTTCTCATATCAATCTCCTTCCTGCAACTCCAAATACACATCTAATTCTTCCACTATAAACCTTTAAACTAATTTTTCACTTTATTTTTCCAATCACCTTATAATAACTGTTTTTTACTTTTTATACAATACATTTACCACTCAATCCATTTAGAAAATACCAAGGCAATTTATTATACAATCGGATCTTTTCTCATATGCCACCAACGAACAATCCACAATAACGTAGCTATTATTCTCATTACAAAGATTGCATAGAAAGTGATATGAAGCGCCCTAAGATCAGAACCTAACGCAGTATATAGCTGGACTCCAGCAATGGGCATGATTGCATTGGAAAATGAAGTCATTACTGTATAAATAGAAATACTGAGTGTCTTATTTTTCTCTGGCACTACCTGCAAAAGGCACTGCGGTATGTTAAGAAAAATTGAAGCAAAGGCAAAATTAGAAAGAGTATTCAAAACAAGAAACACAACAGCCCCCTTACCTACCGGTAGACTTGTTGCGTAATTCATACAAAGAGGAAAAAGTGAAAGTGCAAAACTTCCAATAATTATGGGAACTCTTACCCCAAACTTTTCATTCATACGGCTCCAAAAACCTATTGTAAAAAACTGCACTACTGCTCCTCCAACAACTACATAACTTAACCAGGCTTCATTAAGTTTGAGATAATCAACTTGTCCTATATAATACATGGTCCAATCCGCTTGCCATGACATATAAAAAAACAAAGCAACTCCAATAAACCCCATAAACTTTTTGTTATGTATCAGATCAAAAGCTGCAATTTTAAGCTCTCTAAATCCATTTGTTTTTTTTTGATGTGTATCTCCACCGGAAATTTTCATTAAAATAAATATTTGAACAAAAATAAGGAGGGACGCACACCAGAAAAACATTTGATGTAGTTTTATTTTTTCGCTATTTAAGGCAGTATGTGCTAAAAGTGCACCTGTTAAAAGCGATGTAACCGTATTAAATAAGAAAGTACCCTTGGTTCGCAGTGTAAATACCCTGTTTCTATCTTCAATACGGACAACATCAGAAAAATATGCCTGCCAGGATGTGTTATAAATAGTTAACGGTCCCATCGCTAAAGCTAAAAGACTTACAAAAGCAACTAGTCTAAATTGTCCAAATAATGGTACAAAGCCTAAAGCTATATATACAGTAGACAGGCTAATTAGAGAAATAATAAGCATTCTTCGCTTGTTTGACATGCGATCAGACAAAATTCCTCCCGGAATAAGCACCAACATACCTACAAACTGCGGAAGGGAAGTGACCAGGCTCAGCTCAAAATTACTTGCCTCCATTCTGGTTGCAAAAAGGTTATTATTGTTGTTAACTATATTGTTTATGATTGTAATAAATATGCCTTCAAGGGCAAAAAGGTACATATTACTGTCAATGTACCATTCATCCCTAACTTTGTTAAGAACCCTTGCAACAAACTTCTTAAAAATTCCCTTTTCGCTTTTCATTTATTCTCACCAGTATTTTATTATTTTTATTGACTTACTGTATCAATATTGAACTCAATAAGTATTCTAAATTGAAATCTCTTTGTTCAATAGACAGATGTACATGATTTCTCGAAAATTCGAAAAATGAATGTAAAGAATTTTTTATTAAGCATGTATATATTTCGCCAAGAGCGGGTCTAATTCCTGTTTCTCAATCCATCCTAATCACAACAAATAAAAATATATTATATCAGACACAAGGGCTTGATAAAACACTAAATATTTGTCAAAATAATAATTGCAACAATTCACTACTATAATATACGGAGGCTATAAAATGAGTTTTAGCGGATTTACAAGCGAAGCACTGAAATTTCTTCTTGAAAATAGATTTAATAATAGTAAAGAATGGTATGAGAATCATAAAGCTTTATATAAGCAATATGTATACAATCCGTTTGTTCAGCTTATAACAGAACTTGCTCCTACCATGCTTGAAATAGACAGTCAAATTTTGACTGTTCCTTCAAAGATAATTTCGAGAGTACGAAGAGATACCCGGTTTACAAAAGACAAAACTCTTTATAGAGACAATGCCTGGTTTGTATTCCTAAGGGATAAATCCCAAATGTCATCCTCACCGTGCTTTTGGTTTGAAATAGGTCAAAATGGTTCAAGTTACGGTTTGGGATACTATGGCGCAAAAGCAGCTTCAATGGCTAATATGCGTGAAATGATAATACAAGATAATCCTAAATTTTTAAATGCATTAAAAGGTTATGAATCCCAGGACATATTTGTTATTGGCGGTGAGATGTACAAACGAAGCAAATTCCCCGAACAACCCGAAAACCTTAAAGCTTGGCTGGACAGAAAAAACATTTACTTTGAATGTATACAAAATGATTTTAATCTTGCATTTTCAAAGGATTTGCCTGCTGTTTTGAAAAAAGGTTTTACAACACTAAAACCTATTTATGAATTTTTATGCTCAGTGGAGTTATATAACTAACAAATATACAAAATATTACTAAAACTTCATTACATAACAAGTTCAGCAGTGTTAGATAGTTATTTTTTGAAATGGCAATTGCAAAGTTTATTTGTAATAACCCTACAAAAAAGAAAAGTCTTTTATTCTCATAACAAAAAGACTTTTCTTTCCGGTAACACACAGTTCTTTATTATCCTTTAACTGCACCTGCAGTCAAACTCTTTTGCACCTGGCTGCTCATCAGTATATAGATTAATACGGTTGGAAGTGTTGCAATAACCAAGCCTGCTCCGATAGGCCCCCAATTTGTAGAATATTGGCCTACCATTGACATTATTCCTACCGTCAGAGTTTTATATTTTTGATCACTTATAAAAGTTACTGCAAACATTAACTCATTCCAGGTAGACAAATAGGTAAATATTGAAACTGTAGCCAAAGCAGGTTTTATTATTGGCATTATGATACTGAAAAACACCTGAAAAACATTGCACCCGTCCAGTAACGCGGCCTCTTCCAGTTCACGCGGTATTGACTGCATAAAGGTTGAAAGAATAAAAACCGCCATTGGTAGAGCAAAGGCTGTATAAGGTATTATTAGAGCCCAGGGTGTATCATAAAGCTTCAAGTTTTTAAGAATAATAAACAATGGTAATAACGCTGCATGAATAGGTATCATCATTCCTGAAAGGAAAATTAACAATACCGGCTTACTCAAAGACCATTTCATCCTCACAATTGCATAGGCTGACATACTTGCCAGTAAACCTGAAGCTAGTATTGTCACAGCCGTTACAATAAAACTGTTAAGAAAGAATAACCCTACTTTTCCCCCTACAAAAGCCTTAGCGTAGTTTTGCCACAGAAATTTTGCAGGTAATCCGATTATGTTTCCGCCAAAAATTTCCGAATCACTTTTTAAAGAAAATAATATTAACCATATAAGGGGAAATATCTGAATGGCAGCAATCACTGCCAGTACCGTACTTATAATATAACTTCTTTTTTTCATTTTTCTCACCCCCAAATAATTAGGAACATGTAGAGTTAAGTTAGTTTATTTTAAAAAAAGCTGGTTAATTACCCTTTCAGAAAATCCAATTTACTATTTCAGCATTGCAAAATAATGCTCATCTGCTTAGAAGCTTTTAAGCTGCCATGATAGGCTTTACAACTTGAATGATGAATAAGCTATTTTTGAAAGAGTCCTACAAGGTGAATAACGAAAGATTTGATTTAAGAGAATTAGAAGGTGATTGCTCGTTATTCGTTAAAATGTATACTCTTCAACTTTAAAGAGTTTCTGTACAATAAGCGTAAACACCAGACATTCCAGCACAATAAATATAGCCATAGCACTCCCCGAGCCGTACATGTACTTGTTGAATATGGTATTATACATCAAGGTACTAGGCACCTCACTTGAATGAACCGGTCCTCCATTTGTAAGAATATATACAAGATCAAATACCTTTAAAGAGCCAATTATCGCAAATATAATACAAACTTTTATAATAGGTCTTATTAGAGGTATTGTTATTCTAAGTGCAGTCTTAAAAGCGGAAGCCCCATCAATCCTAGCAGCCTCATATATTTCATCGGGTATGGTCTTTATTGCTGCATACATTAAAAGCATATGGTACCCGATATACTGCCATACCGATGGAATAAATGCTGCTATCAAAGCTGTTTGAGTTTCTCCAAGCCACGCCCTAGAAAGTGATCCTAATCCGGTATTATTTAGCAAGGTATTAAGTAAGCCATAGGACGGATTATAAACTTTCATCCAAAGCTGGCCGATTACAACTGTAGAAATAATGACAGGAATAAAAAATACAGTTCTGTAAAAGCCCTCTCCCTTTACACCGGAAGCAAGGATTAATGCTAAAATTAACGCTATGGGTAATTGGACAAATACTGATAATACTGCAAGAATAATCGAATTCATTATAGACTTTCCAAAGCCTTCACTACTATTTTTAAATAAATCAATAAAATTCTGCAAACCTATAAACTTTCCTTCTCCTATTCCATCCCAATTTAGCATGCTGTAGTAGCCTGACATAAATATAGGCAGTATAACTATTAATGCAAATAGTAGAAATGAAGGTAATACAAAAATCATAATAGCTCTTTTATCGTTCAACACCCGGTTCATAATCTCACCCCTTAATAAAAACTCCGGGGCATCGAGCCCCTCCGTTTTTGCCTCTTTCACTTCGTTCTAAAGAAACGTAATGATAGTAGTTAAGGAATGAACCTTAACTACTATCGGATAGTTCTTATTTATTTTTCATTTAATTTTTGCATCTCTTTTGCAAAGTCTTCAGGAGTCTTAGTACCTGCAAATATTTCAGCTACAAGATTTTTATGAGTATCAGCATCTGCTCCCTCAAGGAAGGTATCCCATGCAAGTACATAACCCGTTGATTCTTTTACCAGATCGAAAATCTGTGCATTTGTAGGTGAAAGCTTGGATTTATCGACTTCCCCCTTCCATGCCGGAAGACCAAAACCTACAACTGATGATTGATTTGACATGTTTTCTGATATATACTTTACTACCTTTACTGCTTCGTCTTTATTAGGTGTATTTGCACTTACCATAAAACTTTCTATTGAGCCGCCAAGGAAGGCCTTCTGATCGCCCTGCGCTCCCTCTATCACTGGGAAATTTTTGCATACTACTTTTCCCTTTATAGGACTGTCCTCTGCATCCCACGAGCCAGCTGCCCAGTTACCCATATAGTACATAGCCACTTTACCCAGTTTAAAGGAAGCTTCTGCCTCGTCCTTTGTAAGAGCCATTACTCCCTTATCAAAAGTTCCTGCTTTTACAAGCTCTTCAAGCTTAGCAGCCGATTCAACAAATTGTGGCTGATCAAAGGAAGCTTCCTTGTTTAACGCCTGATTTGATAGCTTAACCCCAGCTGTACGAATGGCTAAAATATTCTGGAAAAACATTCCCGGCCATCTTTCCTTTTCTCCGCAAGTCATCGGCACGATACCCTTTTCTTTAAAAGTTTTAACAGCCTTAAGTAGCTCATCATAAGTATCAGGAATCTTTACACCGTTCGCGTCAAACAGCTCCTTATTGCAATAGAGAATACCCGACCATGTGTACATAGGCAAGCCATATGTTTTTCCGTCAAATATAAAATTGTCTAAAGTCCCGGTAGCAATTTTCTCTTTTGTTCCATCACTCATGTAATCATCAAGGGCTAACACACTGTTTGCCTTTACAAACGGTTTTGAAAAGCCTGCTCCCCATGAAAAAAATATGTCCGGTGCTTCATTTACAGCCATCGCCGTCTTTAGTTTTGTCTTGTAAGTCTCATTTTCATAGGCTTCTACCTCTAGTTTAATATCCGGGTTTGCGCTTCTAAAATCTTCGATTATTTTTTCAAAAGGCTTCTTCTGTGTTTCTGAGTCTGCTGCCCAAATATGCCATAGCTTTAATGTAATCTTTTTTTCTGATGTCTTGCCGGGTTGTACTACACCATCGCCTTCAGTATTTGTATCCGGTTTACATCCACCCAAACTCAAAACCATTGTTCCAGCAAGTAATGTACATACTATTTTAGATACAAATTTATTCATACATCAAACCTCCCCTAAAGAATTGAGTAATTACTCTTTAATATAATACTACTGCTAAAGAGAAACTAATTGAACGTAGATTTTTTACTCAAAAGTATACTATTTTTACTACCTTCTTTCGCTTCGTTTGAATGGCGTAATAAAAAGCCTTACTATTTGCGCTTCCAAGTTAAGGCTTTTTAAAGAATAAATTATTTTGGAATCATCTAATTCAAAAATTTCCGAAACGGCCTAAACCTCATATATTACTTTGTTTTTTATAATCGTTTACAGACATGCCCATATGCTTTTTGAAACACTTACCGAAATAATTAGGATCAGGTATACCAACTTGTTCTGCGACCTCATATAGCATTAGCTCAGTTTCTTTAAAAAAACTTAAGGCTTTTTCAATCCTTATTTTAGTAAGATACTCCACAAAAGTACAACCGGTCTCCTGCTTAAAAATTCTGCTCAGATAACTTGAATTGAGATAAAACTCCTTAGCAATGCTTGAAAGCGAAAGTCCCGGATTTGCTAAATTTTCCTGCATACTGTTTATTATCTCTGAAATAACTTTGTTTGTCTTTCTAGTCCTAATACTCTTAACCGAATTTACTATATCTGCTATAATTCCCGTTATGTAATTATCCATATCGGGAACGGTATCAATTTTTAAAATACTATCGTAGGGAAGGCCACCGTTTGCAAAAATGTCATTATAATTGAGCCCGAGCTCGGTTATTGCATTTAGCATAACAGTAATAATATTAATTGACGTAATCCTTATTTGGTCGATAGATTTAAGTCCCGTACGGTAAAACTCCTCAAAAATCAAATGCACCTGTTCTATTGCTCTTTCACCTATACCGGTTTTTACAAAAAAGCCGATTTTGCTTATTTCATCTGTCTTTGTACTCCAGTTGTTTTCATTTATATTGGTATCAGCAAAGCTAATCACATTATTTTTCCCATAAAGCGCCTTGTAGTTTAAAGCTTCACATGCCTCACCGTAAGATCTCTTTAGGTCTTTTATATCCCGGTACACATTTCCTATCCCTATTGAAACATAACACTTTAGTCTATTAATTACCATTGCTTTTATCTGTTCACAACACTCCACCAGTTCAATACTATCGTCACCGCTTAAGACTACTATTCTTCGTACGTTATCAGCAAATACCTCTATGCGCTTGTCTTCCTTAAAATACTTTTTTATAATCTCTGTACATTTCATTCCGAGTAGCACTCTTTGTTCTTCAAAAACCTCCTTATCGGCATTTTCGTACTCAATAAGTGCAACCTGAACATAACGCTTAAAGTCGTTTAGAGAAAAATAATCCATCTTGTTTTCTAAATCTTCCGTAAGAAGGCTGTTTTGAAGCAATTCATTCATAAACTTTTCCTTGATATATGGAAAATTGTCCTCAAGCTGCTTTTTCAACTCATTAAACTCATTTTTATATAATCTTTCAGACTCAATCTTATTCTTAAGGTTCACCAAAGCATTTTTGATTTCAGTCCTTTTAATAGGTTTTAGCAAAAAATCTGCTATTCCAACCTTAATCCCCTCTTTTGCATATTCAAATTCTTCATGGGCAGTTAAAACCATTACTTTGATGTAAGGGTATGTTTCAACAACAATTTTACTAAATTCCAGACCATCCATAAAAGGCATTCTTATATCGGTAATTATAATGTCAGGGTTAATCTCCTCAAGAGAGTCAAGAGCTTCTCTAGCACTTGATGCCTCGCCTGCAATTTCCATTCCAATCTCGTTCCAATTTATACAAATTCGAAGAAGGTTTCTCTCGTTCTCTTCATCATCAACTAGCATAACCCTTAGCAATTGATCACTCATTTAAAGCACCCCTTAACATTGGAATTATAATATAAATCTTTGTTCCATATCTCTTTTTGCTTTCTATATTATATATATCTGTAATCCCGTAAAATAATTGCAGCCTCTTTATTGTACCTTTCAAACCAAAGCTTGAGCTATTAGAGTCAATGGTATCAAGCTTTATATTTTTAAGTTCCTCTTCACTCATGCCCACCCCGTCATCTTCAACAGAAAGGACAATTTGCTCATCTTCGGTCCTTACACAAATCCTTATCACCCCCACTTCGCCCTTAGGCTTGATACCATGGTAAATTGAATTTTCAACCAACGGCTGCAAAACTAATTTTGGTATCTTATATTCATATGAACTTTCATCTATTTCATAAGTAACATCAAAAATCTCTCCGTACCTGAGTTTCTGTAGTATCAAATAAGACTTTACAATATCAATTTCCTCTTTTATTGTAATAACTTCCTGACCTTTGCTAAGGCTGGTCCTATAGTAACTTCCTAGTGCTTCAAGGGACTCATAGAGCTCTTCACTCTTACCGGACAGCGCAAGATACCCCATGGCATCTAATGTATTATAAAGAAAATGTGGCTTAACCTGAGCCTGAAGAACGTTGAGTTCAGCTTTTCTTTTTATCCTCTGCTCCTCCACAGTTTGTTGTATAAGCTTTTGTATCTCTTGGATCATAATGTTATAATCTTCTTTCAACTTACCTATTTCATCGTTTCCTGTCTTTATATGAACCATTTTAAACTCTCTTTTTTCAATTCCTCTCATTGATTTAATCAATTTCTTTATTGGGTTTGTAATGGTCCTTGATATAAGTATTGAACCAATAAAAAGCATAATTCCATTAATAAAGATGATCAAAAACGTAATTAGATTAAAAGCTTCCCATTCACCTTTCATCTCTTTAAACGGAACCAAACTGATGAATTTCCAATTATATCTGCCCAAATTGATATAAGACTTCAGATATTCCTTTTTGTCAATGTTTTGGACTATTGAAAAATATTCATTGCCGCCTGCTTCATGTATAAAATCATCCACATCGAACTTCACAATATTTTTATTTGATACTATAATATGATTGTTTTCATCGAGTAGAACGACTTCTGAATCAGGTTTATCAGCCATTTCAGAATATAGATTGGTAAAGGCACTGTCTTTGATGTTTATAATAAGTATACCCAAGGTATCCATAGTATCAACATCCCTTATCAACCGGATCATAGAAACAAAATTATTGTTAGGTGTATTGTAGAAAATATCACCTGCATTTAAAGAAAGAATATACGCTCCCCTTTTATAGTCTACTGTGTCATACCAATCAGCTTGTCTAATACTATTAATTTTAAGCCACATTTCCGAAGTCTTGTCAGTAGCGTGTTTGTTCCCGTACCTATCAAATATATATACTGAGGAAATAGCGGGGGTTTCATTTATCAGGTTCTTCAAAAATACGTTCATTTTTTCAACCTTACCTATACTTGCACCCCTACTTTTGACTAATACTTCCCGAACATCGTCGGCAGCTATAATCATCCTTGAGTAATTATTGACATTGTCTATAATGGAGTTTATGTTTAGGTTTACGGAATGTAAATTCTGTATTGATAATTCTCTGACCCTGTCAGACATAACTTTAGAGTACATTCTCTGGTACAGAAAAACACTTACGAGCAGCGTAAAAATAACCAGTATAAAATAGAAAAGAGTTATTTTTGTACTAATTTTAAGGTCGAGTATCTTACTTTTGATTCTGTTATAGATTAAGGAACCACATAATTTCATTGTTTTTCCTCGCTCTCTATTTTATGTTATCATGATATCATAATTTGGGGCGATAAAAAAGTAGTGCCTGAATTTCTTAATAAAAAAACACAAGAAGAACTTATCGTTAATGAAAGTCTTCTTGTGTAAAGATTCATATATTCTTATTTGAATTATCCGCACTTAGAATATCCACAATTCCTGCATACCATACAACCACCTTCATGTTCAACAGGTTTGCCGCACTCGGGACAAGTTGATTGAGATTCTATATCAGATACTTTGTCTTCTTCCCATGTGCTTTCTTCCACATCATCGTACACTTTAGCCGTAGGTCCTTTGAATTTCTGATCCTCAGAAATACTTAACTCTGCCGATGCGATATTGCTGCCGTTTTGAATTTTGGCAACTTTCTCAATAAGTCTTCCTATTGCATCGGGACATGACATTACTTTGAGACCTTTTTGCCTAATTGTAGAAGGACATCTTATGCCTTTAAGCTGTTCTACTATATATTTGTGGTCTATTCCCGACCTGAGTGCAATGGATACAAGTCTTGCCGTAGCCTCCGATTGAGAAGGGCAACCGCCTGCACGTCCGGTATTGGTAAATACTTCGCATATTCCGTTTTCATCATAATTAACTGTAACGTATAAATTACCGCATCCGATTTTTACTTTTTCAGTAAATCCTGTAGCTATCTCCGGCCTTTGCCTTGGAACTACATTGTTAACAGGTGTTTTGTCTGTTTGTTCAGAATTTGATTCCTGTTCCTTGCCTTTAACTTTGCCAATATTTAATACCTGCAAGTCCCTGCTGCCATCTCTGTATATAGTGACACCCTTACAATAAGTCTTATATGCTTGCAGGAATACTTCCGATACATCTTCTTGAGTAGCTTCATTTCTAAGATTTACTGTTTTAGATACAGCATTATCGGTATATTTTTGGAAAGCTGCCTGCATTTTTACATGCCATTGTGGTGAAATATCATGAGAAGTAACAAATACGCTTTGAACTGACTTCGGTATCTCAGGGAATCCATGTATCGTGCCCTTATTTGCTATTCTTCTCATCAACTCATCGGAATAAAATCCGTCAATTACTGCAATTTGTTTGAACAATGGATTTACCTCTATAAGCTCATCATTGTCCATAACATTTCTGATATAGGATATTGCAAATAGAGGCTCTATTCCGCTTGATACCCCTGCAATTATACTTAATGTACCGGTAGGTGCAATTGTTGTTGTAGTTGCATTTCGAACCTTTATTCCAAGATCTTTATAAATACTCTTATCATAATAAGGGAACACACCCTTCTTATCTGCAAGTTCAATTGACGCCTTCTTTGACTCCTCTTGAATAAAGTGCATAACTTTCTCAGCAAGTATTATAGCTTTTTGAGAGTTATAAGCTATATTTAGCTTACAAAGCATATCCGCCCATCCCATAACTCCAAGGCCTATCTTTCTTGTCCCTCTTGTCATTTCATCAATCTCGGGTAATGGATATTTATTCACATCTATCACATTGTCAAGGAAGTGCACTGCTTTTCTAACTGTCTTACCCAATTTATCATAATCTACCTCCGGGGTTCCGTCGGTGTTTTTAATCATAACACTTAGGTTTATAGAGCCGAGATTACATGCCTCAAAGGGAAGCAACGGTTGCTCGCCACATGGATTGGTACTTTCTATTTCACCTAACTGTGGCGTAACATTGTCTTTATTTAATCTATCTAAAAATATAATACCAGGCTCTCCATTCTTCCAAGCCA
This sequence comes from Bacillota bacterium, assembly GCA_023421115.1. Classification (GTDB taxonomy): domain Bacteria; phylum Bacillota; class Clostridia; order Acetivibrionales; family Acetivibrionaceae; genus Acetivibrio. The sequence goes on along the minus strand of JAEZUI010000129.1, from coordinate 4,405 downwards.
TTTCAACAATTAAATCGAATACATATTTTGCATTAAGTTTACCTACAATTTTGCCCGAATGAGGATCTATTAAATCATAATCCCCGGCTGTCTCTACGGCACTCATAAACTTCTCGGTAATACCAACACTGATATTAAAGTTGGTAATATCTGCATTGTCCTTTTTGCAGGATATGAATTCAAGAATATCCGGATGGTCTATTCGGAGGATACCCATATTAGCACCTCTTCTAGTACCTCCTTGCTTTACAGCTTCTGTAGCTGCATTAAAAACTTTCATAAAACTTACAGGACCACTAGCTACCCCACCGGTCGAATTTACTGTAGCGCCTTTTTGACGTAACCTTGAAAAACTAAAGCCTGTACCGCCACCACTTTTATGTATTAATGCGGCGTTTTTAATAGCTTCAAATATTCCCTCCATTGTGTCTTCTATCGGAAGAACGAAACACGCACTCAATTGTCCTAAGGGCCTTCCTGCATTCATTAGAGTCGGAGAATTAGGCAAAAACTCAAGATTGAGCATCATATCATAAAACTCCTGTTCAATCTCTTTAAGCTCTTTTGGTGATACAAAATCTTTATCTGCAAGTGCTACTGTTTTTGCAACTCTCATAAACATTCCATTAGGATCTTCTAACAAAGCGCCGTTTTCATCTTTGGAAAGGTACCTTTTTTCAAGGACTTTTATAGCGTTTTCAGTCAAATTCATATATTATTAAGCCCCCTCTATTTTACTATATTTTGTATAGTGTATTTCACACGACACAGTATATTGTATCATTTGTACTTTTTTAGTCAAGTAAAAAATTTCTAGTTTACTTTCATATTTATAAAAAATAACTGATAAATTGCCCTTTAAAAAATTGAATTATTAGGCATTGATCTTAGATATTATACAGGTTATTTTTTGATATAGCTTGACCTCTATATTTTATGAGTTTTGTCTAAATATTATCACCGAACACGTAAATAGACGCAAAAAAAATGTTGCATTTCTGCCAATAAATGTGCAATTTTTATATGCTTGTTAAACAAAAATTAATAGCAAAAGTTCCGGTATTCAATGCACCGGAACCTTTACAAACTACAATTTATTATATTAAAATTTTATCTTTACTTACTCCTTTTTAAAAGCATCTTCGGAATATTTATTACCTGCGTTCCACATTATCCATTCTTCATATCCGGCATCATAAACCGCTTTTATTTGCTGCTTAACATCCTCAGGCCCATACTTCTTGTAATAACCTGATCCGAGCCATGAAGCTGTAAAATCTTGTAGATAGGCTCTTACATCTGCATTGTATCCATCTACAGCTGCAATTCTATCCTTTGCCTTTTTAAGACTGTTATACACTACTCCATAAGGATCAAGGTCTGGCTTAGAAAACGTCACGCCATTAACAGTCTGTCCTACAGCATAGTGTGATGGATAAACCATAGGTGAAAGATAATCTACGTCCTTACCGATCAATTCAAGATATTGTCCAATACCTTCCGTATCAGCAGGACTTTCACATATTATACCAAATACATCCGCAGAAACAGCTACTCCAGGAAGTTCTTTCTTTGCATATGCTAAAAATTCATTTATAGCCTCGTATTTTTCCTTATTATAGCTGCTGAAATCTGTAACTTTTTTTATACCGTTAGGAAATCTTACGTAGTCAAACTGTATTTCATCAAATCCCTTTTCCACGGCTTCCTTAGCAATAGAAACTAAATATTCCCAAGTTTCCTCTTTATATGGATTAAGCCAAGATGCATATTTGCCACCGCCAAGACTTTCCTTCCACACAGTTCCATCTGTCTTCTTTATTGCCAAAGAAGAGTTTTTTGCAGAATAAACAGGGTCTTTAAAACATACTAGCCTTCCTATTACGTGAACATCGTTGTCATGAAAAGCCTTTAAAACATTGTCAGCATTATATTTTTCCTTCCATGCTCCCGCTTCCCTAACAGCAGGCACATTTGACTCATAACCTACATATCCGTCATCATCTTTAATGTCAACTACATATGAATTTATTTCTGTGTTCTTTGCAAGGTCAATAAAATGCTGCACTCTTTCAGAACTTCCAACAGTCCAGCCTGTGAGATATAACGCTTTAACTTTTACATCCTTTTTCACAGTACTGTTTTTGTCATCACCATTTTGTTCCTCTGCAGTAGGGCTTGGACTTACATCCGGTCCTGAAGCGCCCTCATCGTTTCCAGTATTACCAGAGTTATCGGTATTTTCACTACCTAAAGTAATATTAGGTTGAGGATTATTTTTATCTAGTGGATTTTTTGCTCCACATGACGCCATTGAAAATACCATTGAAGATACTAAAAAAGTTAGTATTACCTTGTTTCTCATACTCTTTGCTGCCAGTCTTCTTATCATATTGACCTCCCATATTCTTGTTTATTTTAAACTACTCATAATTAAACTACCCATAATTTCTTAATACTGCCAAATTAGTTCTTACACGAAATTAAACTACTATAAAACTTCAATTTTAAGTCTTTAATAAGTAATATTAGATTAGACGCAATTCTTTGTCTAAAAGTTCATAAAATAAAAGTTTTAAAGCGTCAATAATACCCTTTTCTTTTTATTTAGGTTCAAAGAGATGTTAACTGAAAATATTCCTTACTCTTTTTCAAAAGATATATTTTTATAACCATTTCCAGCATCCCAAAAAATCCACTCTTCATAGCCCGCATCATAAACTGCATTGATCTGTTGTCTGATTTGTTCAGGTCCATAATTCTGGTAATAACCTTTTGGCAGATATGATGCAGTAAAATACTGTAAGTAAGGCCTCACTTTCGCATTATACCCATCTATTTTAGCTATTCTATTCTTAGTCTTTAGAAGAGCATTATAAACAACATCATAAGGCCTTAAGTCCGGTGCAGTAAACATTACGCCATTAATGCTCTGTCCTACTCCATTACCCATCATCCGTTTGGAATTATTAGCATAATGTGATGGATATATCATTGGACATATATAATCTACATCCAAACCTATTGTCTCTAAAACCTGTCCAATGCCTTCCGTATCACCGGGGCTTTCACATATTATTGCAAATACATCTGCGGATACGGTTGCGTTCATTTTCTTAATTTCCTTTGAAGCAACCTTTAAAAATCCTGATATTGCATCAGCCTTGTCAGAAACACCCTTCCCGTAATCAACACTTGTGGAACTTGCTGCCGGAAATCTGACATAATCAAATTGGACTTCATCAAACCCCTTTTCTACTGCTTCTTTCGCTACCTCTATGTTATAATTCCATACATCTTCATTGTATGGATTTGTCCATGCTATTTTCCCATTTTCTTTCCATATTGAACCATCAGGCCTTTTAATAGCCAAATCAGGTCTTTTAACAGCCATATAATCATCTCGAAAGCATACAATTCTTCCTATTACATATATACCATTGTCATGCAAGGTCTTAATAACATAATTGGGGTCATACAATTTTTCATATGCACCAGTTTCTTTTACTAGAGCTACATTTGATTCATAGTTTACTTTACCATCTTCTTTAACATCTATAACGACAGCATTCAATTCCGTAGTATTTATAATCTTCACTATCTTATCCAAAAAGGTTTTATTACCTGTTGATATACCAGTAAGGTATATGGCCTTGACTTTTACATTGTTCTTTCCGGCTGCCTGAACTTCAATTGGACTTGCAGGTATTTTTTCCGGTATAGCCTCAACATTATTACCATTATCTTTTATGGAACGGCCAATGATAGTTTTATTTTGATCTTGTGGATTGCCCCTTTGACCTATAATACCATTTCGGTTGAAAAAAAGCACGGACAATATAATTAATGTAACTGTCAATACCATTGATAAAACTAAATACACTTTATTTCTTTTCATTTTCTTCCTCATTCCGATTATTGTTTTAATAATATATTCAAGTAAACTTTGTTATATGTTGAACCATAATCGAATAAATCCCTTGAGGAAGTACACTCTTAACAATTTATCAAAATTTAGTCATTATGGCAACATAAATTAATAATCTTTTCAAAAATATTATGCACACTTTTGTTAACTTCAAAACTCATATAAATTTGGATTTATGATATAGTCTTTCTCGTTTTGTATATTTATTGTTTTTATGTTAAATAATTAAGCAACATAAAAAGAACCTTATTAGCAATTTGCTAATAAGGTTCTTTGGCTCCTCAAGTAGGACTCGAACCTACGACCCTGCGGTTAACAGCCGCATGCTCTACCGACTGAGCTATTGAGGAATATAAATCTGGCAGCGACCTACTTTCCCGGGACGTCACCATCCAAGTATCATCGGCACTGGGAAGCTTAACTACCGTGTTCGGAATGGGAACGGGTGTGACCTTCTCGTAATAACCACCAGAAAAT
>JAEZUI010000007.1 GCA_023421115.1 Bacillota bacterium | reverse complement strand
ATTTTTTTACATTACTTCAAAAACTCTTCTAACTGCTTTATTGTAAATCATTGTGTTTGGGGTAGGCACGTTTGGAGTATTACAAAACAGGAAGTTTTTACATGTTAGTTTTACCGTCACTTTAACTTGCAATTTATAGGATGCATATTGATACACAAAATTATTGTGATAAACCTTGTAATGTGTTACAATTTATATAAGTACAGTGGTAGGAGAAAGCAAGATGAGCAAGGATGTTGCAATAGAAAAAATAAAGTTAGACCAGATGATGAAAGTGCTGTTTAAATTGTCAAAGAAAGTAATGGTAAATTTACTGAATGCACTATTTAATGAGGAGTATGACTATAATGAAGTAAGTATAGAGTATTCAAATAGTGAATTTGTAGATGATGATTTTGATAGGATTTGTGGAGATATATTTATAACGGTAAGGACAAAAAATAAGTCTTTTAGTTATCATATTGAATTTCAGACTCTAAATGACAATTCAATGGCTATAAGAATGTTTAGGTATGGATTTGAAAAAGCTGTCGAAAGAGCAGGGGATGAAAATAAGGAAGAAACAATCCTTTATTACCCGAAGCAATTGGTAATATTTCTAGAAGAGAACAGAAATATTAAAGACGAGTTGTATTTTAAGTTGAGATTACCTGATGGTCAGGAGATAAGATTCAGTGTGCCGGTATTAAAGTACTGGAAATACTCAGCAGAGGATTTGAAGGATAAAAAGTTGTATGCTCTACTGCCATTACAAGTATTTAAGTCAAGGAAAAGAATAAAAAGCATATACAACAATGAGTATATAAAATATGAAGATAAGGGTAAACTCATTAACACTGAATTCAAAAAGCTTATAGAAATTATACAATCAACAATAAATGTGCTTGGTGAATTATATAACAGTTATGAAATAATAGGAACGGATTTGGAAAAAATATTAAGAGTGCTAAGGAATATAACAGAATATTTGTATAATAAATATGGAGAGTATTCGAGCGTAGGCAAGGAGGTTGATATTATGGTAACCACGTTATACAATCCTATTATTGCGGAAGAGGCAAAAAGAGAAGGTGTTGCTGAGGGTATCGAAAAGGGTATCGAAAAGGGTATCGAAAAGGGTGTTGCAAAAACTGCAATACGATTATTAACTAAGAAATTTGGGGTTTTAGCAGAGGACATGAGAATTAAAATTGAGCAGCTTGATGCAGAGACTTTAGATATTATTGTTGATGAAATGTTGGACTATGATAGCTTGGAAGATGTGTATAAACATCTTAAATAGCAAATTTAAAGAGCGAGGTTTTCATTCAGTGTGCCAGTATTAAAGTACTGGAAATACTCAGCAGAGGGACAGAGATGAAGCATGAAAATAAGATTAAGCAATATCAAGGGATCTAGAGGAATGATCCCTAGAAACCAAAGAAAGGGTATTGTATATTTAAAGAAAAAACAATATCAAAAAGCTTTAGAGGAGTTTAAGTTAAGCTATGAATTTTTTGAGAGATATAATTGGATTGATAAATATAGATTTGTAGTATTGTTATCCTCAAGCCGAATCACATATACGGAAATGGCATTAGCTAATATAGTAGGGTTTTCTATCAACTAAAATTAATAAGAAGTCTTTTTAAATACAAGCCGGATAAGCAAAAGCTTATTCGGCTTGTTTCTAATTCTTGAGGAAGCTACAATCAATGTTACAGTTTGTCCTTATGCTGAGAGTTGATATTGATATGAATTTAATGATATAATGATTGCATAGGAAGTGATGAATTGAAAGAAGAAATACATAATGCCCATGATAAAGGATACAAATATATATTAAGTATAAAAAGGCTATTTGTACAACTGTTAAAAAGTTTTGTAGACCAAGGATGGGCAAAGAAAATTGAACCTAGTGATGTGGAACTAGTTGATAAATCCTTCATATTGCCGGATTTCAAGAACAAAGAAGCAGACTTGGTGTATAAAGTAAATATAGATGGAAATAGTGTTTACTTTTATTTACTAGAATTGCAATCAAGAGTTGATTATCAAATGCCGTATAGATTGATGCTTTATATGGTAGAGATATGGAGAAATATATTAAAAGAGACAGACAAGAAAGAAGCTAGAAGAAAAGATTTCAAACTACCTGTAATTATACCGTGCGTATTATACAACGGCAGTGAAAAATGGACTGCAAAGAGAAGTTTTAAAGAGACTTTATATGAATATGAACAGTTCGGAGAACTTGTAATAGACTTCAAATATATATTGTTTGATATAAGAAGATATCGAGATGAAGAGCTTTTAGAGCTGGCAAATTTGATAGCGGCAGTATTCTTTATAGATAAGACCAAGGATAAGAGCAAGGAAATTATTGGTAGACTGCAAGAAGTAGCGGTGAAGTTACAAGGGTTATCTGATGAAGATACAAATGTAATGTGGAATTGGATAATGAACATTATAGCAAGAGGATTGAAAAGTGAAGTTAAAAAGGAAATCGATGATATTTTTCAAAAGGAAGGAAAGGTGAAAAATATGGTGTATGCGTTAGAAAGAGCTTTTAGAAAAGAAAAGATGGAAGCAAGGCTGCAAGGCAAAATGGAAGGTAAAATAGAAGGTAAAATAGAAGGTAAAATAGAAGGTAAAATAGAAGGTAAAATAGAGGGTAAAATAGAAGTAATCCAAGAAATGTTAAAAGAAGGAGACTCTATCGAAAAGATATCAAGAGTTACAAAGTTAGCAATTGATGAAGTTAAAAAAATTGCGGATACATTTGTAAATTAGAGTTTTGAAGCAACTAAAATATAAGAAGTTTTTTTAAAATACAAGCCGGATAAGTAAAAACCTATTCGGCTTGTTTCTATGTAAGAGTCTTTATGGATTTACGTTATTTCAAACTTAAATGTGTATAGAATACACATAATTCAATTGAATATCAAAATATCAACAACTTCATCGAGTATTTTCCCTAGAGGTGGCAGATTTTTATGGCAAGAAGGTCCAAGACTTGAAGATTAGAGGATACTCACGTTTTTAGTTGGCATCCTCTAATTTTTTTACATTACTTCAAAAACTCTTCTAACTGCTTTATTGTAAATCATTGTGTTTGGGGTAGGCACGTTTGGAGTATTACAAAACAGGAAGTTTTTACATGTTAGTTTTACCGTCACTTTAACT
>JAEZUI010000273.1 GCA_023421115.1 Bacillota bacterium | reverse complement strand
ATTTTTAAAAATGCCATTTCAGCATTTGTATTTCGGTAGGGTTACCATTGTAAGAAATGCATTCCGGTATTACTATGATATGGAACTAGAAACGCCCGGAATTATCCTTATCTTTACTTTTACCTTTTTTTGCAACCAAGTAGTCCGGTCAAGGATATACTCAGTATCCTACATACTTTTCTTTTATCTAAAATTTATTGAAAAAATATATTCAAGATAATCATCATTTAGAGAAGCTATAAATCTTCTCCTCTTGAGGCTCTTCTTTGGATTCTTTTCCTGATCTTTTTTTACCATGTTAAGAGCCATCCTTTTTAGTAAAGCTAAATTCTGAGGTGCACAGCCTTTCCTTGTTCGATTTGCATCTTCCAGGAAAGTTACATCCAGACTCCAGTGGGTACTTTCAATTCCCCAATGCATTCGCACACCTCGTGCATAATCTTCAGCTGTTTTTACGCTTCCAAGATGATATGCTCTCTCCTCTGTCTTTTGGCCATTTATCTCAACTTTACGGATAACCATTCCTATTCCAGTTAGCTTTGTCCAGTCTTTTTTAGCATCCATCCAATTAATATCAGTAGAATAATAATAGAGTCGTTCCTCTATACGTCCGTGTCCCTTTTCCTTTGTACTGCACTGTAGGATTTTATCATCATTAAATCCTGTCTTTTCTACATCCTTAAAGTATTCTTCTACTTCTTTTTTTAATGTTTCATGATTATCCTTAAGCGACAGTACGTAATCAGCTTTTTTCTCCTTTACAATCTTTGTGGCAATGTCCTTTTGGCAGCCCATAGCGTCGATTGTAACAATAGCTCCTTTTATGAATAATAAGTCCAAAAGCTCTGGTATTGCTGTAATCTCATTACTCTTTTCATCCGTCTTTACCTGACCTAGAAGTTTATCACTGCTGCACCATGCGCTCACAATGTGGATGGCTTTTTTTCCAGCACTTTTATTTGCTGTTCCTCTCATTGTTTTGCCGTCAATTGCTACTACATCACCTTCTTTGAGTTGCGTAACTTCCTGCATCCACTCTACAAAGCATTTCTCAAACTGCTTTGGGTTAATTACGTCTAATACTCGCGCTATTGTAAACCAAGATGGAATTCCATTAGGCAGCTCAAGATACTGCCTGAGCCATTCTTCTAAAGTACACTGGTGTATCAAGCTTTTTAATCTCTACAGCAGGACGTATTTCATCCAAGTTCTTATGAAAAAAGCCTTTCGTAAAAACTGAGCAAGACTTATTCAAAAGGTTTATAAGGTTGATCCTCTAAAATGTAAACATTGCAATGGGAAAATGAGAATAATTTCGTTTGTTGAAGATGAAGAAACTATCGAGAAGATTTTAAAACATTTGAAGCTTTGGGGAATTCAGAATCATGATCCGACTAATCATTTCAAAATACCACAGCAATTTTATATGATATTATGATAAAAGCAAATACCTATCTATTGAAACAGTGCCTAGACCCGATTCTTGCTAAAGTGTAACATGAAAATAAAGTTGTTGTTCAAATTACAAATTGAAGATTATTAAATTATTAAATTAGCACCTTGACAATGATGTATGATTAATTTATCATTAAGTTTAACTATAATATAAGAAGCGATGATCAAGAGGAGTAGACAGTAAGTCTTGATAGAGATGGAAAATCGTTGGCTGGAAATTTTCCTTGAGTTTAATGCTGTTGAAGGTAGCTTGGGAGCTCTGCAGTTGAAATGTACTTGATTTGTGAGTAGGCTGCAGCGGTGGAGGTCCGTTATTTCCCGTACTTTAAAGAAGCTGATTTAAGGCTTCTGTGAAGGAGTGAGCTGCCCTTTTGTAGGGAATTTTGGTGGTACCGCGGAATAATACCTTTCGTCCAATTATGGATGAAGGGTTTTTTATTATTCTTTTTTATTAATAGTAAGGGAGTGGAGAAGGTGTCGTATATGGAAATAATAGGATTAATTTTAATGGCGCCAGGTTTTGCAGCTGTATATTTGGCAAAATATATTGTTGATAAATACCGACTTAATGAAAAGGTAGTTTGCGATTTTGAAGGTGAACTGACTGAAGAAGAACTGGCGACATATAAACATAATAAGGCGATTTTGAATATCAAGATGATGGGAATGATTATATCGTTACCGGGACTATTCTTGTTTATTCTTGGGATTTTTATGAAATGAATTTAATAAAATGGAGGTATATAAAATGAGTGAAGAAAAGAACATTGCAAAAACCTATGACCCCAAACAGGTTGAGGATAGACTTTATAAGGAGTGGATGGATAAGGATTATTTTCATGCAAAGGTAGATGAGAGTAAGATACCTTATACTATTGTTATTCCGCCACCGAATATTACTGGACAGCTGCACATGGGGCACGCTTTGGACAATACCCTTCAGGATATTCTTATAAGGTGGAAAAGGATGCAGAACTTTTCTGCCCTTTGGTTGCCTGGAACAGACCATGCGAGTATAGCTACCGAAGCAAAAATTGTTGAGGCTATGGCTAAAGAAGGTATCAAAAAAGAAGAGATCGGAAGAGAGAAGTTTTTAGAGAGAGCATGGGAATGGAAGAAACACTATGGAGGAAGAATAGTTGAGCAGCTCAAGAAGCTTGGAAGCTCCTGTGACTGGAAACGTGAACGTTTTACCATGGATGAAGGCCTTTCGGAAGCTGTTAAAGAGGTGTTTCTAAGACTTTACAAAAAGGGTCTTATATATAGGGGTGAAAGAATTATCAACTGGTGCCCTAAATGTAATACTTCAATTTCCGATGCTGAAGTTGAGTACGAAGAAAAAGCAGGCCATTTCTGGCATATAAGTTACCCGATTAAGGACAGTAACGAATATGTTGTTGTTGCTACCACAAGGCCGGAAACTATGCTTGGAGATACAGCTGTGGCAGTACACCCTGAGGATGAGAGATATAAGCATCTTATAGGCAAGATGGTAGTTTTGCCGTTGATGAACAGGGAAATACCTGTAATTGCCGATGAGTACGTTGAAAAGGATTTCGGTACCGGAGTTGTAAAAATTACTCCTGCACACGATCCTAATGACTTTGAAGTGGGGTTAAGACACAATCTGCCTCAGATAAAGGTTATGAATGATAATGCGACAATGAATGAGCATGCCGGACAATACCAAGGAATGGACAGATACGAAGCTAGAAAGCAGATTATAAAGGATTTAGAAAACTTAGACCTGTTGGTTAAAATCCAGGATCATACTCATAATGTAGGTACTTGCTACAGATGTTCTACAGTTATAGAGCCCATAATTTCAAAACAGTGGTTTGTAAAGATGAAGCCTCTTGCAGAACCAGCTATTGAAGTTGTTAAAAACGGAACAATCAAATTTGTGCCTGAAAGGTTTTCAAAGATATACTTCAACTGGATGGAGAATATTCAGGATTGGTGTATTTCAAGGCAGCTTTGGTGGGGACATAGAATTCCCGCATATTACTGCAATGAGTGCGGTAATATGATGGTAGAAAATGATATGCCCGATACCTGTCCTAAGTGTGGAAGTTCAAGAATTGAACAGGACCCAGATACTTTAGATACTTGGTTTAGCTCAGCACTATGGCCGTTCTCAACTCTTGGATGGCCTAAGGACACCGAAGATCTGAAATATTTCTATCCTACCGAGGTATTGGTAACCGGCTACGACATAATATTCTTCTGGGTTGCAAGGATGATCTTTTCAGGTATGGAGAATATGGGAAAAGAACCTTTCAAGTATGTGTTTATACACGGAATCGTAAGGGATGCTCAGGGCAAAAAAATGAGCAAATCCCTTGGAAACGGTATTGATCCATTAGAAGTAATAGAAAAGTACGGTACCGATGCGCTAAGGTTTTCCCTTACAATCGGCACATCGCCGGGAAATGACTTGAGATTTTCAAGCGAAAAGGTTGAGTCGAGCAGAAACTTTGCAAACAAAATTTGGAATGCTTCAAGGTTTGTACTTATGAACTTTGATGAAAACCTTGATTTTTCAAAAGTAGATGAGAGTAGATTCAACTCGGCTGATAAATGGATTTTGAGCAAGGTAAACAGTCTTACTAAAGAAGTAACAGAAAACATGGAAAAATTTGAGTTGGGTATAGCCTTGCAGAAGATTTATGAGTTTATCTGGGAAGAATTCTGTGACTGGTATATTGAGCTTGTTAAACCGAGACTTTATGACAGGGAAGACAGTTCAAGGCTTGAGGCTCAGTATGTGCTCAACTATGTATTAGGAACAGCTATGAAGCTCTTACATCCATATATGCCATTTGTTACAGAGGAAATTTATACTCATTTGATCAATGATGACGACAGTATCATGATTTCAAAATGGCCGGAATATAAGGAAGAATTTAATTTCTCAAAAGAAGAGGAAAAGATGAATCTTATTATGAGTGCCATTAAGAATATACGAAATATAAGGGCTGAAATGAATGTTCCTCCTTCAAAGAAGGCAAAAACAATATTTGTTGCCTCAAAGTTTGAAGATCAGGACATTATTAGAGAAGGAAAAGTGTTTTTTGAAAGATTGGCATCTAGCTCGGAGGTTTTAGTGCAATCCGACAAGACTGATATTTCGGAAGATGCAGTTGCTTCAATGCTTCCCGGTGTAGAAATTTATCTGCCCCTTGAGGATTTGATAGATATCGAAAAAGAGCTTGAAAGACTTGAAAAGGAAAAGGCAAATCTTCAAAAAGAGCTAGATAGGGTAAATGCAAAGCTTGAAAATCAGGGATTTGTTGCGAAAGCTCCTGCAAGTGTAATAGAAGAGGAAAAGGCAAAGAAAATAAAATATGAGCAGATGTATGAAAAGGTTATTGATAGGCTTAATGGCTTGAAAAAATAAGACAATAGAGTACTTGAATTCAAATATATTCTATGCTAATATAAATTTTAATATATTTATGAAAAGCGTTGATGCTTTCCTGTTTCGGAAGATATTCAGACAGGAAAGCATTTTTATTTAATCTCTTTTAAACCATACTAAGCAAGGAAAGGAAAATGACTATGGAGGGCTCAAAATTTGTATTGGCAGGAGAAGATAATAAACTTTTGATAAGAGTAAAAAATGTACTTTCTTCAAGCGGAATGATATATACAGGTTATTCAAAAGAGCTGTGCAATGTTTTAAGACTTGCTAGAAGACATTTGCCTGAGTATTTGATAATTGATGTGGGAAAAAGCTTTACAGAAATTAGACACACCCTAGAAATAATTGATGATGAGTTGCTAGCGGCTTGCACTTTGATCTTGGATACTAAGAATGATGAAGTTTCCGACTTTATTCGAAATTCAAAAGCCATAACTTACATGACAAAGCCTGCTTTTGACGAAGTTATAAATCAAATTGCAGAAATCAGTTTGCTAAATTTTAAAAGAGTCTGGGAATATGAACAAAAGGTAAGAAAATTAAATGAGACTTTAGAGAACAAAAAGGTAATAGAAAAAGCAAAGTGGATATTGGTAGAGCAAAACCGACTATCTGAAGCTGAGGCCTATGAACTTATTAAGAAAAAAAGCAGGGACAACAGGTTACCAATGAGAAATATAGCTGACGCAATAATTCTTACTAAAGGTTAAGGCAAAGTACATAAAAAAGCAACCAAAATGCAAGAATCAATTGTGCAAATTGCAAAAATGTATTAAAAGTAGAAAAATTCATATAAAACCTATTGCATTAATGCAAGAAGTATGTTAATATAAATTCATAAATTTAATAATGAGAAGGAAATATGAGATTCCAGGAATGAATTTTATACCTTCACGGCTGAGACGCCACGATCTATAGTGATATAGCTTCGTGGCGTTGTTTTATTTCATATCTATTGAACCAAATGAAAGTGGCAAAAAACAAAGGGCTCGATGCCCCGAAGTTTTAATATAAATAAACAAAATAAAAAATCGATGCAAAAAAGGATGGAGGTAATCTATATGAGACAGGTAGCTATTTATGGAAAAGGTGGAATAGGAAAATCCACAACAACTCAGAATTTAACCGCTGGTCTTGGTGAAATGGGCAAGAAGGTTATGATAGTAGGTTGTGATCCTAAGGCGGATTCAACAAGGTTGGTATTAGGTGGATTGGCACAAAAAAGTGTTCTTGATACTTTACGAGAAGAAGGAGAGGAAGTCGAACTTGAAAACATAATGAAATCCGGTGTATTTGGAATTAAGTGTGTTGAATCGGGTGGACCCGAGCCGGGAGTCGGATGTGCAGGAAGAGGAATTATCACTTCAATCAATATGCTTGAGAGCCTTGGAGCATATACGGAGGATTTGGATTATGTTTTCTATGATGTATTAGGGGATGTTGTTTGTGGTGGTTTTGCAATGCCAATAAGGGAGGGCAAAGCTCAGGAAATATACATAGTAGCCAGTGGAGAGATGATGGCTCTGTATGCGGCAAACAATATATGTAAAGGTGTTCAAAAGTATGCTAACTCTGGTGGAACCCGTCTTGGAGGAATAATCTGCAACAGCAGGAAAGTAGATGGGGAAAAGGAGTTACTGGAAGCTTTTGCAAAAGAGTTGGGAAGTCAGTTGATCTACTTTGTACCTAGGGATAATCAGGTTCAAAGAGCTGAAATAAACAGAAAGACGGTAATTGATTTCAGTCCTGAACACGAACAGGCAGATGCGTATAGAGGATTGGCAACCGCAGTTGACAGCAATGATATGTTTGTTGTTCCAAAGCCGATGGTACAGGACAGATTGGAAGAAATCCTGATGGAACACGGTATATTGGATATATAAAAATTCGGGAGGGTTGATATTATGTTAATGATAAGAGCTATTATAAGACCTGAGAAAGTAGGATTTGTGCTTTCAGAACTGTGTGATGCAGGCTTTCCGGCAGTTACAAAATTAGATGTAATGGGGCGGGGAAAGCAAAGAGGTGTAAAAGTGGGAGAAGTATTCTATGATGAGATTCCAAAAGAGATGTTGATGATGGTAGTAAAAGATGAGGAAAAAGACGATGTAATTAAGCTTATTTTGAAAAACGCCAAAACCGGTGAAAAGGGTGCTTTTGGAGATGGGAAGATATTTGTAAGTCCCGTTGAAGAAGCATACACCATAAGTTCTGGAGAAAACGGGCTATAAGGGAGGTTGTGATATGAAAGAGGTACTTGCGATTATAAGGATGGAAATGATAAGTAAAACTAAAGATGCACTGCTAAAAGAAGGATTTGCGGCACTGAATTGCCGGAAGGTTTTAGGAAGAGGAAAGAAAAAGGTGGATTTTTCAATACTCGAAAAGATGGTTAAGGGCATGGAAATCCCTTCACCTGTTGTGGCAGAAGCAATGTCTGAAGGGCACAGACTTATACCAAAACGACTTTTGTCCTTAATAGTAGCAGACGGAGATGTTAAAAAGGTGGTTGATATTATTGTTGAAGTCAACAGTAAAGGAAAACCCGGAGATGGAAAAGTATTTGTGATGCCTGTATCTGATGTGATCAGGGTAAGAACCGGAGAAACCGGTGATGTTGCAATTTAAAGCTGTAAAACCAACGATTTGGGGTGATTATTATGAAACAGAAACTAGATAAAGTTATGGAAAAATATCCGGCAGCGGTTTTTAAAAACAGAAAGCAGCACATTATTGTAAAGGATGATACCTGTGAACAACCACAGACCATCGCTGCTAACGTTAGAACCATTCCCGGGATAATTACAAACCGAGGGTGCTGCTATGCAGGGTGTAAAGGTGTTGTATTAGGGCCGCTAAGGGATGCTGTTGTACTTACTCATGGTCCTATAGGCTGTGGCTATTATACATGGGGAACAAGAAGAAATAAGGGGAAGACAAAAGGTGATGAGTTAAACCTTTTAGCCTACTGCTTTTCAACAGATCTTCAGGAAAGTGATATTGTATTTGGAGGAGAGAAAAAGCTTATTCAGGCTATAAAAGAAGCTGTAGATATATTTAAGCCCAAAACCATCTTTATTTGTTCCACATGTCCTGTTGGACTTATTGGAGATGATATTCATGCAATAGCTACAAAGGCACAGAATGAATATGGAATAAAGGTGGTTGCGTTTAGCTGTGAGGGTTATAAGGGTGTTAGTCAGTCCGGTGGTCACCATATTGCAAATAATGGCTTAATAAAGCACATAATAGGTACCGGTGAAAAGGCTGTAGGAAAGTATGCCATCAACATGCTCGGGGAATACAACATAGGTGGTGACGGCTGGGAAATTGAGAGAATTCTAAAAAAAATAGGTTATGATATTGTAGCTTCAATTCCGGGAAACGGAACAGTAGACGAGCTGAAATTTGCCCACAAAGCTACCTTGAATGTTATTCAATGTCACCGTTCTATCAACTATATAGGGGACATGATGAAGACAAAATACGGTCAGGATTGGCTTAAAGTAAACTTTATAGGTATTAAAAGTACTATAAAGAGCATTAGGGATCTTGCGAAGTATTTTGATGATCCGGATTTGACAGCAAGGACTGAAGCAATAATAGCTGAAGAACTTGAAGAGATAACTCCTAAAATAGAGGAATACAGGGAAATATGCAAGGGAAAGACGGCAGCTCTATTTGTTGGAGGTTCAAGGGCTCATCATTATCAGCACTTATTCAAAGATCTTGGAGTTGAAACTGTTCTTGCTGGATATGAATTTGCTCATAGGGACGATTATGAGGGAAGAGAAGTACTCCCAACAATAAAGGAAGATGGGGACAGTAAAAACATAGAAAGTATTGAAGTTG